>JBBSGM010000117.1:0-12889 GCA_038254065.1 Mycobacteriales bacterium | reverse complement strand
GCGCTCGGCCGGGGTGATCGGGGGTTGGCCGCAGCGCTTTGGCATGATCGACGCTCGGGCGTCCGCAACCGCGTTTTCGCGGCTGCGGCCGCCGAGACGGCGATCATCACGGCTTCGCCGCACGTTCAAGGGGTCCGGAGCCGCACCCGGGCGCTGGCTGTGGCAGAATCCAGCTCGTGATCGACCGGACCGGCCGCCCCCTCGCGGGTTGCCGCTGTTCGGGGTGTTGTCCCAGCTGTCGCTGCTGCAGCTGAACCCCGGACCCGTCCACCCCGCCGCACCCGCGGCCCGTACGTCTGCGATCACCGATGCTGCTCTCCGCACCCGACCTGCGCGGTCACACCGTTCTCGCCCTGCACGCCCACCCCGACGACGAGGCCATCTTCACCGGCATCACCTTGCGCAGGCTCGCCGACGCGGGCGCCCGGGTCGTACTGGTCGTCGCCACGGCGGGCGAGCTGGGGGAGTCCAGGGTCCCGCTCGACCCCGGTGAGACCCTCGCCGGCCGCCGCCTCGCCGAGCTCGAGCGCTCGGCCGCGCTGCTCGGCGTCGACCGGCTCGTGCTGCTCGGCCGCCGCGACTCCGGACTGGGTGGGTCCGGTGCCGGCCACGCCCTCGCGTTCGCCGCCGCCGAGCCGCTGGCCACGGCCAGCCGGATCGCCGAGCTCGCCGACTCGGAGGGCGCCGCCACCCTGGTGTACGACGACGAGCACGGCATCTACGGCCACCCCGACCATCGCGCCGCGCACCAGGTCGGAGCCATCGCCGCCGAGCTCACCGGTGCGACGAGTTACCGGGTCACGGTCGACCGCGAGCACCTGCGGGCGGCGGGTCATCTGGTGCACCGGGTCGCCACGGCCGCCGGGGTCGCGTTCGGCCGCGACGTCGCCGAGATCACGCTCGCGGTGACGGGCGAGGCGGCCCACCTGGCGACCAAGCACGCCGCGATCACCGCGCACGTCAGCCAGGTCGGCCCGGAACAGCTGCCCGATGCGGGCAAGGGGGGCATCGCCGGCTTCGCCGCCGGGTACGGCTGCGAGTGGTTCGTCCGCGACGGTGCACCAGGGGTGCTGGATCTGCTCGGCAACACCCATCCGCGGTCCGGGCGGCCCGGCTCGGTCGCGGCCGTCGGAGTTGTCGGGATGCGGTCGTAGGCTGACCGGGTGGCTGTGCCGACCGTCGATCCCGCCCGCGAGTCTGATGTCGCACCAGGGGTCGAACCCGACGCCGGACGCGGGGGCGCCGCGCGGCCGGCGCAGGGGCGCGGGCTGGTGCTCGGGGCCCGGTTGCTCGGCGCGGCCGGTGGCGGCCTGCTGCTCTACGCCAGCTTCCCGCCGCGCACCCTGTGGTGGCTCGCCCCGCTCGCGTTCGCGCTGCTCGGCGCCGTGCTGCGCAACGTCCGTGCGCGTACCGGGTTCGTCGCCGGTGTCGTGTTCGGGCTGGGTTTCCTCCTCCCGCTGCTGAGCTGGACCGGCACTTTCGTGGGGGTGCTGCCCTGGCTGGCGTTGGCGGTGGCCGAGGCGCTGTTCATCGGGGCCGCGGGCGCCGGGATGGCCACGGTGTCGCGGCTGGCGGGAGCACCGGTGTGGGCGGCCGCGGTGTGGGTCGCGGGCGAGGCGGCGCGGAGCCGGGTGCCGTTCGGCGGGTTCCCGTGGGGGCGCGTCGGGTTCGGCCAGCCCGACGGGCCGCTGCTGGGTGTCGCAGCGGTCGGCGGGGTGCCGCTGCTGTCGTTCGTCACCGTGCTGGCCGGGCTCGCGCTGGCCGAGGCCGCGCGTCGGTTGCTGCGCCGTCGACGCCGGTCGGCGGCGGGGTGGCCGGCCGTGCTCGTCGCGCTCGCCCTGCTGAGCGGCCCGGCCGCGGCGCTGGTCCCGCCCACCCGCGCCGCGCCCGACCGGACCGTGACGATCGCGGCGATCCAGGGCAACGTCCCCCGGCTCGGCCTGGACTTCAACGCCCAGCGCCGCGCGGTGCTCGACAACCACGTCAACGTCACCCTGGCGCTCGCCGCCGACGTCGCCGCCGGTCGGGCCCCGCAGCCCGCCGTGGTGATCTGGCCGGAGAACTCCAGCGACATCGACCCGCTGCGCAACCCCGACGCCGCCGCGCAGATCGACAGGGCGGCGGCCGCGATCAGGGCCCCGATCCTGGTCGGGGCGGTACTGCGCAACCCGGACGGGCGAACCACGACCAACTCCGTGCTCGGGTGGCAGGCCGGCGTCGGACCGGTCGACCGCACGGACAAGCGCCGGGTGGTGCCCTTTGCCGAGTACCTGCCCTGGCGGTCGTTCTTCTCCCATTTCTCCAGCTACGCCAACCGGGCCGGGTACTTCGTCCCGGGCCCGGGTACGGGGGTGGTGTCGCTGGCGGGCGTGCGGGTGGGGGTGGCGATCTGCTGGGAGGTCGCCTTCGACGACCTGGTCGCCGACAGCGTCGACGCAGGTGCCACCGTGCTCGCGGTGCCGAGCAACAACGCCACGTTCGGTGTCACCGAGATGACCTATCAGCAGCTGGCCATGTCCCGGGTGCGGGCCGTCGAGCACGACCGCTCGGTGATCGTGGCAACCACCAGCGGGGTGAGTGCCAGCGTCACCCCGGACGGCACGGTCACCGGGAGCATCCGGCAGTTCGTCCCGGGAGTCCTGGTCGATCAGACCGTCTTGCGCAGCACCACTACGCTGGCCACTCGGTTGCGGTCCGTACCCGAATGGTTGCTGGCCGCTGTGGGCATGGTGGCGGTCGGTGGCGCGATCCTGAGAACCCGGCGGGGTCGGTCGGGATCAGCACCGCAGGCAGGAGAGGACGAGGATGGCTGAGGCCGCGGGTCCGGTGCTGGTGGTGATCCCGACGTACGACGAGCGGGACAACCTCGGCCCGGTGGTGGGGCGGTTGCATGCCGCGGTGCCCGCAGCCGACGTCCTCGTGGTCGATGACGCGAGCCCCGACGGTACCGGTGAGCTGGCCGACCAGATGGCCGCCGCCGACCCGAGGGTCCGGGTGCTGCACCGCGACCGCAAGGCCGGGCTCGGTGCCGCCTACCTGGCCGGGTTCGCCACCGCGCTGCGGGGCGAGCACCAGGTCCTCGTCGAGATGGACGCCGACGGCTCGCACGCGCCCGAGGACCTTCCGGTGCTGCTCGCAGCGCTCGAGGACGCCGACCTCGTGCTCGGCTCCCGCTACGTCAAGGGTGGGCAGGTGCTGAACTGGCCGGTGCACCGCGAACTGCTCTCCAGGGGCGGCAACCTGTACTCGCGGCTCGCCCTGGGGGTACCGATCCACGACATGACCGGCGGCTTCCGAGTGTTCCGTCGCCAGGTGCTCGAGGAGCTCGACCTCACCGGCGTCGCCTCGCAGGGCTACTGCTTCCAGGTCGACGTGGCGTGGCGCGCCGTGCAGGCCGGGTTCCGGGTGTGCGAGGTGCCGATCACTTTCACCGAGCGGGAGCGCGGCTCGTCGAAGATGAACGGCTCCATCGTCGGCGAGGCGTTGTGGCGGGTCACCCGCTGGGGCCTGGCACACAGGTTCGGTAGGTACCACCGCGACGCGGTCTCCCGCGATTCGGTCCGGGCCTGACGGGGTGGGGTAAACCGGCTCTGACCCGAATCCGCGAGTAGCTGCGCGACACGGCTGGGGAGATGCCGATAGGTGCCCGTTGATGATGGTGTTTGCGACGACACGATCATCAAGGTGGGAAGGACACCTATCAGGTGGACAGAGTACGCGAGATCCGCCGGTTGGGGCGGAGGGTGCGGATCGGCGCGCCGGACCCGAGTTTGACCCGGTTCGGGGGGATGGCGGCGGTCACCGAGCTGCTCGACCGCCTGGGCATGATCAAGTTGTTGGGCGTGGCGATCGGACCGATCAAGACCCGGGAGCGTGGGTTCTCCGGGGGGCAGCTGCTGGTCGGGATCGCCGCGGCGCAGTTGCAGGCGGTGGAGAGCGGGGTCGCCGCGGTCACCGCCCGGGTGTGGGGCATGCTGCCCGCGACGCAGGCCGTGGCGCTGTGTCAGGCGCCGACGATCGATCTGGATGCCACCGATGTGGAGGTCTACGGCCGGCTCAAACGTGGGGTGGCCGACAACCATCAAGGCCAGCGGGTCGGGCGTCCGCACGTGGCGATCTGGGCCGAGGCCGGTGTCACGTTGGCCGCGGACCTGTTGGGCGGCAACGATGATCCCCGGGCGCACTCCGCGGCTCTGCTGGGTCGGGCGCTGGCCGGGCTACCCGTGGCGGTTCGGGCCGGGACGGTGTGGATGCGCGCGGATGCCGGGTACTTCGCCGGTGAGCTGGTCCGCGCGGCGGTGACGGAGAACGTCGAGTTCGCGATCGGCGCCAAACGCATCGCGCCGCTGTGGCGGTGCCTGTCCGGGATCGCGCAGACTGACTGGGTCGACGCGGTCGACATGACCGGCGCCCAGGTCGCGGTCACCGACTACCGCCCGCACCAGTGGCCTGAGACCACCCGGCTGCTGATCCGCCGGGTCGCACTCGACATCGACGCCGGGCAGGTCTCGGGCGATCCCCGTTCCCGGCGGCGCCGCACCCTGCACCCCGACCAGCGCGCCCTGCCGCTGCCCGAGCTCGCCAAGGCCGACGCGGTCTACGCCTACTCGTTCGTCATGACCAACATCGACGTGTCCACACCGGAGCGAGCCGCCACGACCGAGCACTGGTACCGACACCGCACCGAGATCGAAAACGTGTTCCGCGACAGCAAACACGGTGGCGCCCTGCGTCACCTGCCCTCGGGATACCCCGAGATCAACACCGTGTGGATGTGGGGTGCGCTGCTCACCGCGAGCATCGCCGGCTGGTGCCACCAACTCACCGCCACCACCGAACGCGGCCATCTGCTCGGGCATGGTGTCCGCGGCGGGAAAGCCATGGTCACCACCCTGCGGCACCGACTGATCGCCGTCCCCGCCCGCGTCATCCCCCACGCCGGAGCGCTGAGTCTGCGCCTACCCCCAGACCACCAGCTACTCACCCAGATCCTCACCCGGATACGAGCACTTCCCCGCACGTGCTGACCCCCCGGTTCCCCCGGAACCCGACCAGAACTCGGAACACGCGAACCCGGCGCGATCACCCGGGCCACCAACGCGCCCACACACCGAACCGGTCCACCCGAAGATCATTCCTCGGACATGAAGATCAACTTGTCGACTACTCGCGGATTCGGGTCTGACCCCCGCACCTACGACTACGTCAACGGCCGCTTCGGCTGATTCGCCCTCCTGCTGATCAATGCTGCCGACTGTCAATGCTGCCCCGACTGACGAGGAGCATCCCGTGAGCCCGATCGGAGACGAGCCGGGGAGTCCGTTGCCCGGGCGGCGTGACAACCCCTGGCACGGAGTCCGTCACATCCTGGTTGCCGTGGCGATCAGCCTGCTCGGTCTCGCCGTCCCCGCCGGGGACACCGTGTCGAGGTCCGCCATCCCGGGGTTGCCGGACAACCCGCGCCGGGCGCTGGTCGCGGACGTGAACGGATCGGCCGAACCAGTCGTCGACCAGACGCCCTACGCGCCGACCGGAACAACCGGAGCCGCCCGGCTGACCGAGGTGACCGGGGCCACCGGGCCGACCAGAGCCACCGGAGCCACCGGGCCGACCGGAGCTACCGAGGCGACCGGGGCGACCGGGGCGACCGGGACGACCGGGACGACCGGGGCGACCGGAGCACTGCCGGAAGACGTGCTACCCCCCGTCCTGGCACCGGCGCCCGCCGCGGCCGCACCACCGTTGCTTGCCCCGGTGCCCGGCCGCGGTGGCCCCGGATCGCTCGGGATTCCCGGCATCGTGCTGGATGCATACCAGCGGGCCGCCAGGGCCTCCGCACTCACCCGGCCCGGATGCCGGCTGACCTGGCCGTTGCTCGCGTCGATCGGACGGATCGAGTCCATGAGCACTACCGCGGTCTCGGACGCAGCGAAGCCGGGCCCCACGGGAGGTGGCCCGGCTTCGACGTCGTGCAGCGCGGAGGTCAGGCGATCTCCGCGCGGCGCTCGCGCAGGAGTTCGAGCCGCTCGGCGAGGAGGTCGTCCAACTCGGCCACCGTGCGGCGTTCCAGGAGCATGTCCCAGTGCGTGCGCGGCGGCTTGGTCTTCTTCTGCTCGGGCTCGATGCCGTCGACCCGCTTGCCCAACCCGCCGTGGGGCGACTCCCAGGTGGCGGGGGCCTCGGCATCGTTGGCGAACGGCACCTCGAACTCGTGGCCGTTGGAAGACGCATAGCGGACGACCTGCCGCGGCGCCAGGTCGTGGTTGCGGTCGGTCTCGTAGCTGACAGCCCCGAGCCGGCTGCCACGGAGCACGCGGTCGGCCATGCGCCACCCTCCCGTTCGCTTCAGCCGAGGGTGGGTCCCTCGACGATCCATCTCGCGCCACCGGGTGTAACGTCTGCGCAGCAGCCGCTCATTCCCGCCGTCGAGGTCGTTCACTCACCGGTGTCGGCACAGCGAGGCCGACGCCGGACGGTGTGCGCCCCGACTACCCAGTATCCCCCATCTGCCGCCCTTTGCACACGCAGATGTGACGTGTCTGCTGGCTGTGACTTACCTCACTGCCCGAGTGTCCAATGTTTACCGGAGCGTTGTCGGGTCCGCGATGCGCGGTCACGGCGTGCGCAGGATGGCTTCCGGAGCCCGGACCGGCCACAGCGCCAGCAGCCCGAGCGCGAGCACCAGCAGGATCCCGACCATGCCGGCCCGATCGGTGCCGAACAGGTAGCTGAACAGCCCGACAAGGCTGGGCGCGAGGAACGACACCGCGCGCCCGGTGGTGGCGTAGAGGCCGAACAGCTGGCCCTCCCGACCTGGTGGGGACAGCCGCGCGAGGTAGGTCCGCGACGACGACTGCGCCGGTCCGACGAACAGGACCAGCCCGAGCCCGAAGACCCAGAACGCGGTCGGGCCGGACAGGAACAGCAGCACGGTCGCACAGCCGATCATCCCGAGCAGTGACCCTGCGACGACCGGTTTGGGCCCGCACCGGTCGTCGAGCCAACCGCCGGCCAGCGCGCCGAGCGCGGCGACCACGTTCGCGGCCACCGCGAAGATCAGCACGGCGCCCGCGTCGATGCCGTACACGGTCACCGCGATGACCCCGCCGAAGGTGAACACCGCGGCGAGGCCGTCGCGGAACAACGCGCTCGCCCCGAGGAAGTACACGGTGTGTGGGCTGACCCGGTGCAGCGCTCGCAGGTCGGCGAGCAGCTTGCGGTAGGACGCGGCGACGCCCAGCCGGGTACGCCCGCCACCGCGCGGAGCCTCCGGGATCGCCAGCAGCATCGGTATCGCGAAGACGGTGAACCAACCGGCCGCGACCAGCGCGACGATCCGGATGTTCAGCCCGCCTGCGGTACTCACCGCAAACAGGCCGCGGGTCGGCCCGGCACCGGCAATGAACCCGACGTAGACCACGAGCAGCAGGACGATGCCCCCGAAGTAGCCCATCGACCAGCCGAAACCGGAGATCCGGCCGATGCTGGCCGGGGTGGAGACCTGGCGCAGCACCGCGTTGTAGGACACCGAGGCGAGCTCGAAGAAAATCGAGCCCGCGGCGAGCAGGACAAGCCCGAGCCAGAGGTAGTGGTAGTCGTCGCGGACCATGAACAGCAGCGCCGTCGACACGACCACCAGCACGGTCCAGACCCCCACCGAGCGCACTCGCCGGCCCGCCCGGTCGGCGCTCTGCCCGATCACCGGGGCGAGCAGCGCGACGAGCAGCCCGGCGGCACCGATCGCCCCGCCCAGCCAGCTGTTCGCGCTGACGCCGCCGGGCAGGTCCGCGCCGACCGAGCCGGTGAGGTAGACGGAGAAGACGAAGGTGAGCACGATCGTGTTGAACGCCGAGGAGCCCCAGTCCCACAGCCCCCAGGCGAGTACCTGGCCGCGGGTGGCCGCGCGCTGGGTGTCGACCGCGGCCTCGCTCACCGGATCAAGCCTACCGGCCGGAGCCCCGGGGCAGGCGTTGCTGGTCGGTGAGCAACGGGGCCATCAGGTCGCCGTGCTCGGCGAGCCGGTCCGCCACGTCGTCGAGGGTGAACACCAGGTCCTCGGGCCGGTGGCAGGCCCGGACCTCGGCCCAGGTCACCGGGGTCGCGACGGTCGGCCGGCCCCGGCCGCGCAACGAGTAGCTGGCGATCGTCGTCTTCGCGGGGTTGTTCTGGCTCCAGTCGACGAACACCTTGGCGCGCCGGCGAGCTTTGGCCATCACGGCGGTGACCTCCCGCGGCCGGTCCCGGGCCAGCCGCTCGGCGACGCCACGGGCGAACTCCGCGGTCCGCTCCGGACGCGAGACGGTGACCGGGAGGTAGAGCTGCAGGCCCTTGCCACCGCTGGTGCGGGGATGGGCAACGAGCCCGTCGTCGGCGAGCAGGTCGGCGATGTGCTCGGCCACCCGGGCGCAGTCCACGACCGTGACGTCCTCGCCGGGGTCGAGGTCGAACACGACGAGATCGGGGTTGCCGCGACCACCGCGCGGTCCGGCCCGCCACTGCGGCACGTGCAGCTCCAGCGCCGCCAGGTTGGCCGCCCAGGCCAGCGCCTCGACGTCGTCGAGGAGCGGGAAGTCGGCGGTCTCCGAACGGCCGCCGGGGGTACCCACCCGCACGGTGGTGATCCAGTCCGGCGCATGCCGGGAGACGTCCTTCTCGAAGAACGACGGCTGCTCCACGCCGTCGGGCCAGCGGACCATGGTGACCGGACGGTCGCGCAGGTGCGGCAGCATCACCTCGGCGACCGCCAGGTAGTGGGCGAGCACGTCGGCCTTGGTGGTGCCGGTGAGCGGGTAGAGCACCTTGTCGGGGTTGGTCAGCTTCGCCCGCCCGACGCGGGGTGGCGTGGTCCTCGGTGCCCGCGCCGGTCGCCCATGCTCGGCGGCACCGGTGCGCACCTCCACCCAGTCCTTCGACGCGGCGCCGGCCCGGTAGGGGGCTCCGGCCCGTTTGGCGATCACTGTCGGCAGGCCCTGCTCGGTGGCCGCGTCAAGGACCTCGGGTCCGGCGCCGGGGTAGACCGGCGCGAGCCGCCAGTGCGGCCCGCGCAACGGCAGCTCCTCGAGCAGCGAGCGGCGCTCGGGGAACGCCAGGCCGGTGGTGTCGCGGCCGTCGAGGTGCAGCAGGTCACCGATCCACAGGTCGTCACCGCTCAGCTCGGCGTCGAGCAGTACTTCGGTGGCCGACAGCGACGGGCCGAGCCCGCGCAGGGCGGCGACGCTCCGCTCCACACCGCCGGCGTCGGTGACCCGGACCCGGCCGCCCTCGACCCGCACGATCACCCGGTCCCCGCCGAATCCGATCTGTAGCCACCAGTCCTTCCCGGAGGGCAGGCGCCCGGGAGTGGGCCGCATCGGGGCGGCGTCGTGGGGGAGCGGGGTGCGGTCGAGGGCCGGGTCGGACCGGCGCAGCAGCCAGCCGTCGCGGCGGTCCCGGTCGCTGCGGACGAAGACGTATCTCCCGCACGCGCGCTCGCCGTGCAGCACGACCGCGACCTCGCCGTCGGTCCACTTCTCGGTCTCGTAGCGGCCGTGGTCCCAGATGGTCATCGTGCCGGCGCCGTACTCACCGGCCGGGATCTCCCCGGAGAACTCGAGGTACTCCAGCGGATGGTCCTCGGTGCGGACGGCGAGCCGGACGGTGCCGGGGTCGGCCGGCAGACCCTTGGGGACGGCCCAGGAGGCGAGCACGCCGTCCCGTTCCAGCCGGACGTCCCAGTGCAGCGCCCGCGCATGGTGCTCCTGGATGACGAAGCGGGCGGCGCCGGTGCACGACGGCGTGGGGTCGTCGTCCGGTACGGGCTCGGGGGTGCGCCGCGGGTCGCGCTTGCGGCGGTACTCCTGCAGCGGCACCTCGGCCAGGGTAGCGCCATCTTGCGCGATTCCCGACTCGGTGGCAGCATAGGCTCCCCTTAGCCAAGGAGGGCCTGCGTTGTTCATCTGCATCTGCGCCGCGGTGACCGACACCGAGATCCGATCCTGTATCGACGCGGGCGCGCGGACCGCGGAGGAGGTCGGGGACGCATGCGGGGCGGGCACCGGGTGTGGTGGCTGCGTGGACCAGGTGGACGTCTTCCTGGCCGCGGCGTACGGCCCGTCGGACTTGGTCGGGCTCCGACTCACCGCCTGATCGACCTCTGGTGGTCACGGCCCCACTGCGCGGCCTGTCCCGTGTGCTCGGTGTGCATGGTGGACCGCTACGGTGTGATCATGCGTGGCGACCCAGAGATCATCTCCTTGCTCAATGAGCAGCTCACCAGCGAGCTCACTGCGATCAGCCAGTACTTCCTGCACGCCAAGATGCAGGCGAACTGGGGCTTCACCAAGCTCGCCGCCTACACCCGTGACGAGTCGATCGACGAGATGCGGCACGCGGAGCGGATCACCGACCGCATCCTGTTCCTCGAGGGCCTGCCGAACTACCAGCGGCTGTTCCAGCTGCGCATCGGACAGACCGTCCGCGAGCAGCTGCAGGCCGACCTCGCCGTCGAGCTGGAGGTCGTCGAGCGGCTGCGTCCGGGGATTGCGATGTGCTGCGCCAAGGGCGACGTCACCAGCGCGAACCTGTGCGAGGAGATCCTCGCCGACGAGGAGCACCACATCGACTACATCGAGACCAACCTCGAGCTGATGGACCGGCTCGGCGAGCAGCTGTACCTGGCCCAGCTGGTGGACCAGCCGCCCAGGCCGGGCTGAGCCGCCCGTGAACCTCCATCTATGCGAGATCGGCGGAACCAGGGTCTTGGGTGCCGGCCGAGGATGGGCAGCTACGAGCGGGGCCGCCATACGGCATACACGCCCGGTGGGATCGGCCGACCGCCGGGTGGAGTGAAACCGCCGGGCGGAGTGAAGATGCCCACCTGTCCCACGAGAACTCGTGGCCGGGTCGCGAGTCCACGAGGCCGGCCATCCCGTAGTTCCCGGTAAGGATCTTCTCGTCGAGGCCGTTCCGCCGGCCGCCGTCGGTGTAGGTGATGGCGGGGAGCTGACCGTTCGAAGCGAGGAGGGATGGCTGCCGTTCGCCGTCCAGACCGATGGTGCCGGCGTGAATCCGGTCCCGGAGGGTTTCCAGCTCGCCGACCCGCTTCGTGTCGCCCGCAGCCTCCGCGGCGTCGATCCGCTTCTGGACGTCGGTCTCGAAGTCGATCCGGTGTGCCGCCACCTCGTGATCTGGGACGGCATCGTCGGATCCGACCCGATGGGCCTCGTCGGCCGTGGTCGTGCCGTGCTCGAAGCCGTTGACGGCGGGGTGCGCGGCCGACTCGCTGGTAGCCCCATCCAGCCCGGCGGGCGATCGCCGAGGCGTTGCGAGGCAGTCGGGTTCCTCGCGTACAGGTCCGCGGTAGTCGCATCGGTCGTCGTCGGCCGGGTGTCCACCGCGAGGTGCGGTGGCTCACCGCGGCTCAGTGCCTCCTTCCAGGCGTCGATCTGGTCCTCGTCCCACCTCGCACCGTGGTAGAGCAGGTCCTCCGGCGGCGCCGCGGTCCCCGTCTCCCCGTCAAGCTCCGCGTTCAGCTTCTTGAACTCGCCGATGTCGTCCTTGCTCCGGTGTGCCAGGGCCTGGTCTCTCTCGTCCTTGCCCTCCCTGACCTGGAGCGGATCACCGAGTTGACCCACATGTCCGGCGCGGAGTCATCGATTCGCGAGCGCCGGCTGCGCAGCGAGATCACCGGCGCGATCAGGGCGACGGCCGCGATCACGCAGCCGATCATGACGAGCAGGCCGACCGGGCCGATGTCGCGCAGGCCCGACAGCAGCATGATCACGGCGACCACCGCCGCCACCACACCCAGCGGGAGCCGCCGCTGGGCGTCGCGGAGCCGGGACTCGAGCTCAAGGGTGTGCGGCGGGGTGGGCTCACACCACTGGGGCTCGTCCTCGCAAAGGGGAGCCCCTGGATCGGGGCGGGCTCGACGTACTCCCAGCCGAGACGGCCGGGAGCCACGAACATCCGCTCCGTCAGCGCGCCCCGCATCGTCTGGTCCGGGAGCGTCGCCACCGGCTACGCGCTGATCTGGGCGCCGGGCAGCTCACCGAAGGCAAGCTTGCGCAGCAGCAGGTACCAATACTCGTTCGGTGCCGCGTGGAAGCGGGTCGCCGGCTGGCCGACGGTCTGCAGCACCAGCGCGGCCCCGTCACGCTCGAGGCGCCGCAGGTCCCGCAGCCACATCTCGTGCCATTCGCGGCCGCCGCCGCCCTCGAACGCAATGCGCTCCGTCGTCACGTAGACGCGGTACGAGCCGATCAGACGCCAGCGCTCGGCCGCCTCACGGGTCGCCGCGGCCTTCCGCCGGCTGTTGCCGACCACGTTCATGGCGCCGCCGACCGCGAGGCCGGTAAGCCCGCCGGCCCAGGCGACGTACTTCTTCGTGTAGGTGCCGTCGCCCTCGAGCCACTGCTCGATGTCGGCGTTGACCACACCGACGCACACCTCGTTGGCCTGCAACCGGAACGAGACCTGGACCGGAGCGGGAAGCTGGCCGCTCTGCAGCGTGCTGGTCAGCTGGTCGACCGACAGGTCGGCGCGCGCACGCCCTGCCCTGGCGGTGCCCCCACCCTTGGTCGCGGCACCGAGACCCTTGCGCACGAGCAGGATCACGACCACAACGATGATCAAAAAGAAGATCACTGAGAAGTCCATCGAATACCACCAGGAGTTGGTCCAGTTAGGCAAGCAACTGATCGCGACCGGACGCACGCTCGTTACTGCACCTTGCCGCAATCATAGAGTTGAGGATCACTGGTGGCGGCCTCTAGAAGGCTAGGGCCGACAAAGTCGGTAAGATCGAGTCAAGTTTGGTGCTCGCGGGTCGGATCTGATGGGCGTAGCGTTCGTCCTGCCTGCTCCACAGCGCAACGACAGCGCATCTGACCTGCACATCCGCACTTCGCGT
>JBBSGM010000116.1:0-12986 GCA_038254065.1 Mycobacteriales bacterium | reverse complement strand
TGGGGCCGCGGGAGTCGAGCAGCCGCTGGTCGGTGGTCGTGGCCTCCTTGCGGCGCTCGCGGCGCAGGACGACCGGGCCCCGCTGCTTCTCGTCGGGGCGCTGGTCGCCGCTTGCGGTCATCCGGCCAGGATAGTGACGCCGGAAGCGGGAGACGTTCCATGGCCCCGCGCTGAGCTGTTAGCCTCGATGTTAGCTTCTGCGCGGCGACCGGCTGAGAGAGGACGACATGGCCGAGCTGGACGATCTCCTCGACGCGCTGGATCGAGTGGGAACCGGACCGGGGCGCCCGGTGTCGGCACACCTCGACCCAGCCCTGACCGACGCCGCCCGAGCAGCCGTCGCCCTCGGGCTCGCCGAGTCTGTGTCGGCGCTCACCGGTGCAGCGCTACACGCCGAACTGCGGCGGCTGGCGCTGCGGTCCGCCCTCGATGACCATTACGCGCGGCACCCGGCGGACAAGCCGCCTGTCGCCGAGGTGGCCTACTTTCTGGCCACCGCGCGCCGCCTTCCGGCCGTCGACCGCCCCAACCTGCTGACCGCTCTGTACGACATGACTGAGGCGCTGGGAGCCGGCATCGACCCCGAGACCCTCCTGGTGGCAACGGTCGGGCACCTCACCATCGGCCAGGGATCAGCCGCCTGACACCGGTGAAAGGACGGCCCCTCCGGCGCGGCGAGCCCGCCCACGTCGTGGTGGACAACGAGGCGCTGGGGCAGCTCGGCACCGGTCGCCCGGCCCGTCCGCTGCTCGTAGCCTTGGAGGCCGCCGCCGCCACCGGAGGCCGAGTTGTGCTGCCGACATGCGTCATCGTCGAGCGCGACCACAACCGGACGGACCCTGGCGCGGCCGCGGCGAACCGGGTCCTGCGCAACGCGAGTGCCGACGCGCTGACCAGTGCCCGCGCTGAGGAGGCCGTCACACTGCGTCGACGATCGAGGGGTCGACGATCGAGGGTGGGCGGCTCGGTCGTCGACGCACACGTGGTCGTAGCCGCGCTGGGCGCGGTGCGACAGTTCGGGGGTACCGCGACGATCGCCACCTCCGACCCCGGAGACATCACTCGGCTCCTGGACGCCGCGGTGGACATCGCGGTCAGGACGTCGGTCACGGTGCAGTCGTTGTAGACCACCATCCACTCGCTGTCGATCAGATGACCCGGGGCCACTGCGCTCCATGACTGCACCAGCCCCCACCCGGCGGTGCGATCCCGTGACCACCGCCCTTCCCAGGGGGAGAACCTTGTCGATCGCCACCCGTTGCTGGCCCCCTCACCGTGAGCGCCCTTGGCGTCAGCTAAATGGACTCGGCTACTACCTCCAGTAGTCTGGACGCCGGTACACCGGTCCGCGCGGTCCCGTCGTCACAAGATCTGGCAGCAATGAGCGCCGGATCTTGTCCGTACCGACGATCAGGTTTCCAGGGACGAGGCTCCGGATCTCGAACGACCGTCGGTCCGGAGGAAAGGCCACGATCATGCCTCGTTCCGGGGCCAGAGTGCGCGCGGCCCGGATGGCCGGACAGAGATCGCTATCCGCTGACAGGATCAGTGCCAGGTCCGAGGCTTTCGCCGCAGCGTCGACGACCAAGGAGACTGCGATGTTGACGTCGGTCTCCTTCTCCTCGTACTGCGTCCAGGACGCCTTGCACGCTCGGCAACACAGGTTCTTCATCTGAAACCGTCCTTCGACGATCTCCAACCTTGGGCCGCAGTGGGCGCGCAGGGCGTCCAAGTAGGTCTGCTGGCGATGGAGCGCAGGGGGATCGCCCCGTACCCGTGCAGTGAAGTAGCGGACGATCAGAAGGTCGTCCGCGGGACGCAGCTGCCGGACAAGCGCAAACAGATCGAGCCAGAGGTAGCGACGTCCGAACTTCGAGCGCAGACCATGGTAGAGATTGAAGCCGTCGATGTAGGCGATGGTCGTCGTCATGGCCGTCGGTTGCCGAGCGGTAGCCACCGTCGCACCTCGTTGCAGTAGAGTGATTGACGTACCCCGCCGGCTCATGGGTCGGTCCGACGGCCCCCGCGACAATGCGGGGGCCGTCTTGCTTCGCGGCAGGTCATGGTCTGGGGTCGGAGCGATCGAGGACGCCTACGTAGGACCTTCCCGCATTCAGGTTCACCTTGTCAACTTAAGGCGAAGGCAAGTACGGTTCGGCATGCCCGGCGGCCTTCATTGAAGTAGGCGGAGGCACGGAGCCGTTCAGGTTGCGGCTGATCGCTGCCGTCGGGCACCGGCATACCCCTTGACCGGGGTCGCAGCCTCCGCGCAAGCAGCCTACCGGGACCCACTCTCATCAGGAGCGTCATGACACTCACCTACGAGCAGCTCCGAACAGCCGTTGCGGGTGACGCCGCGGGTGCCCGGAGCGTGATCGCCCTGGAACCCCTCGGCGGCCCGGACGACAAGATCTTCCCGCCGACCTACGGCGTCGGTGAGCGGGAGCTCAAGTACGCCGTCGAGAAGCGTGTCGTCTCCGACGCCGCCGGCTCGCGGACGCTGGTGGACAGCGTCGTCGTCGACTCGGTCGCCTCCCAGGCCAACCGCCTCGAGCTCGCCCTGTTGGGCGCCATTCGTGACGGTGACCTCGCCGCGCCGGTCACCGCCGTCGACTTCGCTACACACGGCCTCTACGGCATCGACCGGATCTCTGACTACGAGGCACCACACCGGATCTTCGACGCGCTCCTGCGCGACAGCTTCGACGGCGCAGACCTGTTCCGCGACGGGCCGGTCGGGAAGGCGATCACCGACGCCGTTCCGCGGAACGCTGCGGCGCTGTTGCGCCACAGCCCGCACACACTGGTGTTCGGCGGCTGGGACTCGACCGGCCCGAAGGGCGGTCGCGGCTCCAAGTTCGAGCGGGCGCTGACCTCGGAGATCGTCGCCCACGGCATCTCGATCGGAGTCAAGACGAGCTCGCGTATCGACCCTGCGGGAGTCGAGCTCAAGGCCGGGCCGATCTACGAGGCCACCGACGACATCGGCTGGACCGTGGACCAGGAGCAGGCGGTGAAGGAGAAGGGTCAGCCCAAGCTGTTCGCGCGAGGTGACCCCAAGAAGGTTGGAAAGCCGTCGGTGATCAACCACGGGAACGTCACGCCCAGCATCGACGCGCTCGCCGGCGGTATCACGGCCCATCGCGTCACCGGGACGACCGTCCTGTCCTTCATCCAGCTCCGCCGGCTCCGGTTCCCGACCGACGTCAACGGTCAACCGGTCTCCCCGGAGCGGCGGCATGAGACGGAGACCACCGCCCGGACCGTGCTGGCCGCGCTCGGCATCGCGGCCACCGTGCTGGCCTACGAGGAGGGCTTCGATCTGCGCAGCAGGTGCGTCCTGGTGCCCACTGAGGCCTTCGCGTTGGAACTCGTCGGGCGGGCCGGCGCAGTCGAGACCGTCACCCTCGACGGAGCCGCGGCGCTGGCCCTGGTGGCCGAAGCCGCCAAGCGCGCCGAGCAACACGGCATGGGATGGCGTACCGACGAGCATGTGCTGCGGCCCAGCGAGCGTCTCGTCGACCTGATCCGCCGCAGCCAGGCGCAAGCAGTAGCAGGCGACGGGGACAAATAGTGCTGGCCATCGAGGTCCACCTCCTCGCCGGACGCTACGGGGCCACCGTCTACAACGCCCGCTCCAAAGCCGAGTGGCCGCCGCACCCAGGACGGCTGTTCTCGGCGCTGGTGCACGCGTGGGCCGACGCCGATGACCCGGATCCGGCGGAGCGCGCGGCGTTGGCCTGGCTCGAGGAGCAACCACCGCCGCAGATCGTGTGCAGCGGCGAGGAGGAGATCGCGCGGCGCAGCGTCGTCACCGTCTACGTCCCCGGCAACGACCCGTCGTCGCTCGCCTCCCCCGCGCCCCGGCTGAGGAAGGCCGATGCCCGACACGGTGCGGCGCAACGCCAGCTCGCCGCACCGAGCCCGAAGAACGAGAGGGCCGCGGCGAAGGCGTTGGCGGAGTACCGGAAGGCCGTGGTGGCCGCGGCGGCGCCCAGTGGCTCGACACCGAGAGCCGAGCTGGAGGTGCTGCCTGAACTCCGCAACCGTCAGCCCCGTCAGTTCCCGGTCGTCCGACCCGACGACCCACGGATCCAGTTCCGCTGGCCTGATGCCGCCCCGGATACCGAGCAGCGGGCGCGCCTCGACGGGTTGCTCGCCCGCGTCGCCCGGCTCGGTCACTCCGCGACTCAGGTGTCGTGCCGGATCACGACAGAACCGGCGCTGCCGCCCCGATTCGTCCCCACGCCGCAAGGTCACACCTTCGTGCGGGTGCCCCGGCGCGGGCTGCTCGACCGGCTGGAACGCGAGTTCGCCCGCCACCAGGGCATCCGCGAACGGCAGATGCCTGCGCCGCTCACCGAGTACGGTCCGCCGGCACCCGAGGACGATCCGGTTCCGAGCGGGCTGCTGGCTGGCGACTGGATCGTTCTACAGATCGACGAGGCGCCGCGCCGACACCTGCCCGGGCGCGAGGACCTGATGACCGAGGCGGACGCCGAGCGGCGCAACCCGGCGGTCGGCCTGACCCGCACGCTCGAGCTGACCCGCGCCGTGCGGGACGCGCTCGTCGCCGCGCACCCCGCGGCGGAACAGTTTCTCACCGGGCGATACACCGACGGCCAGGCTCGGCCGCACCTCGCGGTGGTCCCGCTGGCCGACGTCGGACATCGGTGGGCGACCAACGTCGTTCGTGGCGTGGCGCTGGTCCTGCCGCTGGAGACCGATGCGGCGGACCGGGCGGCGGTGCAGGCGGCCGTCGGAGCGTGGTGGGATAGCGGGGGCAAAGCGGACCTGATCGGTGCCAGACGGGTGATCTTCGAGGAGCCGATCCTGGTCCCCCACCCCGGCGCAGCGTCGTCCGTGTTCTGGTCCGACGTGCCCTATGCGCTGCGGCGCACCACCTGGTGCCGGCCGTCCCGGCGCTGGGCGTCGGTCACCCCGGTGGCGCTCGACGGGTACGTGCGCGGTCTGCACCGGTCCGGCCAGGCCGGGGAAGCGGCGGACCGGCGAGCGGCCGAGCTCCTGACCCGATCATGCCGGTTCGCGGGGCTCCCCGAGCCGATCGCCGTCACCGTGGCCCCCCTGTCCTCGGTTGCCGGAATCCCCCGAGCCTCCGGAGCCGACCGGCGCCGCGCGTTCCCGTCCTTCGTCGCGGCGACGAGCGGGACGGCCCGGCAGAGCACCCACGCCACGGTCACCTTCGACCGCCCCGTCGCCGGTCCGGTGCTGCTCGGCGCCGGCCGCTACCTCGGCCGCGGTCTGTTCATGCCCGTACGCGACGAGCGGGATCCGTCATGACCTTGACCGTGAACGACTTCCCCGCCTTCTTCGCCGACGTCCGCACCCCGAAAGGCGGACCTCGACGGGGCCCGTTCCGCTGGCAGCAGCGGCTGATGGAACAGGTGGCCCGCGACGGCGAGTGGCCCGACCTGCTCGACCTGCCGACCGGCTCCGGCAAGACCGCTGTGCTGGACGTCGCACTGTTCCTGCTGGCGCTGCGCGACGACCAGCCGCGCCGCATCGTGTTCGTCGTCGACCGCCGAATCGTGGTGCACCAGGCCACCCAGCACGCCAAGCTCCTGAAGCAGCGGTTGAGTGAGGCCGACACCGACGTCCTGCGAGAGGTCAGGAGTCGCCTGCGCGCGCGGATGCATGCCGGTGAATTGGCCGATTCGGTAGAGCTGGCGGAGCTGCGCGGCGGGATCGAGCGCGACGACGACTGGGCCCACCGCCCCGACGTCCCGACCATTGTGGTGTCCACGGTGGACCAGGTCGGGTCCCGGCTGCTGTTCCGCGGTTACGGCGTCAGTGCCGGGATGGCGCCGGTACATGCCGGCCTGTTGGGGAATGACGTGCTGTTCCTGCTCGACGAGGTGCACCTGGCCCGCCCGTTCGCCGACACGCTCGCCGCGATCGGGTCGCGCTACCGGCCCCCGCCCTCGGCCGAGCTGCCCGAGCGATGGCGGGTGGTGGAGCTGTCCGCCACCCCGACATCGACGACGTCGTCCCGCACCACGTTCGAACTGGCGCCCGAGGATCGGGATCCTGAGCAGAATCCCGTTCTGGCCCGGCGGCTCAGGGCACGCAAACTCGTCACGACGAAGCTGGTCCGCGTCACCGGAAAGGACACCGCTGCGCACCGGGCCGCGCTCGCCCGATCCGCGGTCGCCGAGGCGACGGTCCTGCTCGCGCGGCCGGGCGTCGACACGGTGGGCGTCGTCGTCAACCGGGTCGACACGGCCGTGCACGTGCAACGGCTGTGGAGCGCGCGGCCGGATGCCGCGGATTGCGTGCTGCTCACCGGACGGATGCGGCCGCTGGACCGCGACCGGGTCACCGAGGAGTACGCGGGCCGGCTGTTCACCGGCCGGCAACGACCCGCGGACCGGCCGCTGCTCGTCGTCGCCACCCAGGCGATCGAGGCCGGCGCCGACCTGGATCTCGACGCCCTCGTGACCGAGTGCGCCCCGCTCGACGCCCTGATCCAGCGCTTCGGACGGGTCGACCGGACCGGGGACCTGACCGAAGCCGGCTTGTTCACGACGTCCGTGGTGCTGGCCACCTCGGCCGACATCGCCGCGGCTGACGACCCCGTCTACGGCGACCGGCTCGCCAAGACCTGGGCCTGGCTGACCGAGGCCGAGCGCGACTTCGGACCGGACGCGCTCACGGTCCCGGCCGACCTGAAAGCCGCGTTGAGCAGCGCGACGATGGCGGCCCCGGCCCTGCTTCCCAGCCACCTCGACCGCTGGGTACAGACCTCCCACCGGCCGGACGCCGACCCGGAACCCGATCACTGGCTGCACGGCCTGCGCGAGACCCGGCCGGAGGTCGGCATCGTGTGGCGTGCGGACCTCTCCGACGCGGTGTTGACCGGGGACCCCAACGACCTGGCGCGAGCCGTGACCCTGGTGTCGACGTGCCCGCCGGGCAGCGGCGAGGCGTTGCAGGTGCCGCTCGCGGCGGCCCGGCAGTGGCTCGCGGGCGAGAGCACTGCGCCCGTCACCGACACCGTCATCGACCTGCCCGATGCCGGAACGGCCGCGGTGACGATGAGGCCGGCGCTGGTCTGGGCCGGTGACCGCAGCAAGGTGGCCACGCGGGTGCGCGACCTGCGCCCGGATTGCGTCCTGGTGGTGCCGGCCGGCTACGGGGGCATCCGGAATGCCAACTGGGACCCGGCTTGCACCGAGCCGGTGCCCGACCTCGGCGCATCGGTGCAGCTCAGGCAACGCGGGCAGGCGGTCCTGCGGGTTCACCCCACGCTGCTCGGCCCGCTCGGCCCACTACCGCAACCCGATCCCGAGGAGGCCCTCCCGACGACAGCCCTGCGTGGTGACCTGCTGGCATGGCTCGACGACGTCGACACCGCGGACCTGGCGAATGCCACCGACATCGACCCAGCGCTACCCGAGATCGTCCGGCTGCTGAAGCCCGGCCCTCGGCCGAAGCTGGCGACGGTCGACCTTGACGCCGGCTCACCGCCCGGGCAGATGTTCGTACTCCGTAGGCGGCGGCCCGGCGGCCGGGCCCGGATCGCCGACTCCGAGCCGTCCACGAGCTCCTTCACCGGCGAAGCGCTGCGGCTGTCCACACATCTCGCCAACGTCAAGTGCTGGGCGCACGCTCTCGCCGAAAGCTGCGGCCTGCCGCCCCACGTCATGAACGACCTGGCTCTCGCCGGCGAGCTTCACGATCTCGGCAAGGTCGACCCGCGGTTCCAGCTGATGCTGCGCCAAGGCGCGGTCGGCGGTGGTCCCGAGCCGTTGGCGAAGTCGACGACGCCGGCCACCGACTACCGGGCCCGACGCCGGGCCCAGCTCGTCGCCGGTTACCCGATACACACCCGCCACGAGCTGGCGAGCGTGGCACTGATCAGCGGGAGTGACCACCTTCGGGATCGGGCCCACGACTGGGACCTCGTGCTGCACCTGGTGTCCTCCCACCACGGGTTCGCCCGACCGTTCATGCCGGTGCCCGAACCGGACCCGTCCCCGGTCACCCTCGCGGTGAGCCACCGCGACGAGACACTGACGTCCTGCAGCGACCACGGCCTGGCCACGCTCGACGCCGGGGTGCCCGCGCGCTTCTGGCTCTGCGTGCGGCGCTACGGCTGGTACGGGCTGGCCTGGATGGAGGCCATCCTCCGCCTCGCCGACCACCGGGCGAGCGAGCAGCGCGAGGAGGCGAAGTCGTGACCGAGCTGGAGCTGGAGGCGCTGGACGGCACGAACCCGTTGGGCTTCCTCGCAGCCCTCGGCGTGCTCGACGTGCTGCATCGCGCGGACCGACCCGCGACGCTGCGCTGGACCGACGATGTGGTCCCGACCGCGGTCGTGACCGGGGCGAGCGGCGCGGATGACCTCATCGCTGTGCTCGACGACGACCGCGCCCGCTGGCCGGACAGCGTCGCGCTCAACGGTCCTACCCGCGCGCCGCTGGGCGACGCGAAGCCTTCGCCGGAGGTTCTCGCCCAGTGGGCGGCGAAGACCGTGGAGACCCTGGAGCAGTCCTGGGCCGACGCCGACCTGTTCGCCGCGCTCGTGTCCGAAGGCGCCGTGGACGGGAAAGGGAACGCGAAACCGACGCATCTGCACTTCACCGCCGGTCAACAGAAGTTCCTGGTCATGGCCCGGGAACTGGCCGATCGGGTGGACGGGTCCCGGCTCCGCGAGGCGGTGTTCGGCCCATGGCGGGAGGACAGCCCGCTGCCGTCGCTGTCCTGGAGCTCGGCGGGCGAACGGCTCTACGCTCTCCGGGGTGTGAACCCGTCGAAGGAGAAGCGGCTCGGTGTTCCCGGTGCCGACTGGCTCGCACTCCTCGGCCTGGTGTTCTTCCCTACCCATACGGTGCGTGCCCGTGACGGCGGGCTCACGCTGCACACGAGTGGGTGCGACGGGGCGTGGAAGCGCAGCGCTCTGCGGTGGCCGCTGTGGGCGAGCGCCCTGGACCGGAACACCGTGTGGTCGCTGGTCGGCGTGCGCGATCTCGTCGGGCAGAACGCCCACCCCGATCCGGAGACGCTGCGGGGTTGGTCGGTCCTGCGGGTCATGCAGGCTCCGATCCGGCGCAGCGACCAGGGCGGCTACGGCAGTTTCGGTGCGGCCACTGTCGTCGCGGAAGGCCGTTGAGATGACCACCACCCTGGTCCTGCGCTTCCCCCGAGGCTCGTCTGCCGCGGCCTCGTGGACGTGGCTCGGCGGCGCCCCGGGCGTCGAGATCCCGCCCTCACCGTGGCGGCTGCTCCGGACACTGCACGCGACGTGGCGGACCCGCGTGCCCGGGCTCGACGACACCGCGGTTCGCGGCCTGCTCGGCAACCTCGCCGTACCACCCCGGTTCTTCGTGCCCCAACACCTGCCCGGCGCGTGCGTCGACAGGGACCCGGAGCTGGCGGCCCAGTGGACCGGTGACCTCCCACCGGAGCAGCACGCTGCACTGACCTCGTTGGCGTCTGCCATCCCGTACGTCGGCCGGGCCGAGAGCCGTTGCGCCGGTTCGGTGCCGACGTCCTGGGCACCGGCTGCGCACGAGTGCTGGGAGCCGCTCGATGTGGCCGAAGCCGTTCCGGCGGGCGTCGCGGTGACATCGGTGCTCGCGGCTGAGCTGCCCCTGGACCTCGCCGCTCTCGTCGCCCCGCCGGTGGACGTCCGGAGAGGGGTGCCACCGATCCCGGCCGGTGCCCGGCTCGTCGCTTACCAGCGGTGCGTGATGCCGAGGCGGCGGTCGGGCCCGGTCACCGCGGTACGGCTCGAGATCATGGGTGGAGCGCTCCCGGCGGCGACCGAGACGGTGTTCGTCACCGACCTGCTCAGGCGGGCCGCCCTGTCCCGCCTCGACGCCCTGCGAGGGGAGAAGGGCCGCACCCTTCTCGGGGGTCGGGGCGCCGACGAGCGCGTCGCCCACGAGCAGCACGCGCACACCCACTTCCTGCCGGTGATCGAGGCCGGGCGGGTAGCGGCCATTGTCGCCTGGATCTCCGCAGGGCTGCCCGACGACGAGCTGAAGGCGCTCGTCTCGATACGAGAGCTCAGCAGCAACCGTAGGTCAATTCCGCGGCTGGCGATCCGCGCGGTTTCGTCGGGCTCGCCGGCGGATGTCGCCCCGGACCTCGCAGCGCTCGCCCGCACCTGGACCTCCGCCACCCCCTACACCCCGGCGCGCTACCCCAAACGCCACACCGACTGGCTCACCTTCCTGCGCGAGGACGTGACCCGGGAACTGGGCTACCGCAGACTGCCTGCTCCGGTCAGACTGGACGTCGTGGACCGCAGCTGGCAGGAGTGGCGCCGGCTCCGGCCGTCCGCCGACCGGAGCTCACCACAGGGGCGGGCCCCGAGAAGGTCGGCCTTCCTGCGGCTGCACTTCGACGAGCCGGTCGCCGGACCGCTGGCGTTGGGCCATCTCAGTCACTTCGGCTTGGGCCTGTTCGTCTCGGCGGGCTGACCCAAGTGGACTCGGACCTGCTGCCCGCGCGGATGGTCAACGAGTTCGTGTACTGCCCCCGGCTGTTCTACCTGGAGTGGGTGGAGGGCCGGTTCACCGACAACGACGACACGCGGCTGGGGCAGCGGGTGCACCGCCGGGTCGACGAGGCGGCCGGTGCCGCTCCGCTGCCGGACGAGGGCGAGCTGCGCCGGGCCCGGTCGATGATGCTGAGCTCCGAACGGCTCGGTATCGTGGCCAAGCTCGACGTCGTCGAAGGTGAGAACGGCGCCGTCATGCCCGTCGACTTCAAGAAGGGCTCACCGCAGGCTGACGGCGAGCCGTGGCCGAGCGACGAGGTGCAGGTGGTGCTGCAGGGCCTGCTCCTGCGGGAGCACGGATACCGTTGCGACCACGCCGAGCTGTGGTACGACGAGGTGCGCCGACGGGTGCGCGTGGAGCTGACCGCCGAGCGCATGTCCCGCACTCTGGATCTCGTCGCCGACGCCCGCGGTGTCGCCGACCGGGCGCGCGCACCCCTGCCGCTGGTGGACAGCCCGAAATGTCCGCGGTGTTCGATGCTCGGTCTGTGCCTGCCCGACGAAACCAACGCGCTGCTCGCCCGCCAGTCCACTCCCCCGCGCCGGCTCGTTCCCCGCGACCCGGACCAGCGCCCCGTCTACGTCACAACGCCTGGTGCGTTCGTGGGTGTGCGCAGCGGGCGGCTGCAGGTCACCTTCAAGAAGGAGGAGCTCGGGTCGTTCCGCATGATCGACGTCTCACAGCTGGCCGTTTTCGGCCGGGTGCAGGTGAGCACCCAGGCCCTGACCGACTGCTTCGCACGTGGCATCCCGGTGCTGTGGCTCAGCAGCGGTGGCTGGCTGCAGGGGTTCGCGCAGGGGCAGCTGTCGAAGTACGTGGAGCTCCGCCGACGCCAGACGGCGGTACATGCGCAGGGCGGCTCCGGGCTGGCTCAGCAGATGATCGTCGGCAAGATCCTGAACAGCCGCACCCTGTTGCGCCGCAACGCGCGCGGCGACGTCACCACAACGGTTGCCGCGCTGCGCCGTCTCGCCGACCAGGCCCGCGAGGCCGACAACTTCCCGACGCTGCTGGGCATCGAAGGTACGGCCGCCCGGATGTACTTCGGTGCGCTCCCCGCGGTGCTGGCACCCGCGGCGGCACCGTTCGGCGCCGAGTTCTCCCAGCTGGGCCGCAACCGCCGCCCGCCGCTCGATCCGTTGAACGCCCTGCTGTCGTTCTGCTACTCCATGCTGGCGAAGGATCTGGTCGCAATCTGTCTCGGGGTCGGCCTGGATCCCTATCTCGGGGTCTACCACCGCTCCCGATACGGCCGCCCAGCACTTTGCACTGGACCTCGCGGAGGAGTTCCGTCCACTGGTCGCAGACTCGGTGGTGATCGGGCTGCTGAACAACGGCGAGATCACCGGACGCGACTTCATCCGGCGGGCCGGCGCCGTCGCGTTGACATCCGACGGCCGTCGACGGGTCCTCGCCGCCTACGAGCGACGCCTCGACACCGAGATCCGTCACCCCGTGTTCGGCTACCGGATCAGCTACCGGCGCGTCCTCGACGTCCAGGCTCGCCTGCTCGCCGCGGTCATGGTCGGGGAGCTGCCGACGTACACGGCGATGGTGACCCGCTGATGGCGCGGCGTCGGTACCTCATGGCATACGACATCGCCGACCCCGTTCGCCTCCGCCGCATCTGCACTCTCATGGAGGACCATGGGGAGCGCCTCCAGTACTCGGTGTTCCTGTGCGACCTGACGGTGGCCGAGCGGGCTGAGCTGGAGGACGCGGTGGTGGCGAAGATGAACCTCCAGGAGGACAGCGTCGTGCAGATCGACCTTGGCCTCGTCACGGCGTCGGCGCCGGTCCGCTCCATCGGTCGACCCCGACGGCTCCCCTCGTCCGGCCCACAGATCATCTGATGCGAGCGGTCCGGTTCGATGTCGACACGCCCGGAGCACTCGCACGCCGGTCAGCGCCGCTGTCGTGGGCCGGGTAGCATCGGCGCGACGTCGATGTGGCTCCTCGTTCGAGCACCGCTCGCGAGACGGTGTATCGTCGCAGCTCAGGGACGGTGTTTCTCGCGAGCCCTGACTCCGTCGATTTCAGGCGGACTCCATTGAAGCTCGATCTGGGTTGTGGCGCCGTTGGCGGTGACGGTGTCGCTGACTCCGTCGATTTCAGGCGGACTCCATTGAAGCCGGGACCGGCAAGGCTTCGTCCTCGGGTCGGACGCCGAGTCTGACTCCGTCGATTTCAGGCGGACTCCATTGAAGTGCCACAACGGCCGGGTCCACCCAGCAATCCATCACCTGACTCCGTCGATTTCAGGCGGACTCCATTGAAGCCGGCATCGGGGCCACCACGTGGCGTTCCCCGTAGCGTCCAGGGTGACGCGCAAAGTCGTTCGCCCAGGTCAGCGCGGTGTTCGTGTGGTAGGACGTGATTGTGCTGCGTTGAGCCGCTGACGGGCTGGTCGGGGATCGCGGTCCTGCGGGTTCCTGCGGCTGCCACGTCCGTGGTCAC
>JBBSGM010000115.1:0-13201 GCA_038254065.1 Mycobacteriales bacterium | reverse complement strand
GCCGAGCCGCGACCGAACAGCGCACCGAGCGGTCCGGAGCTGTTCGCCCGCTGGTGGGCCCGGCACCGTTTCCGGCAGGCGGTGGACCTGCCCTACGGCGACGATCCGGCGCAACGGTGCGACGTCTGGGCCCGCCCCGACATCGCGGCCGGGCGTGGGGCGCCGGTGCTCGTGCAGGTGCACGGCGGCGCGTGGAGCGGCGGGGACAAGAGCAAGGAGGCCGAGCCCCTGCTGGCATACCTCACCGAGCGCGGTTGGGTCTGCGTCACCGTCAACTACCGGCTCGGCCCCGGCGAGCGCTGGCCGTCGATGATCATTGACGTGAAGCGGGCGCTCGGCTGGGTCCGGGCGCATATCGTCGGCTACGGCGGCGACCCCGGTTTCGTCGCGATCACCGGCGGCTCCGCGGGCGGCCAGCTGGCCGCGCTCGCCGCGCTCACCCCGAACGACCCGGACTTCCAGCCCGGCTTCACCGAGGTGGACACGACGCTGGCCGCCGCCGTCCCGCTCTACGGCGTGCACGACCTCACCGTCGACGAGGACGGGTTGTTCGCGCTGCTCGAAGGCAAGGTCTTCGCCACCACGCTGCCCGACGACGAACACACCTGGCAGCAGGCCTCGCCGGTGTACCGAGCCGGGCCCGACGCCCCGCCGTTCCTCGTGGTGCACGGCAGTACCGACACGATCGCCGCGGTCAGGCAGTCGCGACGGCTGGTGCGCAGGCTGCGCGAGGTGAGCAGGCAGCCGGTCTGCTACGCCGAGCTTCCGCACGCCCAGCACGCGTTCGACTGGTTCCCCACGGCCCGTACCGAATACACGGTGCGGGCCGTGCACCGATTCCTCACGACTGTGCATGAGCAGCACCGGGCGGGGTGTACCAGCACGAACGGGAAGGTGCACCGGGCGGTGGGTTCAACGATCCATCGATGAGCAGGCGCCGCTCTCGAGGTGAGTCGAGCCGACGGATGGCTGTTGCCGCCTCGCCGGCGGTCTCGCATGCCCGCTCCACTGCGCCTGCGCGGAGTCGGGCGGTGGCCAGATCGAGAAGCATCCCGGAGCGGTCGCGGGCGAAGCTCGGGTCGATCGTCGCGACCGCGGACGGACTTGCGATGGATATGGTCGCGCAGCCGGAGCGTGGCCACCAGCTCGTTGAGGCGGTCGCCCAGATTCTCCGGGGTCCAGCCCGCTCGCGCGAGCAACCGCTCCAGCACGGCGTCGGGCGTACCTCAACGCCTCGCGGTCATCGGAGGTCAAGCCAGCCCTCGGTGGCGAGGCGGGCGAGGGCCGGCGGCCGCGCTCCATCGCCCCCGACCGTTCAGCACGGCCTGTAGCAGGTCGAGGCGTTCCACAGCGGCGAAGTTTGCACAGCACCGTGTTGTCGGGGAACAGGAACGTGCTCACGAGGCGAAGAACGCCCCGTTCTCGACCTCGAGCGCCCGCCTGACGTCGTCGACGTCCACGCCGATCAGGTTGGCGTACGGGCGAAGCGTTGTCGCGCCTATGTCATGTGCGGCGTAGGTGTCCCGGGTCAGGAGTCCGGGAGGGCGTGGCCTGCTCGCTTCGGTGACGCGCTGCGCGAACTCCGCGGTTCGGCCCGCCACTGATGCCGCCATGCGTCCGGTGAGACTCCGGAAGCGATCGCAGGTGCCCGCGTCGATCAGCCGGAGGCTTTTCAACCGATATGCGAGGGCCGAGGGGGTGACGATCAGGTCGCACGCCAGCCTCGCGAAGTCCCGCTCGGTCAGACCGGTTGTGCCGACGGCCGCGCGGAGCGTCTCCTCCGGCATGAGGAAGGAGGCAGCGAAGGAGTTGGCCCGCATCTCGCTCGGGGTCCTGGCCTGGGTCTTGTCGAAGACGTCCTCGTCGAGGTGGATGCCCTGGTCGTCGCCGGCGAGCAGGTGTCCCAACTCGTGGGCCAACGTGAACCGCTGCCGAGCCGGCACCTGCGAGGTGGCCAGCACGATCAGCTTGACCTCGTCGGAGGACGTCGCCAATCCGTCGAAGCCGCTTCCCAGGTCGAGGACGGCCACGTCGGCACCGAACACGGCCTCCACGAGCTCGGCCAGGTTCGCCTGCTGCACTGGGCCGTCGAACTGCCTGATCCGCTCCAGCGCAGCCTCGGCGAGCCTGTTTCCCTGGTCGACCCATCCGCCAGGTTCCAGGTTGATGTCGGGCGGGCGCCACGGTTGGGGGAAGCCGAGATCGGCCATGTCCGAGCGCATCGTGCTGAGCCGTCTGGCCTCATGGATCGCGGTGCCGGCGCTGCCCCCCGTGGTGCGCGCCGCGAGGGCGAGTGGGGGCTCGTCGCCGGTGATCAGCCAGTCGACGGTGACCCGGCAGAGGTCGGCGATACGGGCAAGGTCCAGCGACGAGAAGCGCCGGCTTCCGCCGAGCGCCTTCGACAGCTTCGAGTCGTCGAGCCCGATCCGCAGCGCGAAGTCGTGTTGGGTCAAGCCCGACTGCTTGATCAGCTCACGCACGCGGTCGGGGGTGCTGGGCATGAGTACGATGCTAGCAAGCTTATTGCGAAAATCGAAAAGGCTCGGCACGATAATTCACCCTAGCGGTAGGCAGTGACGTACGGTGATCGACAAAGGTCATGAACGAGGAACGTGGGCGCGAAATGGGGGGACACATGACGATCGCGCCGGAGCAGGCACCGAGCAGCAGGCACCCGATGCCGCTCGCGCCCGAGCCCGGCCAGATCGTGAACGTGCGCGGCTCCACCTGGGCCGTGGCGGACGTCCGCCGGCAGGGCTTGCCCCGCAGCCCCGCCGACGAGGGCGCAGCAGGCCTCACCCACGTCGTGAGCCTGCAGTCCCTCGAGGAGGACCGCCTCGGCGAGGAGCTCGCGGTGGTCTGGGAGCTGGAGGTCGGGCACACGGTCGCACCCGACCAAGGACTCCCGGAGAACATCACGGCGGACGGTTTCGATGAGCCCGAGACGCTCGCGGCCTTCGTCGACGCGGTGCGCTGGGGCGCCGTCACCTCGGCCGACGCTGACGCATACCAGGCCCCGTTCCGCAGCGGCGCCAACGTCGAGGCCTACCAGCTCGAACCGCTGCGCCGGGCCCTGCAGTCCTCGCGCACGAACCTGCTGCTCGCCGACGACGTCGGCCTGGGCAAGACGATCGAGGCCGGTCTGGTCATCCAGGAGCTGCTGCTGCGCCACCGGGCGCGCTCGGTCGTCGTCGTCTGCCCGCCGAGCCTCGCCCTGAAGTGGCAGGCCGAGATGCGTGACAAGTTCGGGCTCGACTTCGTCATCGTCAACAGCGAGTTGCTCGCCGCGACGCGGCGCAGCCACGGCCTCGCGGCCAACCCGTTCCGGCTGCACCCGCGGGTGATCGTGAGCATGGCGTGGCTGCCGACGCTGCGGGCCCAGCGGCTGCTGCGCAGCGTCTACGCCGACGCGGCGGACACCTCCCTGGCGCGCCGGTTCGCCTTCGACGTTCTCGTCGTGGATGAGGCCCATCACGTCGCTCCCGCCAGTCCTGCCGCGGCGGGTGGGCGGCGTGGCTACGCTGTGGACAGCCAGCGCACCACCGCGACCCGGGCGCTGGCCGAGCGGTGCGAGCACCGCCTGTTCCTCTCCGCCACCCCGCACAACGGCTACTCGGAGTCGTTCACCGCGCTGCTGGAGATGATCGACAGCCGCCGGTTCAGCCGGGGCGCGCTGCTCGACGAGCGGGCGCTGCGCGAGGTGACGGTGCGCCGGCTCAAGGCCGAGCTCACCGAGAAGGACTTCAAACCTCGCCGGATCGCGACGATCCCGTTCACGCCGAGCGACGCCGAGCAGGAGCGGTTCGCCACGCTGGAGCGCATTCTCGTCGAGAGCGCACGCGCCAACGGCAAGGCGCGCTCGGGTGACATCGTGGCCCTGTTGCTCAAGAAGCGCTTCCTGTCCAGCCCGTGGTCGTTCGCCCGGACACTCGCGCTCTACGAGGACACCTCCGCCGGTGGCGGGCTGCCCGATCTCGATGACGACGACTACTACCAGGAGGTCCTGGGCAGCCGGCAGTCCGACGAGGAGGAGGGCGAGGTCGAGCAGCCCGAGTTCACCGCGCTGCGGCTGAGCAAGTCCTCCGACCCGCTCGTGACGGCGACCAGCGGGGAGATCAGCGGCCTGGTGGCCTGGGGGCAGGGCTACGAGCACCGCCCCGACTCCCGCCTGGAGGCGCTGATCGGCTTCCTCGACGCCATCTGCCGCCCGGGCGGGAAGACGTGGACCAACGAGCGCGTCGTCGTGTTCACCGAGTACGCCGCCACCCTGGACTGGATCACCCACGTCCTGTCCCAGCGCGGCTACCGCGACGTGCTGGCCGTCATCCAGGGCTCCACGCCCGCCGAGGACCGCGAGGACATCCGGGCGGCGTTCACCGAGGACCCGAGCCGCACCGCGGTGCGGGTGCTCGTGGCCACCGACTCGGCTGGCGAGGGCATCGACCTGCAGGACCACTGCCACCGCCTGGTGAACTTCGACATCCCGTTCAACCCGTCGCGCCTGGAGCAGCGGATCGGGCGCATCGACCGCTACGGCCAGCACCACGTCCCGGAGATCTACTACTTCAAGCCCGACTCGACCTCCACCGCGTATGCCGCCGCCGTCGACTTCCTGCGCAAGCGCATCGCCGAGAAGGTCGGCAACGTCGCTCAGGACCTCGGTTCGGTGAACCAGGTCATCGACGCCGACGTGCAGGAGTACTTCGGCGTCAGCGGCAGGCCCCGACCGTCGCGACCGAGCCCGGCCGAGGGCGGCAACGCGATCATCACCCGCGCGCTCGCGGGCGGCATGGAGCTCAACCGCAGGCTCACGGAGCTGTCACAGACCTACGCCGAGCGCAAGGTGGAGATGCACCTGACGCCCAGCAATGCGCGCCGCGTGGTGGATGCCGCCCTGGAGCTCACGGCACAGCCACCGCTGGTGGAGGTCGGTGACGCCGACACCGATGCGCAGGTGTTCGCTGTGCCGGCGCTCGGCCCGGCCTGGCAACCGGCGCTGGACGGCCTCGACACTCGGCTGGAGCCCGGAACACTCCGGCCGATCACCTTCGCCGCGCAGGAGCGCAACGACCTCGTACACGTCCACCTCGGCCACGCGCTGATGCGGCGGTCAACCCGGTTGTTGCGCAGCGCGTTGTTCGGCGTCGAGTCGCCGGTGCACCGGGTGACAGCGGTGGTCGTCGACGGGCTGCCGCAGTCCTGCGTCGCCGCGGTGTCGCGCCTGGTGCTGGTCGGGCGCGGCGGGCTGCGGTTGCACGAGGAGGTGTTCCTCACGGGCATCCGGGTGCGTGGGCAGGCGATGGCGGAGGCGAAGGTGGAGGAGGTGCTCGACGCGGCGCTCGACTCTGGGCTCGACTCTGGGCACCTGACGCTGGCCGACCGCGACGTGCGCGGTGCGCTGGCGGGGGAGTGGAACGCCGACGGGTCGCGGCTGCGCACCCGGCTGCTGACGGCGATGACCCGCAAGGCGGCGTCGCGGCAGGAGAAGGTCGCCGAGGCCCTCGACGCCCGCCGGACCGCCGATGTCGCCCGAGCGCGGGAGATCTTCGAGGCGTTCCGGGCCAATCTGCGCGAGTCGCGCGAACGGCTCGCGGCCGAGATCGCGACCCAGGAGGAGATGCTGTTCACCGACGACCAGCAGAGGCAGCGGCGCCGCGACCTGCGCGCGATGGAGGACCGGCTGGCCGGCCTCGCCGAGGAGGAGCAACGGGAGGTGGCGGCCATCACCGAGCGGTACTCCGAGGTCAGGCCGCATGTGTCGGCCGCGGCCGTGGTGTTCGCGCTGACCCCCGAGGACGCCCGGTCGGGGACGGTAGCCCGATGAACCGCAAGCCGGCTCGTCGGATGCCAACGGCGGGTGACCTGCACCGGGCGTGGCTGGCGCTGGTCGACACCGACGGGCCGTTCCTCGCGGTGCCGGCCCTGACCGCCGTGTACGCCACCGGCATCCCGCAGCCAGACCGCAATGCGATCACCGCCCTCAGAGATGCGAAGCCGGCGTTCGAGAAGGCCTGGGAGAGCTGGGACTCCCACCGCGACGACGCCACCGTGCTCGACCGCTATCGGGCGGCGCGCGACACCTGGGCCGGCACCGTCCTGGGTGACGTCCTGGGCTGGGGCAACGCCGGCGGTCCCGCGTCGGCCGGTCCGGTGCGATCCCCCGATCACGTCGTCACCGTCGCCGCGTCGGGCGCGCTGACCCGCGGCGGGACGACTGGCGCCCTGGTGCTCGTCGTCGATCCCGTCGACTCGTTGCGCGATCCGCTCGCCGACGGCTGGGCGACCAGCCCGATCGACCGGATGGAGGAGTTGCTGCGCGCGGCGTCGGTGCCGGTCGGGGTGGTCACCGACGGTCGTTGGTGGGCGATCGTCAGCGCTCGGCCGGAGACGATGGTGGCGTCCGGCGTGGTCGACGCGCAGACGTGGGTCGAGGAACCGGCCACCCGCAACGCGTTCATCGAGCTGCAGTCGCTGCGACGGCTCGTCGGCGGCCGGCCGGAGGACCGGCTGACCGAGATGTTCAGGGTGTCGGTGGCCGCCGCGGAGGAGATCACCGAGGCGCTCGGCGTGCAGGTGCGCCGGGCGGTGGAGCTGCTGGTGCAGGCACTGTCGGAGGCCGCACTGGACGCGGTCGCCCGCGGCGAGCCGGATCCCCTTCCCGCGGCGCGGTCGCAGGTGTACGAGGCGGCCGTGACGGTGATGATGCGGGTGGTGTTCCTGCTGTTCGCCGAGGAACGCGGCCTGCTGCCGCAGGGCCGGCTGTTCGCCGCCGGCTACGGGATCAGCTCCGAGCTCGGCGCCCTCGACGGCCGGGCCCGTGCGGAGGGCAGCGAGGCCCTGGACGCCACGCACCTGACCTGGCACCGGCTGCTGGCGACGTCGCTGGCGCTCTACCGCGGCGCCTCCTTCGAGGACCTCCGGTTGCCGTCCTACGGCGGGTCGCTGTTCGACCCGGAGCGGTTCGGCTTCCTCACCGCCCGCAGCGAACGCGGCCCGCTGGCGGTGACGGTCAGCGACCGCGTCATGGTGGAGGTGCTGCGCGCGGTGCAGGTGGCCCAGCTCAGGGGGCAACCGTCGCGGCAGATCTCGTTCCGCGACATCGACGTCGAGCAGATCGGCTACATCTACGAGGGCCTGCTCGGCTACTCCTGCGCCGACGTCGACGAGGTGACCGTCGGGCTGATCGGCAGGCCGGGTGAGGAGCCCGAGATTGCGCTCGCCGAGCTGGAGAACCTAACCGAGGCGTTCCCGGACCCGGCGAAGCGGGCCGACGCGATCCTGGCCTGGGCCAAGGCACACCAGCCTGCCGCGTCGCCGCCGTCGCGCTCGGCGCTGGCCAAGGCCATCCGGACGAACGACCAGGTCGAGGACGCCGAGCGGGCGCTGCGCGCCGTCACCACCGCCCCGGGGCTGCGCAACCGTCTGCGGCCCTTCGTCGGGATCATCCGCCGCGACCTGCGCGACCGCCCCCTGGTCGTGCAGCCCGGCGGCTTGATCGTGGTGGAGACCCCATCGCGCGCCACCGCGGGCGCGCACTACACACCGCGCTCGCTGGCCGAGGAGGTCGTGCGCTACGCCCTCGAACCGCTGGTGTTCGACCCCGGCCCGCACCAGAAGCCGGACTCGGCCGACTGGAAGCCTCTGTCCTCGGACCGGCTGCTCGACCTCAAGATCGCCGACATCGCCTGCGGCTCCGGCGCCTTCCTCGTGGCGGCAGCCCGCTACCTCGCCGCCCGGCTGGTCGAGGCCTACCACCGCGAGCACGTGGCCACGGGCTCGCCGCACGACCTCTACACGCAGGCCATCCGCAAGGTGGTGGCGAACTGCCTCTACGGCGCCGACATCAACGCGATGGCGGTGGAGATGTGCAAGCTCTCGCTCTGGCTGGTGTCGCTGGACCCGAAGCTCCCGTTCTCTTTCGTCGACGACAAGGTGCTGCGCGGCAACTCCCTGCTCGGCCTCACCAGCCAGCGACAGCTGGAGTTCCAGCACATCAATCCCGACGAGTCGGACGGCCAGATGATGCTGTCCGACATTGATGTCGACGGCATCCTCGCCCGCGCAGTGAGCCTGCGCCGCCGCCTCGCCACGGAGGTCGACGACGCCGACCCGCAGCGCTCGGCCGCGACGAAGCGGCGGCAGTGGCGGGAGTACCAAGAACTCACCGCCCAGCTCACCGACGTGGCAGACGGTGTGATCTCCGCCGGGCTGCGGCTCGGCGGGAAGCCGGGGCGGGGGTTGGCGGACGCGTACGAGAACCTGCACGTCGCCGTCGGGAAGGCATATCCCGGCGGGGGTGGGGAGCCGGACCGGAGGATGCTCGACGCCATCCTGGCCGCCGGGCTCACGCCGACGGTGGAGACCGACTACGAGCGGTGGCGCCCGCTGCACTGGATCCTCGCCGTGCCCGACGTGCTGGAGCGGGGTGGCTTCGACGCGGTGGTCGGCAACCCGCCGTTCCTGGGTGGCAAGAAGGTCTCGGGCGCGGCGGGCACCAACGTCCGGGAGTGGTTCGTCAACGTCGTGGCCGGCGGGGTGAAGGGCAACGCCGACCTCGCCGCCAACTTCCTTCTGCGCGCGAGCTCGCTGCTGACCAGCCGCGGCAACCTCGGCGTGATCGCGACGAACACGGTGGCCCAGGGAGACACGCGCGAGGTCGGGCTCGATCAGCTGGAGGCCCAGGGCTTCACGATCATGCGGTCGATCCAGAGCAAGTCGTGGCCGGCGGCCAGCGCGAACCTGGAGTATGCGGCGGTGTCGGGAACCCGCGGCCGCGTCGCCCCAGGCGTTCGGCGCGTGGCCGATGACGTCGTCGTGAGCCGGATCTCGACACTCCTGGAGCCGGCGGGCCGGGTCGAGGGCAACCCGGTGCGGCTTGCCGAGAACTCCGGCATCGCCTTCATCGGGTGCTACGTGCTCGGTATGGGCTTCGTCCTCGAACCCGACGAGGCTGCGGAGTGGATCGACGCGGACCCGTCGAACGCGGAGGTCCTGTTCCCCTACCTCAACGGCGAGGACCTCAACTCCCGCCCGGACTGCACGGCGCTCCGGTGGGTCATCGACTTCTTCGACCGCTCCCAGGGCAGCGCCATGCGCTATGCCCTGCCGTATCGGCGGGTGGCCGAGCGGGTCAAGCCGGAGCGGCAGAAGGTGAATCGCAAAGCGTACCGAGAGAGATGGTGGCAGTACGCGGAAAAGCAATCCGGCACCCGTAAGGCGATCGCCGGGATGGATGAGGTTCTCGTCATCGCCCTGGTCAGCAAGACGGTGATGCCGATGCGGGTTCCGACCGGGCAGATCTTCAGCCACGCGCTGGGCGTCTTTGCGACGGACTCGTTCGCAGACCAGGCGGTGCTGTCGTCGAGCCTGCACCAGACGTGGGCGATCAAGTACGGCTCCGGAATGCGCAACGACCCGCGCTACACCCCGTCGGACGTTTTCGAGACCTTCCCCCGCCCGCAATCGACTGACCATCTCGCCGAGATCGGCAAGACTCTCGACACCGAGCGCCGGGAGATCATGCTCCGCCGCAACCTCGGCCTGACCAAGCTCTACAACCTCGTCAACGACCCGGACATCCCCGACTCCGCCGACCCCGACATCGCCCGCCTCCGCCAGATCCACGTCGAGCTCGACGGAGCCCTGATGGCCGCCTACGGCTGGCCCGACGTCGCGCTGGAGCACGGCTTCCACACCTACCGGCAGATGCGCCGCTGGACCGTGAGTCCGAAAGCAAGGGTGGAGATCCTCGACCGCCTGCTGGAGGAGAACCACCGCCGCGCCGCCCTGCAGGGCGAGCCGCCACCCCCGGCCGAAGAAATCGAGGGGGAGGACCGGTGACCGCGTCCGTAAGGGCTCGCCGGCCGCGAGGCGCGTCTGCCCTGGCTTGCTCAAATCAAGTCGCGGAACTCCGAGATGGTCACACCTGCTTGCCGCAGGATGGATGCCAACGTGCCGCGCGGAATGTCGCGACCTCCGTGCATCGGAACCACAGCCGCACGTCCGTCTGGATGCACCATCTTGGCGTGCGAGCCCTTCGTCGACACATGGACGAATCCGATGGACGTCAGGGCTCTCATCGCGACGCGCCCGGGGACCGACGGAAGCCCGCCGGTCACGCGGTCAGATGAAGATCGACAGTCGTGACGATGGGTCGACTCAGATGATCGGGGAAAGGAACGTCCTCGAACCACAGCTCAAGGGCCTCGGTCACCATGGCCAGCGCTTCCTCAGGCGTGTCGCCGAAGCTGGAGACGTCGACCTCGACACATTGTGCGACGAACCGATCGTCGTCCCGGGTGACCACCACGGTGACGCTCAAACTGCGGGAACTCATGGTGCCAGTGTCCCATCTCGCCGCGTGAGCACGCAGTGACCGGCAACCTGCCACTGCGGCCAGCACCACCACCACCGGCAGTCTCCGCCGGATCCACGTCGAGCTCGATCGCACCCCGCCGGCGCTATGCGAGGGCGCCACACGGCGTGCGACGTCCGTCCACCCGCCCCATAGCGTGCAGCAGACATGGGCGATCAAGTACAGCTCCGGCGCGCGCAACGACCTGCACGTCGGGCTCGACGTGGACCGCGAGCGTCAGGGGCGGTCGAGGACGTCGTGCGTGCCGATGCGGCGCCACACGACGTGCGGTTGGCCCGGGTGAACCTCCGCACCATAGCTCCAGGTGGCGCGTCCGTCCGGTGCGAACGTCATCTCCCAGACCCCTGACGCCGCCTGCACCCGCTTCACACGCAAGCCCTTGCGGAACGGACACCCGGCCGACAGGTCATCGACGAACGCCGCCCCCGCCCGTCGAAAGCGTTGCTTCTGCTCCTCCGGCAGCTCGTCCCAGTCCTTGTCGAACCGCGGCAGCCGTTGGTACGTGGGCACTACCGCAGTGAGTCGAGGAAGGAGTCGCCGTCGGTAAAGACGGCGCCCTCCCCGGCTTCCGCCTGCCGGCTCGCCTCCTGCTCCCCGGCCTGCCACTCCTGGGTCCAGAACCACGCCTGCTCGGCGGGGATCGACTTGAGGCCCCGCATGAGCACGCCGTCATCGGTCACCACGAACTCGACGTCGTCGCCTTCCGCTATCCGGAGTGCGTCCCGGACCTCCTGGGGCAGGGTCAGCTGTCCTCTCGGTCGCAGCACCGTCCGAGCCATCGCGCCTCTCGGGCATCTCGCACCTACGCAATTTCCTACTATCGTACCCGCGTACCGCGCTCCCGCGAGGACTCGGAGGAGAGGCCGATGAGCGAGCCACACCTCTTCGACGACGAGGTCGACCTCGCCGGCGAGGACGTCTGCGACAGCCAGGGCCGCCGCGTCGACTCCGACTACGTCGCCGGCCCCGGCCGCGAGGCGGCCGAAGCACCGGCTCGCTCGCGAGCTTCTGTCTGGCCACGCTTGATACTAGCTATCTAGCGTGGCTAGAGTACGGTGATGGCGAAGGGGATGATGCTGCGGGACGTGAAGGCTGCCCTGCACCGGCAGGGCTGCCACGTCATCTCCGACCGGGGCGACCACACGAAGTGGGGCTGCCCGTGCGGACACCACAGCGCCGACATCCCCCGACACACCAGCGTCACCCCAGGCGTCGTCCGCGACACCGTGAGACGCCTGGCCTTCCTGCCGGAAGGATGGCTGCAATGAGCATCTATCACGTCATCGCGAAGCGGTGGGGCTCCTACTGGGAGCTGCACATCGACGGTGTCGGTGTGACCCAGTCCCGTACCCTGCTCACAGCCGAGCGCACCGTCCGCGACTACCTCGCACTCGACGACCACGCCGACGCGGCCACCGCCGACATCGACATTCGCCCCGAACTCGACGGCAACCTCGCCGCCGAGGCCGAAGCCGCCCGCCAAGCCGTACGCGACGTCGAGGCCGCCCGGAAGGCCTCCGCAGCCCGGTCCCGTGATGTGGCCCGTCGGCTGCGCAGCTCGGGGCTGACCGGTGCCGACATCGCCGCCGTGCTCGGCGTGTCCACCCAACGCGTCTCGCAGCTTGTCAACGACTGACCGCCCGATGGACGAGCCCGCCTTCCTTGATGACGAGGTGGACCTCGACGCGGACGATGTCCGCGACAGCCAAGGCCGCTGCGCCGACTCCGGCTACGTCGGTCGCGCCGTCGCCGACGTACGCGCTCGACGCGGCGGTGCGGCACCGCGCCCCGACCACGACCAACGGCGGGGAAGCACCGGGTGACGATCTCGACCGGGGCTGCGGGTCAGGCCGTCGGACGTTCCACGGTGGGGAGAAAGTCGTACGGTGCAATTAGGTCGGGCCGTAGCGTACGACTTATGCTCGCCGGCATGAGCCCGCGAGGCAGGCCGTCCCGCCTGGAGGTGTACCAGCGCCTCGACGTGCAGATTGCCGAGCTACGCGAGCGCCTGGGCGGCTTGCCCAGCCCGCGGGAGGCCGCGGACATCTGGCGCGGGATCTGGTTCGAGGAAGCCCACCACTCCACCGCGATCGAGGGCAACACCCTCGTGCTCAAGCAGGTCGAGCAGCTCCTGGCCGAGGGCCGGGCGGTCGGCAACAAGGAGCTGAGCGAGTATCTCGAGGTCAAGGGCTACGCCGATGCGGCGGACTGGGTGTACGGACAGGCGATCGAGCCGGAGTACGAGAGCGACGAGCCGCTCACCCTGGCCGAGATCCGGCGGGTCCACCATCTGGCGATGCAGCCCGTCTGGAATGTCGCCCGCATCCCAGCGCCACCGCGCACGAGAGCCCCGGCGAGTTCCGCCGCCACGACATCGCCTCCTTTCCCGGTGGGATGACCCCGCCGTCGTGGGTGCTCGTCGCCGGCGAGATGCGCAGTTGGCTCGCGGCCACCACCGCGCTGCGGGCGGGCACCGTCGAGTTCCCCGAGCAGATCGCCCAGCTGCACTGCCGTTTCGAGCAGGTCCATCCCTTCCTCGACGGCAACGGCCGTACCGGGCGGCTGGTGCTCAACCTCCTGCTCGTGCGACTCGGCTATCCGCCAGTGATCATCTACAAGCAGCAGCGCGCGCGGTACCTGCGAGCCCTACGCCGTGCGGACGCGGGGGACTGCGGGGAGCTCGGTGAGCTGATCGCCCGCGCAATCCTCGACAACCTCTACCGGTTCGTCGTCCCCGCGATCGCCGGTCCCGCCCGCCTCGTGCCGCTCGCCGCCCTGGCGACGCCGAGGATCAGCTCGGCGGCCTTGCGGGCCGCAGCCGTGCGG
>JBBSGM010000114.1:0-13202 GCA_038254065.1 Mycobacteriales bacterium | reverse complement strand
CACGCTCCGCCAACGACGCCACCACGACCGCAAGCCGCTCACGCAGCTCTACAGTGGATGACTCCTCGGACACACCGCCATCATCAACACCACGACGCGAAGATCAAGCAGCCACGCCGCCAAGGACCTGACCAGTTACAAGGTTATATGGTTCACCGGGATCGAAAGACAATGGGCTGGTGTACTGTGAGGCTTATTCACGGCCCCGGTCACGACCGGCATCGCCGCAGTTCAGACTACGTGCTAGGAGATCGACTTCTAGCTCCTGAATAACCCTCTGTATGTGCGGGTGCGTCAGGAGTAGGCGGGGAACATCTGGTACTCACCGCTGGCCGCCAGCCCGAACTGCTCACTCGCCGAAGCGAGAGCGTCGGGGAAGGCAGGCGCCCGATCCGACCCGATCGCCGAACGTGCAGGTGGTGACGAGCCCAACATGGTGCCCATGACGTTCTCCTCGGAGAAGGGGTGTCGATGAACGGCAGGATGTCGGCTACGGGACGAGCTCGTTTGCACACCTGGTGCAACTGGTCACGCCCCGGTATCGGTTCACGCCGTCGCCACCCAGGCCGCGTACGAGGCCAGCGCCGAGGTCCGCCGGTGCTCCCCGCGGACCAGCGTCTCGACAGTCCGGCGCACCCGGGGGTGCCGGCGGGCTTGCTGCGGTGCGGCCGTCCGGGCCGCGACCAACTCGGAGAGCGCCTCCTCAGGGCGGTTCATCCCCTGGTAGGCCGTCGCCAGGTTGATGTGGTGATGGCCTACCCGCGTGGGTAACCAGCCATCCGGAAACCGCAGACCCTTCGCCTGTGCCACGGCATCTCCGAACTGCCCCAACTCCACGGCGGTCAGCACTCGGTGCGCACGCACGTTCGTCAGTCCGAACGCCACCCACAACGTCTCGGCTTGATCCCCGGTCAGCCTGGCCACCCGCTCGGCCTCCGCCAGATGACCGTCGACCGCATCGCGGTCGTGAGTACGGGCCGCGAGCACCGACGCACCCAGATGGAGCTGGCCTGCGGCGACGAGCGCGTCCGGCGTGCCCCGGTCGGTGCCTGCGAGGTGTGCAACACCGGAGGCATTCAGCCGCCAGCACGTCTCGTAGGCACCGTCGCGGAGATACGCCGTCACCCGCAGATAGTCACGGATCGCCCGCAACGCCGGAGCCCGATCACCCGCCAGGGACGCCGCGGAGTCCATGCGGGCGAGTGCCATCGCGGACAGGTCGGGCATACCCATCGCGATCCCGAAGGAATGACCGCACCGGTAGGCCTCAGCGAGCAGGCCCCACGCCACTACCCGATCCGATCCCGACCACAGATGTGCTGCGGTGTGCAGCTCCGCCAGCAGGCCCGGGAGCATCCCCGCCATCGACCGGTAGTTGGCGGCCTGCGCTCGGAGGTTGACGTCGCGGACCGCCGCTCTCAGCTCGACCAGCCGCCGCGGCTCTACCCCCTCCTCAGGGGGCAGATCGAACAGGTCGAGCGAGTGCCGGATGGGCACCGTGAGCGCGCGCAACTGCCGGGTCTCCACATCACCGGCATGCGGCTGCCCGGTGAGAACCGCAGGCTGCACACCCATCGCCCGCGCACACGCGGCAACCAGCGCGTCCGAGGCGGGACGGCTCCCGGCTTCCACCTTGGTCAGTAGCGAATGCGAGACGTTTGCCCTTGCTGCGAGAGCGTGCTGCGTGAGATGCCGAGAGGCTCGTAGAACCGCTATGCGAGCACCTACACCGGCATCTGTGTCGGGCGGCATCGCGGTCGCTCCAAGCGGGTGGACACTCGTCGGCTCACGGTACCCCGACCCGCTCGGCACGCTGAGTCCGGCGACGTGCTACCCCTCCGTCACGAACGGGCTCGACGCGATCTCCGTCCCGTCCTCGAGCGCCGCGACGTCGAAGTCGCCGAACACGCCCGGTACCTCACGCTGCAGTTGGCGCAGGCATTCGACGGCCAGCGCGCGGATCTCGACGTCGGCGTGCTCGCTGGCCCGCATCGCGATGAAATGCCGCCAGGCCCGATAGTTGCCGGTGACCACGATCCGGGTCTCGGTGGCGTTGGGGAGGATTGCCCTGGCGGCCTGGCGGGCCTGCTTGCGGCGCAGGGTGGCGTTGGGGACGTCGGCGAAGCGCTTCTCCAGCCCGGCCAGCAGCTCCTGGTACGCCTTGACCGACGCCGCGGCCGCCTCCCCGAACAGCGCGTGCAGCTCCGGATCGGCGGCGATGACCTCGGGCTCGACCATCGCCGCGTCGCGCTCGGGCACGTAGCGCTGGGAGAGCTGGGAGTAGGAGAAGTGCCGGTGCCGGATGAGCTCGTGGGTGAGGCTCCGGGACACCCCGGTGAGGTAGAAGCTGACGGTGCCGTGCTCGAGCACCGAGAGGTGGCCGACCTCCAGGAGATGCCGCAGGTAGCCGGCGTTGGTGGCGGTGACGGGGTTCGGTTTCTTCCACGACTGGTAGCAGGCCCGGCCGGCGAACTCGACCAACGCCGGCCCGCCGTCGGCATCGGTGGACCAGGGCACGTCGGACGGCGGGAGGAACTCGGTCTTGGCAACCAGCTGCACGGTCAGGGGCGCGGTCTCCGGCATGCCGGCAGGGTAACCGGAGCCCCCGACACATCCCGAGACCGTCAGCCCGGGTTTGCCAAGACATCGCTCGCGGCGTCATAATGACGTCATGGATGTCAGTCAGTACGTCACGCAACTGCGCGAAGCCCTGGCGTCGGCCGCGGCCGCCGGCGACGAGCAGACCCGGCGGACCGCCGCGCTGCTCGGCGCGGCGGTGGAGCCGGCCGCCCGGCTCGCCCTCATGAACGCGCTCTCCGACCTCGCCGCCGAGGTCACGGCGGCCCTGGGTGACCGGGTCGTCGAGGTGCGCCTGGACGGCCGCGACGTCCGCGTCGTCGTCAGTCCGGACGCGGCCACCGAACCGGAGGCCCCGCCGCGGGGCTTCACCCCGCCCGCAGCAGGCCCGGACGCCGGCGACATCAGCCGGATCACGCTGCGGCTCGTCGAGCAGATCAAGGCCAAGGCCGAGCAGGCCGCCACGGCTCAGGGCGTCTCGCTCAACTCCTGGGTGTCCCAGGCCGTGCAGGGGGCCCTGGGCACGCCGGGACACCGCGGGTCCCGCGGCGAGGACGGACGCCGCGTCCGCGGCTGGGTGCAGGGATGACCGGGATGAACGAGCCGGAGCCGGCACCCGAGCTGGTCCGGCAGCAGAGCTGGCCGGCCGCCGGACCGGCCGAGCTGGAGCTGTCGGTCGATGTCGGGCGGGTCCGGGTGGAGCTGAGCGACACCGACGAGGTCCAGGTCGAGGTCAGGCACGAGCCGACCGCGGCCACCGGCTGGGCGCAGGGGCTGAGTGGGCTGTTCGGCTGGTTGGGCACCGCGACCGCGGGTCCCGACGGCCTGCTCGGTGGGCCGCCCGATCCGGCCGAGGCGGTTCGGGCCACCGAGATCAGCTGGTCGGAGACCGCGCGGCGGCTGGTGGTGCGCTCGCCGGCCGAGCTGCCGCTGCGCATGGTGCCACTCGTGGTCACGGTGGCCGCACCCGCCCGGTCGCGGATTGCGGTGCGCACCGGATCCGGTGACGTGGCGGTGACCGGCCGGGCCGGGTGGACCGCGGTGCGCACCGGATCCGGCGACATCCGGCTGGCGGAGGTCGACGGCGAGGTCGAGGTCACCACCGGCTCCGGCGAGGTGGACCTCGGTCCGGTCACCGGGCGGACCCGGATCCGGACCGGCTCGGGGCGGATCTCAGTGGCCGCGCTGGGCGGGCGGAGCGAGGTCAAGACCGGCAGTGGAGACGTCCGGCTCGGCGCGGTGTCGGCCGACGTGGGCGTGCGCACCGGATCCGGGGAGGTCGCGGTGGGCGACGCAGCGGCCGGCTCGCTCGACCTGACCACCGGCTCCGGTGACCTCCGGATCGGGGTGCGGCCCGGGGTGGCCGCCGAGCTCGACCTCTCGTCGGGGTCGGGCCGGGCATGCAGCGATCTCGACGTCGCCGGCGTCGCTCCGGAGCAGGTCCCGGTCCTGCACGTCCGCGGCCGGACCGGGACCGGGGACGTGCTGGTCACCCGGGCATCGGTCCCGGTCTGACGGCGCGCAGCGCGGCGGTGAGCGGGGCGGCGAGGTCGCCCCGCTCACCGGCCACCACCTCGTCGAGCTCCAGCCAGGCCGCCATCGTGGCAAGCTCCGCCGCCAGCTCGGCGGCCACCCGCGGCACGTCGGCGCCGGGTTCGGCGAACGCGCCCGGCACCCGCAGCACCCCGGCGGCCCGGTCGGCCTTGAGGTCGACGCGGGCGACCAGCGCGTCGTCGAGCAGGAACGGGAACACGTAGTAGCCGTACGCGCGCTGCGGACCGGGCACATAGATCTCGATGCGGTAGCGGAACCCGAAGATCCGCTCGGTGCGGCCGCGCTCCCAGATCAGTGGGTCGAACGGCGCCAGCAACGCCCGCGCGGCGATCCGTCGCCGGGTGCGGGCAGCCGGGTGCCGGTAGGCGGCGTGCCGCCAGCCGCGCACGGTGACCGGCTCCAGCTCACCCGCCTCGACCAGCTCGGCCACCGCCTGCCGGCTGCGGGCAGGCCCGAGCCGGTAGTAGTCGCGCAGGTCGGGTTCGGTGGCGACACCGAGCGCCGCGGCCGCCCTGGCGACGAGCCCGCGTGCGGCCTCGCGGGGATCCATCGGGTGCGCGGCGAGCACCTCGGGGGGCAGCACGCGCTCGGGCAGGTCGTAGCGCCGCTGGAAGTCGACCCGGGTGCCGGTGGTGAGCTCCCCCCTCCCGAACAACCATTCGCAGATCCGCTTGACGTCCGAGCGCTCCCACCACGACACCCCCGCCGGCCGTGGACGCCCACGCCCGCCGAGCACCGCCTCCAGGGTGCCCGCGCCGACCGGACCCAGCTCCTTCACGGCGGCCAACACGTCGTCGACGAGGGCAGGCTCACGCTCGGCGAGGCCGGAGTAGTGGCGCCACCAGCCGGCCGGCTTGGCCCCCGACAGCAGGAGCGGCCAGTCCGTGACCGGGAGCAGGCTCGCCTCGTGCGCCCAGCACTCGACCAGCAGCCGCGGACGGCGCGCGGAATGCGCCCACGCCGCGTCGTCGACCAGGGCGGGTGGGTAGGGCCCGAGCCGGGAGAACATCGGCATGTAATGCGCCCGCACGGCGACGTTCACCGAATCCAGCTGGAGCAGCCGGGTGCGTCCGATCGTCGCCATAAGATGCCGGCGGCCCACCGGACCGGTGGGCCGGGCCTCGGCGAACCCCTGTGCAGCCAGCACCATCCGTCGCGCCGCCGCCGGGCCCAGCTCCACCGTCATGGCCCCGATGCTGCCAGCCACGCCCGACATTTCCCGGACGACCGGTCAGACCCGCACGGGCTCCACCCGGCGGCGGACCCGTTCGGCGGCGATCACGATGACCACGGCGAACAGCACGATCGCCCCGCCGAGCAGTTGCAGCCCGGAGAACCGCTCCCCCACCACCGTCACCCCGAGCAGCACCGCGAGTACCGGATTGACGTACGCGTAGGTGGCAACCGTGGAGACGGGCAGGGCGGACAGTGTTTAGGCGTAGGTGCCGAACGCCCCGCACGCCACGACCACGGTGATGTAGGCCCATGCCCACCACGCCACCGTCGAGACGGCGCCGACATGGAGCCGGTCGCCCTTGCCGAGGCTGACCGCGAGCAGGATCACCCCGCCCGCGAGCATCTGCACGGCGGCCAGCGCGAACGGGTTGGACGGCACCGGCAGCCGGGTCGTCGCGAACGAGCCGCAGGCCCAGCCCAACGCGGCGAGCAACACCAGCCACGGTCCCCACCAGGCGCTGCCGAGCGTCCCGCCGGAGCCTCCGGACGGCCCGGCGAGCAACAGCACGGCGAGCCCGGCCATCCCGACGGCCACCCCGACGAGGGTGGGTCGCCGCGGCCGGTCACCGGCCAGCGCGCGCAGCACCACGATGTAGAGCGGCACCGACGCGATCAGCAGCGCGGTCAACCCGGACGCCACCTTCTGCTGGGCCAGCGTGACCAGCCCGTTGCCCCAGGCCGGCAGCAGCAGCCCGGACAGCACGGTGGTGCCGAACTGCGCCCTGCTCATCCCGAACGCGCCCGTACCGGACACTGCCAGCACGATCAACGCGAGCAGCTGCAGAACTCGCCGGTCCCGTCGACCAGGCCTGCTCGTGACCCTGCTGTCGATCGCCCCCGGTGCCGGGCATGCGTTCCTGCCCCATCATAGCAAGACCATCATGGCGGCTGGGTGTCGGGCTTTTGATCTCCGCGATCCGGCGTCGACACACCGGGCTCGGGATCGTGCTCATCCTGGGCTACAGACCGGGCATGGCCGTCGCGCTGTTGGCCACCGGCCCCTTGCGGGTGCGCCTGCGCGGACGCGTTTGCCGGGCTGCTCACTACCACAGCCACCGTCACGTCTCGTGGACGGTCTCCACGGTAGCCATTCCGGCCGGGCTGGGCGCGCTGGTCGGTGCCCGGTCGAATAACCAGCGGATCAGCTCGATGGCGGGCCGCCGAGCAGCGGCAGGACAACGCCTCCGCCCAGCCCGAGCACCACGGAACCCACGGCCGCAACGAACGCGGTGATTTTTGACCAGGTGCCGACGGGCTGCAGGGCCAGGGCTCGCCCCTCGGTGGGGGCTTGGCGGAAGGCTGGCGCGATCCACCGTAGATAGTAGAAGACGCTGGCCACGGTGTTGACCACCGCGAGCACGGCCAGCCAGGTGAAGCCGCCGTCGATGGCAGCGGTGAAGATCGTGAGCTTACCGAGGAAGACCGCGGCGGGTGGGGTGCCGATCAGTCCGAGCAGGCAGACCACCAGCGCAGCGGCGAGCCCAGGATGGCGTCGCGCCAGGCCTCGGTAGTCGGCGAGGGTGCGGGCGTTGGGGAGCTCGGCGACCACGGCGAACGCACCGAGGTTCGTCACCGCGTAGCCCGCGAGGTAGAACAGAAGGGCGGGCAGGGCAAGCGCGGCGCGCCCGGCGACCGCAACGGCCATGAGCAGGTAGCCGACCTGGCTGATGGTGGAGTAGGCGAGCAGCCGCTGCACCGAGGTCTGGAAGAACGCGGCCAGGTTACCCAGGGTCATCGACGCGGCAGCGAGCACCGCGACCAGCAGCGGCCAGTCGACGACCGCGGGTGGGACTGCGACTGACAGCAGCCGGTAGGCGGCGACCAGCCCGCCGATCTTCGGAATCGTGGTGACGATCGCGGCGACCGGTGCCGGGGTGCCGTCGGTGACGTCGGGGACCCAGAAATGTGCGGGCACCGCACCGATCTTGAACAGCAACCCGGCCAGCACCGCGACCAACCCGACACCGACCGCGGCGGGCGGTGCGACGGTGAGTCCCTCCCGCAGCGGGGGGTAGCCGGTGGTCCGACCGACGCCGTAGAGGATCGCGGTGCCGGCGAGCATGGCGACGCCCAGGAACGCCCCGGACAGGTAGTACTTCATCGCGGCCTCGGCGCCCAGCGCGGTCTTGTCCCAGCCGGCGAGGGCGTAGAGCGGGACGCTGGCCAGCAGGAACCCGGCGAAGGTCAGCAGCAGGTCGTTCGCCCCGGCGAGGACGATCGTGCCCAGCGCGCTGAGTTGCAGCAGCACGTAGAACTCGGTCTCGCGGCGGTGCCCGGCGACTCGGTCGACTGAGATGGCGAGGGCGAGCAGGGTGGCGGCCTGCACGATGAGCCGGGTCGCATTGGTGGCGGTGTCGATGGAATAGCTGGTGCCGAACACCAGCTGCGGGGGCCGGGTCGTCGCGACGGCGGTGGCGACCAGCCCGGCCAGACATGCCGCCGCGGCGAGGAGCCGGACGATCCACTGGCGGTGCCGGGGCAGCCACGCCCCGCTCAGCAGCCCGAGTACCGCGCCGGCGAGCAGCACCAGCTCCGGGACCAGCGCGACGGGATTCTCGTTCACCGGGCGACCAGCTCGACGAGCACGCGGGAGGCGGGCTCGATGACGTCGAGCAGGAATCGTGGGAACAGCCCGATCACGGTGACCAGGACGAGCAGCGGCACGATCGCGACGGTCTCGCTGGCTCGCAGGTCGGCGAACGGGCGTGGGGTGCCGGGGGCGTCCGGGGTGCGCAGCTCACCGAGGAAGATCCGTTGCAGGGCGAGCAGGAACAGCGCGGCGGTGACCAGGATGCCGGTGACGGCGATCGCGGTGGCCACCGGTGCCCCCGCCAGGCTACCGGTGAAGATCTGGAACTCGGCGATGAACCCGGAGAAGCCGGGCAGCCCGAGCGAGGCGAACGCGGCCACGGCAAACGCACCGGCGAACCTCGGGGTGCGGGCGGCGAGACCGGAGTAGGCGCCCATGTCGTAGGTATGCCCGCGGTCGCGCAACACCCCGGTGAGCAGGAACAGCGCACCGGTGATCAGACCGTGGCTGACCATCTGGGTCACTGCACCGGTGGTGGCGAGCTGGCGGGCCTGGTCATCGCTGCGCGCCAGGATGCCCGCCGCGCCGACGCCTAGCACGACGTAGCCCATATGGTTGACCGAGGTGTAGGCGATCATCCGTTTGAGGTCGGTCTGGGCGAGCGCGACCAGCGCCCCGTAGACCACCGACACCACCCCGACGATCACAATGACCCCGGCGTACTGCCGCCACGACGCGGGCAACATCGGCATCGCGATCCGGACAAAGCCGTAGGTGCCCATCTTCAGCAGCACCCCGGCCAGGATCGCCGACCCGGTGGCCGGGGCCTCGGTGTGCGCGGGTGGCAGCCAGGTGTGAAACGGCACGGTCGGGGTCTTCACCGCCAGCCCGACCCCGATCGCGAGCAGTACCAACCCCGCGTAGAGCCCGCCGCCCGCGAGCGGGTTCGCCGCGGTCAGCGTGACCATGTCGAACGTGTGCGGGTCGACGGCCAGGTACAGGCCGATGAACCCCAGCAGCAGCGCGAGGGAGCCCAGGAAGGTGTAGAGGAAGAACTTCAGCGCCGCTGCTCGCGCCTTGTCGCCGAGACCCCAGCCGGCGATGAGGAAGTACATCGCGACGATGGACAGGTCGAAGAACAGGAAGAACAGGATCAGGTCGAGCGCGACGAACAGCCCCAGGCAGACGGTCTGCAGGCCCAGGAACAGCGTGACATGGGCCTTGATCCGGCGCGTCTCGCGCAGCGCGAACACCGAGCAGGCCAGGAAGAGGACCGCGGTGAGCGCGAGCAGCGGCAGAGACAGCCCGTCCACGCCGACGTGGTAGCTGATGCCCGCGCTGGGGATCCAGGGCACCTGCTGCTCGAAGGAGAACCCGGCACCGGCGTGCAGGCCGAGCCAGACCGCGACGACCAGCGCCAGGTCGACGGCGCTGACCGCGATCCACGTACCGATGAACGCCCGCCGGTCCACGCCGCTCGGCAGCAGCAGCAGCCCGGCGGCCACCGCCGCCGGCAGGAACACGATCACCGACAGCACGGGTTCACCTCACGACCACGAGAAACAGGGCCAGCAGGGCCAGGACCGCGGCGGCCTGCGCGTAGTACTGGTGGATCTGGCCGGTCTGCGGGCGACGGGCCAGCCGACCCCACGACCGGGCCCCGGCGGCGACGGCGCGAACCAGGCCGTCGACGGCACGCTCACCGCGCCGGTCGGCGACACGTGCGATGGTGCAGGTGCCGGCGGCGAGACCGGTGACGGCCCGGTCGAGCACGCGGTCGTCGAAGCGCGCGAGCGCGCGAGCGAGCATGAGCGTGGGTTGCACCAGGACGACCTGCGCGGCCCGCCCGAGCCCGAGCCAGGTCGCCAGCGGTCGCGGTGCCGGGATCCGCTCGCCCAGCCACCAGGTCAAGGCGGCGGCGAGGACGGCCAGGACGGCCGAGACCGCCAGCTCCCACCCGGCGGGCTCGGGTTCGACGGCGAGTGGGACCGCCAGCAGGCCGAGCCCCGCCGCCAAGGCCGCGAGCACAACCAGCGAAGGGCGCATCAGCGGGGCGACCCGTCCGGTCCCGCCGCCCTTGGGGGCGCCGGCGGGAACGGGTTGCCACACCCACCAGATCGCTTTGACGCTGTACACCGCGGAGACGACGACGCCCGCCAAGCCGACCGCGTACAGCGCCGGGCTGCGTTCCAGCGCCGCGGCGAGCACCGCATCCTTGGTCACCCACAGCGACAGCGGCGCCAGCCCGGCCAGCGATGCCGCGCCGGCGGTGAAGGTCACGCCGACCAGCGGGAACCGGCGTGCGGCGCCGCGCAGTCCGTCGAGCTGCTTGGTGCCCAACGCCACCAACCACGCCCCGGCAGCGAGGAACAGCAGGCTCTTGGTCGCGGCATGAGCCACCAACTGCAGCGCACCGCCGCCGACCCCGCCCGCCCCCGCGGCCAGCACATGAACCCGAGCTGCGCGCACGTCGACGCGGCGAGCAGCTGCTTGAGGTCGGCCTGCGCGACCGCAACGAGCCCGAGCAGCAGCGCGGTCGCCGCCCCGACCCACGCCACCGTCGCGGCGGCCCAGCCGGCCGTGTCGAGCAGCGGCACCAGCCGCAACAGCAGGTACGCCCCGGCGGCCACCATCGTCGCGGAGTGCAACAGCGCCGACACCGGGCTCGGGCCTTCCATCGCCCGCGACAGCCAGAACGAGAACGGCAGCTGTGCGGACTTGCCCAGCGCGGCCACGACCAGCCCCGCGGTCAGCACAGTTAGCCACGGGCCGGCCACGGCGGGCAGCCCGGCCAGCGCCAGCGAGCGATCCCCGCCGGCCAGCGCGGCGCCCGCAGCGAGGTAGAGTCCCAGGTCCGCGGCGCGGGTGGTGAGGAAAGCGGTGTGCGCGGCGGTGACCGTCCCCGGCTCCCGCCAGTGGTATCCGATGAGCGCCCAGCTCATGGCACCCATGACCTCCCATCCCATCAGCAGCACGGCCAGCGTCGTCGCGGTGACCGTCACCAGCATGGCCGCGGCGAAGATCAGGACCAGTCCGACGAAGCGGGCGGTGCGCAGCTGGGTCTCCCCGGCGGCGAACGCGAGCACCGCCAGCGTCGCGCCGAGGGCGAGATCGCGGGCCTGCCCGCGCAGGAGCTGCGTCGCGGCTACCAGGCGTCGTCGGCGGCGGCGTTCGCCGCCCTCGCAACGCTGCCCGATGGCGACGAGCTTCCCGCGTCCCCATCACCGACCAGTCGGCAACGACACGGCTTGCGGGCGGTCTACACCCTCGCTGCCGCGGCGGTCGTGTTCGCCGCCGCCGTGCTGCTGCCGCTCTACACCGCCGACCGACCCGCAGGTGGCTTCGTCACCGGCAACGAGGCGGCCGCCGGTGCCGGTGCGATCTCGCCGCGGGTGGATCTGGGCGCGGTCACCGATGAGCGGCTGGAGGCCGTCGTGGCCGCCAACCCCACCGTGGTCGGGATGCGCCTGGCGTTGGCGGACCGCTACGTGGCCGAGCGCGCCTACGACCGAGCCGTCCGGCACTACACCCAGGCCCTCGCGCTCGAGCCGGACAACCCGGAGGCACTGGCGCACTTCGCCTGGCTGCTGCTGCAGATCGACCAACCCAGGCCCGCACTGGAGTACGTGGATCGCGCCCTAGTACTACAGGGCTAGATCACGATCGTCTGTAGACGGAGGTGGCGTCGGACGTGGGCGCGCCGGGCGTCGAGTTGGTGGTGGCGGCGCCAGATCGACCAGTGCAGGCCGCGGGCAACGGCGTGTTCGTCGCGGCGGTCGAGGTGGAGGAGTCTGCGGATCTCAGCGAGGGTGAGCGGGATCAGGCGCCGTTGTGTGGTTGGTGGGACTTCGTGGTGGGCGGGTTGGGCTTGCGCCGGAGGTGTGGCCACTTTTTCTGGCGTTGTGCGCGGTGACGGCGAGGAAGGTGTGGGCGAGCATGGCGAATGCTATGTGACGGCGCCAGGCGGTCCAGGTGCGAACCTGATAGTTGTCGAGCCCGGTTTCGTTTTTGGCGGCTCCGAAGCATTCCTCGATTGGCCAGCGGGCACCGGCCACGTGCACGAGTTCACCGAATCCCGCGCGCTTCGGGTTATAGCACCGGTAGAACGCGAGCTCTCCGTGGTCTATGGATCGGCGGGTGAGGTACTGATGGTCTGGTTCGCTCGATGCTATCAACGCCCAGTCGTAGGCCCGGTGTCCTTTTGACCCGATGCCGCAGGCGCGGCGCTCCCACGTATTTCGGGGCACTCGTCGGGCAGAGGCGTTGATCTCCTGGAGCGTGCCGGTGGCGTCGAGGAATGTGGTGTTCTTCGGAATCGCCATCACGTAAGGTAGCTGATTCTCTTCGAGGTAGTCGCACAGGGCGGGGTTCTGGCCGAACTCTTCATCGGCGGTGAACCAGGCGAACGGTACCCCGGCCGCCCGGGCGGCGTCGATCATCACGCGGACCTTCTGCGGCCTGGTCGTGAACGTGGCCTTCGGGGGGACACCGGCCTCGGTGCAGCGGTCTCGGTCGGCCATCCACGACTTCTCCGGCAGGTACAGGCGGTGATCGAGGAGAACTCGGTCCCGCCGCGGTGTGACGTAGGCGAGGAAGGTAGCGATCTGGCAGTTGTCGATCCGCCCCAGCGTTCCCGAGTACTGCCGCTGCACACCGACTGACTTGGTGCCCTTCTTCGCGAAGCCGGTCGGATCGGCGACGAGTATCCCACCCGGATCGGCCAGATTCTCCATCGCGTACTCACGATTGGCCACCAGCAGCGCATCGGCGTCCCAGGGCGACAGGTTCAACAGTCGCTGCAACGCCTTCGGCTCGGTCTCCCCGACATACTCGGCGATCGTCCACCCGTTCTTCCGGGCCAGCGGTGACAACAGGCCACGAAAGTACTGCTCCGCGTGCCGCTTCGACTCCGTGCGGTAGAAAAGCGGCTGTATCCGCGTCAGCACACCACTGAGCTCGCGTTCCCACTCGTCCAGATCGGCGGGTATCACGGCGCCATCGTACACAATAGCTGCCGGGCCCGCTGTGGAAGTGTTCATGAAAGCAATTCTCGTGCCGGCAGGCCAGATTCCCGGCGCGACACGCCGTCAGCCTCTCAGCAAATATTCTGCTTCCCGGAAAACGGTGGTTCGGGCCGAATTTGATCCACCTTACGCCGCAATTTTCAGACCCGACGACGAACGCATCTCGCGGCCACAACGGGTCACGCGCCCAATGGCCTTGCCTTAAGACGGTCAGCGGCATGGTGGCGTCTCGTGTTTGCGCAGGTAGACGGCTTGCCGGGTGCCTTAACGCAAGGCCATTG
>JBBSGM010000113.1:0-13229 GCA_038254065.1 Mycobacteriales bacterium | reverse complement strand
GCAGCGGTCACACACCCGCACGTGCAGCGGGAACGTCGTCTCGGGACGCTCGACCGTCTCGGTGGTGAGGAACAGCTCGCACGGCGGGGTGGCACCCAGGTCGAGGAAGCTGCGCAGCTCGGCGGACCCGCAGAGCCGGCAGGTGCGGATGACATCGACGGCCGACGCGGCGGTGTGGGCTTTCGTGGCGGCGTCGGCCAGTGTCACCGCGCCCTCACCCCTGGGCGCCGTGGCGGAACGAGTTCCCGGTCGAGCACCCGGCCAGTGTTCCACGAGCGGCGCGCCGAGCACCCGGGGGTGGCCCTCGGGTGCGCCGCGGTGCTGGTCAGCTCCGCGCGGCGATCCTCGCCAACCTCCGGGTGGTCGGCCACCGGACCTCGTGCACCCAGCCCAGCCGCTCGAACAGCCAGATCACCCGTGCGGAGATGTCGACCTGGCCGCGCAACACTCCGTGCCGGGCACACGTGGGGTCGGCGTGGTGCAGATTGTGCCAGGACTCGCCCATCGACAGGATCGCCAGCGGCCAGAAGTTGCGCGAGCGGTCCCGCGTCCGGAACGGTCGCTGCCCGACCATGTGGCAGATCGAGTTGATCGACCAGGTCACGTGGTGCAGCAGTCCCATCCGGACCAGGCCGCCCCAGAAGAACCCGGTGAGCGCACCCGTCCAGGACCAGGTGATCAGGCCGCCGAGCAGCGCGGGAAGCCCCAGGCTGACCACGACCCAGAGCCCGAAGAGCTTGCTGACCCGGCGCACCGCACGATCGGCCAGCAGGTCGGGGATGAACCGCTCGTAGTTGGACTTCTGGCGGTCGAACAACCAGCCGATGTGCGCCCAGAGGAAACCCTTGGCCACCGCGACCGGTGACGTGCCGTAGCGCCACGGCGAGTGCGGGTCGCCCTCCTTGTCGGAGAACGCGTGGTGCCGCCGGTGGTCGGCGACCCAGGCGAGCACCGAGCCCTGGACGGCGAGCGACCCGCTGATCGCGAGGATGACGCGCAGCCACGGGCGGGCCTTGAACGACATATGAGTGAAGTGCCGGTGGTACCCGACCGTGACGCCGAGGATGCCGACGACATAGAAGACCGTGGCGATCACGACGTCCTGCCAACCCAGTCCCCAACCCCAGACGACCGGCACGGTGGCCACCAGCGCGACCATCGGCACGACCACGAAGGCCCACACCAGGCCCTGTTGCCAGTTCGTGCGGCGCACCCCGAACATCGGCCGAGCGGGCGTTGGCGCGGGTGTCGGGCCGGACGTGAGCGGGATCGGGAACGCTGACTCGGCGGTGGTCGACATTCGGGCTCACCTCGGTGCTCGGGCCGTCGCTGCTGGGCACCACCCGCCGCGACGGCCGGTGGCCGCGCATGTCGGTCCACCGCCGCGGGCTGCACCACCGGTGAGCGTAGGTGAGGCCACGCCCGGCGAACACCCCCGTACGGTGCAACGGGCGTGCCGACGTGTCGCGATGCGCGCCGGGCAGTCGGCGTCGGGCTCAGTCGTCGTCGTGCCAGGATGGAGACCGATCCGCCGTGGTGTAACGGCAGCACCTCGGATTTTGGTTCCGATGGACCAGGTTCGAATCCTGGCGGCGGAGCGGGGTCGGCCGCAGCCCACTCGCCGGGGATGCGGCCGGCCCTTCCGCGATCACCGGGACAACGGGGCGCGCAGGCCGCTGACCTTCCGCGATCAGGATGGCTGGGGGCAATCAGTTGTCGTGGCCGCGGGGTCAGGCATCAGGGCCGACCTGGTGGATCAGCCGGTGACGAGCCCGACCGTCCTCGTGCGGGCAGCGTCGAAGCGGGCACCGACGTCGGCCCAGTTGACGACGTTCCACCAGGCCTTCACGTAGTCGGCCTTGACGTTGCGGTACTGCAGGTAGAAGGCGTGCTCCCACATGTCGAGCATGAGCACGGGGGCCAGGCCGATGGGGACGTTGCCCTGCTGATCGTAGAGCTGGACGGTCAACAGCTGCTGGCCGAGGGAGTCCCAGGCGAGGATCGACCAGCCCGAGCCCTGGACGGCGAGGGCGTTGGCGGCGAACTGGCTGCGGAACGCGTCGAAGGAGCCGAACTGGTCGTCGATGGCCGCAGCCAGCTCACCGACGGGCTTGTCGCCGCCCGCGGGGGACAGGTTGGTCCAGAGCACCGTGTGGTTGATGTGGCCGCCGAGGTTGAAGGCGAAGTTCTTCTCCAGGCCGCCGATCGCGACGAAGGACTCGTCGGCGCGCGCCTGGGCGAGCTGCTCCAGCGCGGTGTTCAGCCCGTTCACGTAAGTCTGGTGGTGCTTGGAGTGGTGCAGCTCCATGATCTCGCCCGAGATGTGCGGTTCGAGGGCTGCGTAGTCGTAGGGCAGGTCGGGAAGGACGTACTCGGCCATGGTGCTCCTTCGCTCGGTACTCAACTGCCCTGATTGTGCACTAGCTAAATTCTGTCCGCACTGGCAGAGTGCGTAGGGGGGACGGAGGATCCGCGCTGGTGATCGTTCTGGCAGTCCGGCACCGGCGCGGGACGCGGGGCCTGCCGAGCCGGTGCAACCGGTGGCAGGCCCCGCGGGGCTCCTCGGTCAGGTTCGAGTCAATCCCCGCCGCGCAGGAGGACGCCCAACACGTCGGGGGCGGTGAACTCTCGGTGATGGACCGCGTCGTCGAACTGCCGCAGCACGCCGAGCTCGACCGAGAAGTCGTTGCTCCGTGTCCTTGGCGGACGCGGCCAGGCCGTCAGCAACGAACCGAATCCACCGATCCCAATCGCCTGCTGTGCTGACCGCCACCAGTGTGTCATAGTAATCCGTTCTGCGGGCCTCGAACCACGGTGAGACCGTCAGCGTCGGCTCGACAAGAAGTTGTGTGACCAGCAGGTGCAGGACGATCAACAGACGCCCGATCCGGCCATCCCGTCATTGAAAGGGTGCAGGGTCTCAAAATGGTAGTGCGCCATTCCTGCAGTGGCGCGTACGTGCCCTCAAGAGTGTCGGCCGGCTGTGGCGTGCGACGACGGCAATGTGGTCCCACGGGACCAGCACACCGGTGGGGCTGCTGTCGAAATCAGACGCTCGCACTCTTCAACATTACGCCCACTTGTGTTGCATTGTGCGCGTCGTAGCCAGCGGAAATGCAACACAGACGGCGTCGGCGCCACCCCGGTCGTGCCGTCGCCGCGGCTGGGTCATGCGACGCACGCCGGCGTCGACCCGCGGGTGCGGAGCTGTCGACCCGCGGGTGCGGAGCTACGGAACCGCGGGCGCCAGGTGCAGGACGCGGTCGGCCCAGCGCCCGAGCAGGACGGTGTCGTGCGAGATCGCGAGCACGCCGGCACCCTCGCCGCGCCGGTAGTCGTCGATGACGGCCACCAGCGCGGCGGTGGTTGACGCGTCGAGCATCGTGGTCATCTCGTCGCAGACCAGGTAGCGGGGGCGCAGCACCAGGGCGCGGGCCAGGCAGGCCCGCTGCAGCTGCCCGTCGCTGACCTCGTGCGGACGCCGCCCCAGCACGTCCGGGGTCAGGCCGACGAGGTCGGCGAGTTCGTCGATCCGGGCCGCGACGTCCGGTGCGCGGGCCGCGCGCAGCGGCTCGGCGACGGCGCGGCGCAGCGTCATCCGGGGGTCGACCGACAGTCGGGGTTGCTGGAACACCACCCCGATCCGGGTGCGCAGCTCGCGCGGGGCCCGGTGCCCGTGGCCGGTCACCGCGCGCCCGTCGACCCACACGGTGCCGGTGAAGGGGCAGTGCAGCAGGCTGAGCACCCGCGCGAGGGTCGACTTCCCGCAGCCGCTCGGACCGGCCAGCCCGACGGTCTCCCCCGGCGCGACCTCGACGTCGATCTCGTGCAGCACCGGCCGGTCCCGGTCGTAGCCGGCGACGACGCCCTCGGCGATCCAGGAGCTCACCACGGGCGGTGGCACGCGACGGCGTGAGTGACCGGCCCGACCTGGGCGAGCACCGGACGGCGGGCGCAGGCGGGCACCGCGCGAGGGCAGCGCGGGCCGAAGGAGCAGCCCGGTGGCAGGTCGGTCAGCAACGGCGGCAGTCCGGGGATCGGGACGAACGCGCGGTCGGGCAGCGAGTCGACGAGCCCCCGGGTGTAGGGGTGGCGGGGCATGTTGAGCACCGCGGCGGCGGGGCCGACCTCCACGAGGCGCCCGGCGTACATGACCGCGACCCGGTCGGCAACCTGCTGCGCGGCGGCGAGATCGTGGGTGATCATGAGTACCGCGCGACCCTCGGCGACCAGCCTGCGCAGCTCCTCGACCAGCCCCGTGACGAGGGCGCGGTCCAGGCCCGTGGTCGGCTCGTCGGCGATGAGCAGCCAGGGGTCGCCGACCAGCGCCAGCGCGGTGGCGACCCGCTGTGCCATCCCGCCGGACAGCTGGTGGGGGAAGTGGTCGAGATCCGCGGGGCGCAGCCCGGCCCTGGCGGCGATCGCGTCGGCGCGCCGGCGCGGGTCTTCCTCGCCGGGATGGTGCACGGCGACGGTCTCCTCGAGCTGGCTGCGCGCGGTGCGTACCGGGGTGAGGTGGGCGGCCGGGCTCTGCGGGACCAACCCGATGCGGCGGCCGCGCACGGTTCGGGCCAGTACCTCGTCCGAGGCGGTGAGCAGGTCCAGCACCGGCAGGTCGCCGCCGCCGCCGCTGAGCACGGCGCGCCCGGCCAGCTCGGCGTTCGCCGGGAGGAACCCGAGCAACGCCCCGGCCAGCACGGACTTGCCGCAGCCACTCTCCCCCACCAGCGCCAGGCACTCACCCGGGCGCACCCGGAACGACACGTCGGTCACCGCGGCGACGTGCGCCCCGGGCAGGGCGAACCGCACCGAGAGGCCCTCGACGGTCAGCTCGGTCACCATGACAGCTCCGATCGACGGCGCGGGTTGAGCCGGTCGCGCCACACCCCACCCAGCCCGGCCACGGCCAGGGTGGTGACGACGAAGACCAGGCCCGGTGCCAGCGACATCCACCAGCCGCCGATGAGCAGCGAGCGTGCGGCGTCGCCCAGCATGTTGCCGATGCTGGCCAGGTGGGCGGGCAGCCCGAGGCCGAGGAACGACAGCGCGGTCTCGTGCCAGATCGCGTGCGGCACCATCAGCGTCGCGGTGAGCAGGACCTCGGGTGCGACGTTGGGCAGCAGGTGCCGGGTCATGATCCGCCACCGGGAGGACCCACCGACCACCGCGGCGTCGACGAAGGGGCGGCTCCGCAGTGACAGCACCTCGGAGCGGACGATCCGGGCCGAGGACAGCCAGTGGGTCAGCGCGATCGAGGCCACCACCGAGCTGAGGCTCGGCCGCAGGATCGCGACGATGACGATCCCCAGCAGCAGGTGCGGCACCGACGAGACCGCGTCGACCACCCGCATCAACACCCGGTCCGTCCACCCCCCGACCGCACCGGCCAGCGCCCCGACCGCGGTCCCGATCACGGTGGAGACCAGGGCGGCGAGCAGGCCGACGGCGAGCGACACGCGCAGGCCGTAGATGCTGCGCAGCAACACGTCGCGGCCGAGCTCGTCGGTGCCGAAGGGATGCGCGAGGGTCGGCGGCCGGTTGGCCGCAGCGAGGTCGACGACCTGCTGGTCCAGCTGCACGACGATCGGCACCACGATCACGGCGAGCACGAGCACGCCGAGCACCACCGCGGAGGTCCACAGCCGCAGCCCCGGCGAGCGGGGCGCACCGGTCGCCGCCAGCCGCGAGCGGGCGGCGGGTCGCCAGCGGGGCGCTGGCCCGGTCGCGCGCGGTGCCTCGCCGGGTCGGGCGACGGTCAGCTCAGCCATCGAGGGCCACCCTGGGATCGGCGACCGCGTAGAGCACGTCGGCGAGCAGGTTACCCAGCAGCACCATCGCGGTGAGCAGCAGCGTGCAGCCGGCCAGCAAGGCGAGGTCGACGTTGAGCCCGGCGTCGACGGTCGCCTTCGCGATCCCCGGCCACGAGAACACGACCTCGACGAGCAGCGCGCCGGTGATCAGCTCCGACACCCGCGAACCGATCAGCGTGAGGAAGGGCAGCAGTGAGGTGCGCAGCGCATGCCCGAGCAGCACGGTCCGCTCGGGCAGCCCCCGGGACCGCGCCCCCACCACGTAGTCCTGGGTGAGCGACTCGAGCAGGGCCTGGCGGACGAACAGTACGAACCACGGTGCCTGCGACACCGCCAGCACGGCAGCGGGCAGCGCGAGGTGGCGCGCGAGCTGCCCGACGCCCAGCCCTGCGTCGGCATCGGTGAGGCCGCCGCCGGGCAGCCAGTGCAGCACCTGGGCGAAGACGTACAGCGCGAGCAGCCCGAGCCAGAACACCGGTGCGGCCTCCAGTGTGTAGGACCCGCCGGTGATCGCGCGGTCGACCCAGCCACCCTGGCGCCAGGCGGCGAGTGTGCCGAGCAGCAGGCCCAACACCAGGGCCACCGCGAAGCCGGTGCCGGCCAGCAGCACCGACCACCCGAGCCGCTCGGCGATCACCTGGGCGACCGGCTGGTGCAGGAACAGCGAGTCTCCGAGGTCTCCGCTCACTGTGTGGCGCAGCCAGGCGAGGTACTGTACCGGCAGCGGGTCGTCCACCCCCCAGTTCGCCCGGATCTGGGCCACCCGCTCGGCGCTCGCCCCGATGATGCGGACCCCGAAGTAGCGCTCGACGGGGTCGAACGGCGAGAGCTTCGCCAGCGCGAACAACGCGGCGCTGGCGGCCAGCAGCACGGGCCCGGCGAACGCCGAGCGGCGGGCCGCGAGCAGTGCGATCGCGCGGCGCCGGCCACGGTGGGCCGCAGGCGCGCCGGGAGTGCCGTCCAGGACGGTCATGAGGACGCCGGGGTCCACTTCTCGAGATTCCACCACGGACCGCGCAGCAACCCGTGGTCGTGCGGCTCGATCTGTGGGACCTGCCCGGTCCAGCCGTTGCGCAGCACGTAGGTGTGGTCGAGGAAGACCAGGAACGCCCAGCCCGGATCGGCGATGTAGGCGGTCTGGAAGGCGTCGTAGGCGGCCTTGCGGGCGGCCGGATCCAGCGTGCTGCGTCCCGCCTCGAGAGCCGCGTCGACCTTGGCGTCGCGGTAGAGGGTCATGTCGACGTAGCCCTTCTGCCCGATGTAGCGGGAGTTGAGCAGGGTGTAGGCGGTGCTGTCGGGGTCGTAGGGGTCCCCGCCGCCCCAGATCGCCGCGGTCTCGCGCTGCCGCTTGAGCATGAGGTCGAAGGTGGTGCCCTCGACGGGTGCGTCGATGCCCAGCTTCGCGAGGTCACTGGCCGTCGCGAGCGCGAGCTCCTTGCGCAGTGAGTCCTCCGCCGGATAGAGGATCGGCAGCTGCGCGGGTTGCCCGGCCTTGGCCCGCTTTCCGTCCGGGCCCAGCGTCCAGCCGGCCTGGTCGAGCAACCTGCCGGCCTGCACCGGGTCGTAACCGAACGTGGCGGCCGGGTTGTACCACTGGCTCAGGTACGGGGAGATCGGCGTCGCGGCGGGCTTGCCCGCCCCCGCCAGCACGGTGTCGACCATGGCTTGGCGGTCGATCCCGGTGTTGATCGCGAGCCGCACGGTGGGGTCGGAGGTGAACGGCAGCTCCGAGGGGATCCCCAGCCCGCGGTAGTCGGCGCTCTGGCTCTCGATCACCTGGTAGCCGTCGCGTCCGGGGTAGGTCTTCGCCAGCTTGGGCGGCAGGACCGTGGCGTCGAACTCGCCGGCCGCCATCCGCGTCGCACGGGCGTTGTCGTCGGTGACGAAGACGAACGTCGCGGTCTTGATCGCGGGGGCTCCGCCCCAGTAGTTCTCGTTGGCCTTGAGCACCATGCGGTCGCCCTTGCGCCATTCGGCAACGGTGTACGGCCCGGTGCCGATCGGTGCGGTGTTGAACGGTGCGGTGTTGATGTCGACGCCGTCGAACGCCTTCTTGGGCACGATGCCCAGCGCCAGGCGCTGCGCGAACGGGGCGTACGGGTACTTCAGCGCGAACACGACCGTGTGGGCGTCCGGCGCGGTCACCGAGGCGAGCGCGTCGTAGTTCGACGCGATCGTCGAGTCCACCTTGGGGTCGAGCACCGACGTGTAGGTGAACACGACGTCCTGCGCGGTCAGCGGGGTGCCGTCGGAGAAGGTGACGCCGTCGCGCAGGGTCGCGGTCCAGGTGAGACCGTCCGCTGCGGCCGTCGGCACCTGCGTGGCCAGTGCCGGCACCAACTGCAGGTTCCCGTCGCGTGACACGAGCCCGTCGAAGATCCTCGACGACCCGTCGGGTGCGTAGCCGAGGATGGGGTTGAGCGTCTCCTGCTCCGAACCCGCCCCGATGACGATCGACCGCCCGTCGTGGGACCCGCCGCCGGTCACACCACCGCCGCTGGGCGCCGAACAGCCGACCACCGCCACCAACCCGGTCACGAGGAGCACCGCTACCCGTCTGAGCTGCATCATGCGGTCAGCATGCGGTTCACACGAAAGAGTGGCAATAGTCCGATAGTGGCTAGTACAACATTCGACGATTGCTGCGACGCCGCCGGCGCCGCGCACGGATCGGCCAGGACGCCGGCGGCGTCAGCAAGGCGCAGGGCGACGCCCGGCGAGGCGGTGGACCGCCACGTGGGTCGCGGCAGGGGTACGAGCCCCGACCGACCGGACGGTGGCCCAGCATCCGTCCGGACCGTCGGCGTCGGCGATCGCGATGATCGTCGGGTCGGTGCCGGCGAGGTACGCCAGGTGCCGAACGGCGTGCGCGGCCACATGATGGGCGTGCATCCCCACTGGGCCGGGTCGTTGCGGATCACCGGAACAGACGACGGCGGGGGCGTGCAACGCCGAGCCGGGGAGGGCCGGTACCGGGTCGGGCAGGACGGCATAGGTGAGCACCACGACACCGCTCTCGAAACGCCAGGATGTCGAGTGGCAGACGCCGGAGCCGGTCACCGGCGCGAGTTGCAGCGCGAGCTCGTCCGGTGGCTCGGCACCGGTGACCGGCCGCCGAACGAACCGGTACCACAGGGTCCGCTGGTGCAGGCGGATCAGGACGACCTCGACATCGACCGCCGGCCCTGGACATTGCATCGCGTCACAGTAGACAGACGAGAATTTCTGGCAACAAACAGAGAATCGCTATTGCGCCGAGCGGCCGCCCGTTTGCGCTCGGCCGCCTGGTCTGCGAGCGACCGCACCCTCCGCCGCGAGCAGCCCGAGCGTCGGGCCGAGATGCCGACTCCGGCACGGCAACGAGGTGCCCCCCGCCGACCGGCCGGAACCACCCCGTCGTGCCGATCAGTCGCGGGTCAGCACCCACTGCTCGGCTGCGGCTGGGGTGGCGGAGGCCGAGGCCGAGGCCGGGGCGGCAACGGGGGCAGCGGTTCGGGCCTGCCGTTCCCGGTGCACCTCACGTCGACACTCCTCTCAGCGTCCCGAGACGTCCGCTCACCGACCTCAGGCGAGTGCCGCGTCGAGGGTGATCGTGGTGCCGGTCAAAACCTTGCTCACCGGGCACTGCTCCTTGGCGGCCTCCGCGGCCCGCTCGAACCCGGTGGCATCCATCCCGGAGACCTCGCCGCGGACCGTGATCTTGATGCCGGAGATCGCGAACCCGCCGGCGGGATCGGGCCCCAGCGAGACGTCGGCGGTGACGTCGAGCGACTCGGGGGTGCCACCCGCCTCCGCGATCAGCGCCGAGAGCTGCATGGCGTAACACGACGAATGCGCCGCGGCAATGAGCTCCTCGGGACTGGTCGTGCCGCCTGCCTCGTCGGCCGCCCGCTTGGGGAAGCTGACGTCGTAGGTGCCGACCTTGCTGCTGCTCAGCTCGGTCTGCCCGGAACCCTGCTCGAGGGTGCCGTTCCAGGCAGTGCGTGCGGTGCGCGTGGGCATACTGTTCCTCCGGTGTCGGTGGCTGAAGCTCGTCCAGTCCGGTTGACGTCGCAACGAGGGGACCGGTTGCGAACGCTGAGCCGGCCGGTCGGTCAGGCACGACGAACGGACCGACCCGAAAGGCAGGCGGGCCGGCCGCACGCTCCACCCAGGCCCGAGCGGCAGGGCGTGGGACGCCGGGCGTGGTCGGGACACCGTAGGATTCGCGCCGACGCCGAGTCCGCCGCGCCACTGGCCGCGGATACCACGAGTTGAGGAGCGTGGCCATGCCCGACCGCCACGGCGGGCCCGAGCACACCGACCGGTCCGCCGGGCCCGACCCGGCGGTGGATCCGGACGCGACGACCCGCCCGGTGGCGGTCCTCGTGCTCGCCGCGGGAGAGGGCACCAGGATGCGATCGGTGGTGCCCAAGGTGCTGCACCCGATCGGCGGGCGCAGCCTGCTCGGGCACGCCGGGCACGCCGCCGCGGCATGCGCGCCCGAGCACCTCGTGGTGGTCGTCGGGCACGGCCGCGAGCAGGTCCACGACGCCGTCGTCGAGCTCGGCGAGGAACTCGCCCGTCCGGTGCTCACCGCGGTCCAGGTGCGACGCCTCGGCACCGGTGACGCGGTGCGCTGCGGGCTCGCGGCCCTGCCCGCGGACCTCACCGGAACGGTGCTCGTCACCTGCGCTGACGTCCCGCTGCTCGATCCCGCGACGATCACGGGGCTGCTCGCCGAGCACACCCACACCCGGGCCGCGGTCACCCTGCTCACCACCGAGCTCGCCGACCCCACCGGCTACGGGCGGGTCGTGCGTTCCGGGGACGCGGTGACCGCGATCGTCGAGGAGCGCGACGCGACACCGGACCAGCGTGCAGTCACCGAGATCAACTCCGGGGTCTACGCGTTCGACGTGGCGTTCCTCACCGCCGCGATCGGCCGGTTGGACCCGCGCAACGCCCAGCAGGAGCTCTATCTCACCGACCTGGTCCAGATCGCTGCGCGCGCCGGCGCGCGGGTCGGGGCGGTCCGCTGCCCCGACCCGTGGCTGCTCTGCGGGGTCAATGACCGGGTGCAGCTCGCCGCGGTACGCGCCGAGCTCAACCGCAGGCTGCTGGAACGTTGGATGCTCGCCGGGGTCACCGTCGTCGACCCGGCCACCACGTGGGTCGACGTCACGGTGGCGCTGTCCCCCGACGTCGTGCTGCACCCCGGTACCCAGCTGCACGGCGCCACCGCCGTCGCCGCCGGGGCGCAGGTGGGCCCGGACACCACGCTCACCGACGTCGAGGTCGGGGCGGGTGCGACGGTCGTCCGCACGCACGCCAGTGGGTCGGTGATCGGGGCGGGTGCCGCGGTCGGCCCGTTCGCCTACCTGCGTCCCGGCACCCGGCTCGGGGAGCACAGCAAGATCGGGACCTTCGTCGAGGTGAAGAACGCCGACATCGGCGTGGGCAGCAAGGTGCCTCACCTGACCTATGTCGGCGACGCCTCCATCGGGGAGATGAGCAACATCGGGGCATCGTCGGTTTTCGTGAACTACGACGGGGTGACCAAGCGTCGCACCGTCGTCGGGTCCCACGTGCGCACCGGGTCCGACACGATGTTCATCGCCCCGGTGCGGGTCGGTGACGGCGCGTACACCGGGGCCGGCACCGTGCTGCGCGACGACGTCCCACCCGGGGCACTCGCCGTGTCGGCCGGCCCGCAGCGCACCATTGCGGGATGGGTCGGGCGCAGACGTCCGGGCACGGCGGCGGCGGCGGCCGCCGAGCGCGCCGGCGGTGGCGGTGGCGGTGGCGCGGCGATGCCGATGAACGGTTCGGTGGCGACGGGTCCGGTCACCCATCCAGTGGACGAGGCCGGCGACGCCGGCCGAGGAGGCACACCCCGGTGAGCGCGATGTCGGCCACGCCGAAGAAAAACCTGATGTTGTTCGCCGGGCGGGCCCACCCCGAGCTGGCGGAGCAGGTGGCCAAGGAGCTCGACGTCACGATCACCCCGCAGTCGGCGTACACCTTTGCCAACGGCGAGATCTTCGTCCGGTTCGAGGAGTCGGTCCGCGGCTGCGACGCCTTCGTGCTGCAGTCGCACTGTGCCCCGATCAACGATGCGATCATGGAGCAACTGATCATGGTCGACGCGCTCAAGCGCGCCTCGGCCAAACGGATCACCGTGGTCATGCCGTTCTGGGGCTATGCGCGCCAGGACAAGAAGCACCGTGGCCGCGAGCCGATCTCGGCCCGGTTGATCGCCGACATGTTCCAGGTCGCCGGTGCCGACCGGATCATGACGGTCGACCTGCACACCGCGCAGATCCAGGGCTTCTTCGACGGCCCGGTCGACCACCTCTTCGCCCTGCCGGTGCTGGCCGACTACGTCAAGAAGACCTACGCCCACCGTGAGCTCGCCGTCGTCTCCCCCGACTCCGGACGGGTCCGGCTGGCCGAGCGCTGGGCGGAGACCCTCGGTGGCACCCCGCTGGCGTTCATCCACAAGACGCGCGACCCGCGCAGGCCGAACGAGGCGAGGGCCAACCGTGTCGTCGGCGAGATCGAGGGCCGGACCTGCGTGGTGATCGACGACATGATCGACACTGGCGGAACCGTCGCGAAGGCCGCCGAGGCGCTGCTCGCCGAGGGCGCCAGGGAGGTGGTCGTCGCGGCCACCCACGGCGTTCTCTCCGGGCCGGCCGGCGACCGGCTGTCCTCCTGCGGTGCCCGCGAGGTGATCTTCACCGACACCCTGCCGATCCCGGACGAGAAGCGCTTCCCGACGATGTCGGTGCTCTCCATCGCGCCGCTGCTCGCGCGGGCGGTGCACGCCGTGTTCGACGACGGTTCCGTCACCAGCCTCTTCAACGGCAACGCCTGACCCCCCCGCGAGTCGGGGGATTTGGGTGACCGAGTCGGTCGATTCGTGCGACCCGGCGGTCCGCGCGGTCGTCGGGAGCGGGCGCCGTCGCCACGCGCGGGGGGCCGCACCCGGCCCCGCGGTCCGGACGATTGAGCCGATCCGTGCGACTACTGCCTTTCCAGGGTGCCCTGGGCCAAGGGCTGGTAGGTAGTACGGTAACCGAGCCTGCCATCGGATTGCAGCCGGAAGTGCTCACCGCCCCCCGGTTGGCACTTCACCGGGTCGCTCTTGTCATCGAAATCGTCCACCCGAAACTCGAAGTCGCCAGCGGCCGCATCTGCCAAGAAGACCTTGGGCTCAGCCGGTCGTAGCAGGGCACCTGCGACACCCCGATCGAGCCGCACGGCTGGCCCAACTCACAGGACTCCTCGATATTCAATATGATTTGGGAAGGTGGTCCCGTTGCTGTCCGTAGCCGTCCCCTTCCATTTTCCCCGCGATCGTTCGAACGGCCGGAACGACAGCGCTTGCCGTGGACATGGCCGGGGCGGCAGCCGCCGTCGTTGCGGTCGACACGG
>JBBSGM010000112.1:0-13313 GCA_038254065.1 Mycobacteriales bacterium | reverse complement strand
CCCGCAGGGCGGCTCCGGAGGGCCAACCAACCTCCATCACTCGTACAGCACCGCTTCCAGCAAGGCCCGCCATCTCGATCCGACCCCACCTTCCACGTTCGTGTTCACAAGCTCCACCCCCATTACGGGAGCTTCACCACTACTACGAGCCGGTCCGCCAGCAGATGCCGCATCGGTACTCAACGGCTCACGGTCTCAGCCGCCACCGCGCTTCCTCTCGACGCTCCTCTCCCGTCAACGAGAGGGAAACATCAGTATCGGCATCCGCCTTCCCACGTTCCATGCAGAAGCTGCAGACCGGGCTCGCGCCGCCTCTACGCCGGACACCACCTGGCCAATAAACGGGCACCCGCCAGGCTTATCCCGGAACCTATTCATCGCTCCGGTTTCGATGTCATCTCAGGTTTTCGACGCTTCCTCAACGGTTCACTCGCGTTCGCCTTCCCGATCCCCATCTGACGCATCACGTGCGCCTTTTCCTCAACGCTCACCACAACAGTCACTAACTAATGCGGCTTGAGGTGATTTGACATCTCCCCCCGTAGGGCGATGCCGAAGGGCCACAACCCCTTCATCATCTGCACAGCACCGCATCGAAGAGACCTCCTACGGCAACCCCTCTCTGCGTTCGTGGCACACTGAATAAGCCTCCATGATCGCGGGCATAACGACGGATCGCCGCGGTGAACGCGTCACTGATCTTCCCCAGCGGCGCGGTCGACGCGATCGGCAACCCCAACTGGCGATGCACGAACCCGACCAACCCCGCGGCGTACTGCAACTGCGGCACAAACACGTTGAGATACATCCGGTCGATGCACTCGACCTCGAACACCGTGTGATCACCAAGGACATCAGCGACAGTGCGCGCTACCGTCATCATGGGCTCCGATCGGACGGGCGGCCAGTAGGCCAACCAACCGCTCCAAGCGGTTCATACACCGGATCGGCACGCCGGTCACGGTCTCACCCACCCGACCGGAGCCCGCCCACCCAAGCCGACCACCACACGCCTCGTCGGGCTGGGGCGAAGCCCCGTTAGTATTGTAAGGTGACCGGAGAGGGAGCCGATCTCGTCTCAGCAGATCACGGTGTTGTGACGGCGCGGGGAAAACTACGTGATCATCCGTGAGGTTCCACCTGTTGGTTCTCCGGGTGCCGAGGAACCGCACGGCACCACGGTGCGCGTGTTGCTCGTAGACAAGGACCCGCTGTCTCGGCACTTCTTAACCAACGCACTTAGCGAGATGCACCGCGTCGAGGTCTGTCTGGCGCCGATTGACACCTCCGACTACCGCCCACCCGCCAACGTGCAGATCGTGCTCGTCGCATCGACGCCGACCGAGCCCGTCCAGTTCTCCCAGCTTCGCGCGCTGACCGCGACCCGCGTCCGGGTGCTGGTGCTGGGTATCGAGTGGACACCCGAGCGCCTGCAAGACGCCCTGAAGGCCGGCGTCGCGGGATGTGTGACCAAGAATGTGGACGTCGCGGCGCTCGCCGCAGCCGTCCACGCGGTCGCCTCCGGACACGTCGTGATCTCTCCGGAGTTGCTCGTCTACCTCGCGGCACCGCCGGAACTGCTGGCCACCGTGCCGGCAGGCATCCTAGCCAAGCTGACCACGCGAGAGATCGACGTGCTCGAACTACTCGCTGAGGGCATGTCAACCAGCGAGATCGCAGCACAGCTGGGAGTCAGTAGCGCGACCGTGAAGAGCCACGTCTCGCATGTGCTGACCAAGCTCGGTGTGCGGAACCGGGTCCAGGCGGCACTCATCGCGAAAGAGCTGAGGCTGCACGACAAGCGCGGCAGTCGATGAGGAAGCGACGGTGACGAGACCGACCCGCCGCCCTCCCCCAACCCGGATCGGACCCGGACCGTTCACACAACCATCTCCGCAAGCAGCCCCGGCGATGACGACAACTGGGACCTCGCGCCGCCGCGGCGCGGGCCGGGCTCAATCGCCCACCCGCCCGCGGACCCCGTCCAGCCAGACCGCGTCGTGCACGGCAGCCGCCCTATCGTCGCGAAACGCGTAAGTCTTGAGCAGCCAGCGCTGCCGAGTGCCCTGCGGGTCGTTGATCTCGACCATGTCGCGGCTGTGCAGCCCATCCTGGTTGGCCAGCACGAGAAGGTCCTTGGTCAGGATCCGGTGCCGCTGCTTCGCGGAGCGCACGATGGTGTCCTTCAGCACGATGAGCGCGTCTTTGGCCCCGTCCGGGGCCTCTGGTGCGGTTGTCGTTCTCGTATCGTAGTAGCGGAAGCTGTGATCGTTCTCAAGGATGGCGTGTGCCTCGGATTGCACCTGCCCACGATTCGAATCTCGTGAGTACCGGTCGAAAGGGGTCACGAAGTAGGGCTCACGGAGCGTCGCCTGCTGTGCGGGGTTCAGGTGCTTCAGGAGTTCACGGCCGTCGATGTAGCCGGTGAAGACAAGATCGAATTCAGGGCAGCGCATGCCGAGGAGGGCGAGGAAATCAGCCCGGACCGGGTGCGCTGTCCTGTCGTTATGAAAGTATAATTCGCTGTCGGTCTTTTGCGTCTGCGTGCCGTTGTACTGATTCGCGGCGTAGACGTCGTGGAAGAAATCACCATTGTTGCGCGTCGAGTATGCCAGCAGCGGCGCACCCGTGAGCTGTCCGAAGAGTTCGAGGAATGCCTCGCCGATGAACGTCTTCTTCTTATTGTACTTGTCGGTGACCGGATCGTCCTGATCGAACAGGGGGATCTCGCGGTCGATGGGGCAATTCCGTAGCACATGCGCGTCGGACTCGCCACTTACGCGCTCGTCGCTGATCTTGCTGCACACCTGAACGAAGAACTTCGGCACCTCGTCCCGGTCTATCAGGTCACGCACGGCGGCGGAGAAGGCGAGGTAGTCGACGTAAGGATCCTTATCTACCCCCGACAGGCAGTCGAAAAGGTCGTCATACTCGTCGTCAGAGAGCTCATGGAGAGGCTTCACGGGGGGTCCTTCCGAGATCTTTTGTGCTTTGACTAGTCTCGAACTATTCCAGGATGGTAGCCGTTGGGGCATCATCCGGTCGAACACTCTTCGGGCCGGAGCTCCACCAAAGGTGGAGGGAGCTCCATCAAAGGTGGAGGTGATTTCCACCCCGGCTCGTCCGCCTCAGCCATCGAACGAATTAATCCGATATCGCTTGACCTCGCAGATCAGGCACCCATACCATCCCATCAGCGATCTTGCGATGAAGATTTTTTTTAGTAGATCCGGAACCTGCCCATCAATCGCTGATCGCGGTAGCCACATACGGCGACAGTGAATCGCTTCAATCGGGGAGGGCGCGTGCTACACATCATGAACAGGTTAGCCATCGGGTTAATCTGCACTCTTTTTGCGTTCAGCTTGTCGCTCGTCTTGGGTGCGCTCGACGTCCTTAATCTCTCAGTGGGCGGACTCAGGAGCACATCGTGAAGGTCCGGTTCAGTCGGGTCGATGGGCTGATGACTCGCGTCCTGCACGCTGGCGGTAGCGGTCCAGCTGTCATGTTGGTCCACGGTGGTGGGATGTCCGCCGATGTCTTCGTGCATAACGTCGACGCTCTGGGCAACAACCATCGAGTACTAGCGGTCGATCTGCCTGGCTGCGGGTTCACCGAGCCCACCGACGGTCCTGTCCTGGCGGCCTGCGTGGCTCACCTGCTTGCAGTCGCGGACGCCGAGGGCATCAGTTCCTTTGCCATGGTCGGTAGTTCGCTTGGTGCCCAGGTCGCGGTGTTGGTGGCGCTCGCGACGCCGGCCCGCATCTCTGCCCTGGTCCTTACCCCCTCGGCGTCCGCGTTTCTGGGCGGCACCGGGTTGAGCAAAGCATTGCTCGATACCCGCCGCAGTGACACCTCCGCGGTCGACGGTGAGCGCGACGTTGGTGAGTTGGCCGACGAGATGTCCCTGCTGGCGCCGGGCTCCGGCCGACGGTTGCGCAGGGTGCTGATCAGCCAGGCGACCAGCCAGGCCCGGCCCGGGCACAGCGCATCGTTCCGGTGGTTAATAGACGGACTGTTCGATCCCGTGCAGCGCGACCGCTTCGCCGTCTCGGACCGGCTCTCCGAGGTAGGCGCGCCGACCCTGGTGCTATGGGGTAGAAGGGACCCGAGGGTCTCGTTGACCGAAGCCGTGCCGGCGATCCGTCGTCTTCCGGCGCACCGGCTGATCGTCTTCCGGCGAAGCGGCCACCTGCCGTTTCTGGAGCAGCCGCACCGGTTCAACCGCATCGTCGGTCGGTTCCTCAATTCACCTGCAGCGCTCATTGGCGCTCCGCTAGGGCGAGCTACGGCTCGGCGAGCTGCGAGAAACGGTGGTCAGACGCATATGTCAGATCTGGTCCACGCCGGACACAAGAAAGAGGAATCGGCGCCATGAGACGCGGCATCGAAACCGACGCGATCCTGCCGTCGATTTTCATCCATCACAGCGCAACGCAAATGTGCGTGAAGTCATGGTAGAGCAGCGGAAGTGCAGAAGGCGAGCAGAGCTAAGTCACTTCTTGCGTAGTTGTCGTGCCAGACGATCTCCAGCCGAACTCGGGCTCGAGGTTTCCGGTCGGCGTCGCACACCAGGTTTGCGCCGCGAGGAAGTCGCCGTCCTCGCTGGTGTGGGGACGTCCTGGTACACCTGGCTTGAACAGGGTCGTGATATTAAAGTGTCCGAGTCGGTCGTGCGCGCGGTCAGTCGCGCGCTCGGTCTTGATGATGCGGAGGAAAAGTACCTCTTCGGACTGGCGGGAATTAGTTTGCCAAACTACTATTCAGAGAAGTCTGATGACCTCCTCCAGAATTTGCAGGACACGCTCTTGATGGATGATCTGCTATCGGTTCCGGCAATTATGATCGACCGGTTTTGGGGAATCTTGGCAGTGAACGACACCGCTCGTGGGGTGTTTGACTACACCGATTTGCACACCAACGCGCTCGTCACGTTTTTCACAAACCCGGTGTGCCGAGTGCGATACATAAATTGGGAGGAGATCGCCCGGGCCACGGTTGCACAGTACCGCGCCGACATGGTTCAGTACTTCGACGATGGGAGATTCCATGCTGTCGTGGAGGATCTACGGCGGCGCAGTCCTGAGTTTGTCAGGATCTGGGACAGCCATGAGGTGCGCAAGCCGGAGGTGCACGTCGAGGAGATCGAGCATCCAGGGATTGGTCGGCTCGCATTCGACGTACACCTGTGGAAGCTGTCTGCCAATGACAACATCAGACTGGTGCTGCACGTCCCCAACGGCGGGGACACCAAGCGTAAGATCGGCGTGCTGCTGCGCAGCCTGAACGACCGAGCGCCCATCTCACTACCGTGAGGGGGGTTGGGGACGCAGGATGTTGCCTGTGATGCGGTGCGGGCGCCGAAGGTTACCTCGTCGAACAACCGGTAGGTCATTGACTCGAATTCATACACCGCAGCGGCGAACGGAGTTTTCGAGTCGGAGTATCTGCGAAGCACGCCGTCGTGAACGGGCGCGGCGGCGGGGTGGTTGTCGCCGGGGCACCGTCCTGGGCGTGCACCTAGTCGACCGTGATCCCCAGTCGCTCCTGGCGCCGCGGATCGGAGCACACGGCTTCGCGAACGTCATGACGATCGCGGCCGTCCTCTGTCGTCCACTCGACACGCGGATCCCCTCGCGTCTCCAGAGGAGATGGAGCAGGTCTCCCATGTCCTTCGAGCGCGCAAGATCTCTGACGTCAGCGGGCCACACCCGCACCCGATCCACAAACCCCGGCCGCGTAGCCGCCCCACTTTATCCCGCTCTCCCCCCGCGTGCCTCCCCAAACAGTGCCACTCTCCCTCATGGGAGGGTTCCTGAGTGGGGGGTTCCTGAATGCTCACCAATCAGACCAGCGACCTTGTCGAGGTCGTCGGGGGCCTTCAGTGCCAGGGTGACTGTGCCCTTCAAGTCTCGTCTGACCAGCCCGGACAGCGTTCCAGCGGGAGGAAGCTCGACCGTTGTGGTGATGCCCAAGGCCCGCAGCGTTGCCATGCAGGAGTCCCAGCGAACGGCCTTGATCACCTGTGTGACCAGCCGGTGCAGCATCTGTGCGCCGTCGGTCACCACTTCTCCGTCGGCGTTGGACAGCAGCGGGCGCCGCGGATCCTGGGCGGTGAGCTGGGCTGCGTACTGAGCCAGCGCGTGCTCGGCCGGGGCCATAAACCGGGTATGGAAAGCCCCAGCAACGGGCAGTGGTCTCACCCGCGCTCGGGCGGGCTCGTGTTGCGCCAGTGCAGCCAGCGCGTCGAGCCGGCCTGCAGCGACAATCTGGCCGGCGCCGTTGCGGTTGGCCGCGTCCAACCCCAATTGGGCCAGGACCGCCGCGACATCATCGGGATCGCCGCCGAGCACTGCGGACATCCCGGTCGGCTCCAGCGCGCACGCCGCGGCCATTTCCCGGCCACGGACAGCGGCGAGCGCGACGGCCTCATCAGCGGTGAACACTCCACCCACTGCTGCCGCGGAGAGTTCGCCGACCGAGTGCCCGGCAACCGGGGCTTCGGTTGGCAGGTCCACCCGCCGAGCCAGCTCCTCGGCGGCGAGCAGCGACAGCGCCACGACCAGCGGCTGGGTCACCGCGGTGTCCTTGATCTCCTCGGCATCCGCCGTGGTGCCCAGCCGACGAAGATCCAGCCCGGTGGCCTCTGACCACGCCGCGATCCGGACTGCCGCACCCTCCAGCGCCAGCCAGGGTGTCAGCATGCCAGGGGACTGGGCACCTTGTCCGGGTGCGAGCAGCGCGATCACCAGGTCCACTGAACACCCTGCCCGGCAGAGGACCGCCTCGGAGGTCACCGCGAGGGCAAAGACTCGCCGACACCGTCGGGCTCGGCCCGGACGTCGCGATCGAGATTCAACAGCAGCGCCAGCCCTCACTGATCAATCGCTTTTGTTGGCGCGGTACCGGTGCCTGGTGCCCCGGGCGGCCTCCACGACGGCGATGCGGACCACGGTCGAGTCGCGGTCGGTGGTCGAGTAAACCGCGACGGTGGCGATACCGAGTTCCCGGCATGTCCGCGCGACCTGCACGACGATCTCGCCGCGGTTGGCGATCAGGATCTTGGTGAAGATCACCGGTCCTCCCGTCCCGGTTCGGCCGCGGATCCAGCACGAGCAGCGGCTGGTCGAACCCCACCGGGCTGCTGTCGGCGACCAGAACGCTGCGCACCACGCTCGCGTGTCCGCGATGATGGGGTTCATCAGCTCATCGCCTCGACGATGCCGATGACAGTGTCCGGCTCGACGATGCACCGATCGTCACGAAACGGCGGCTATCCGGCCTGCGCGCGATAGAAGGTCCCGACGATAGGCGTGCGCACCATCATCTCGGGGCCTCCTCAGACGGGCGACGGCGCGAGAGCGAGCGCAGCGGTGGCGCGCGACGTCCGCACCGTCTCTGGTGCCGTCCTTCAACTCCAGTTCGACGAGGCGCCCCCGAGTTTCAGGGTGACCCCAGCGCAGCGGTCCTGGGACCCTGCTCGGCGCCGCGCCTGCGGTGCGTCTCGCCGGTCCGGAAGCATCTCCGGACCAGTAGTTACTGCCCTCCTCATTCGGAGATGATTATACTAAGAGGCTTATGCAAAACCCCGTTTAGACTAGCCAGCGGTCATTGTTTTCGAAAGCTGGCGACACGCGGCATCAAATGATAAGCAACGGCTTCTCCGACCGATAGAAAGGAGGTGACTAAACCAAACCCTTCACGACGGAGAAGCCGTTGCGGTTCGATCGTATGTCAGGACTGGACGCTGAGCAACTCGACGAGATGGAGCAGATGGTCGGCGAACTGCTCAAGAAACCATGGGACAAGGGCAGAGGTCGCCAGAGGGAACTCACCTTACGCGAGGCGCTTGTCGTCGCCAGCGGGTATATGCGCCAAAACATCATCGAGGAAGTGTGGGCGGAGATCTTCGATGTGGACCAGTCCACGATCTCGCGGTACATCACCTTCCTGACGCCACTGATCGATCAGGCTACCGCGGAGTTCAGGCCATCTGCGGAGGAGGCAGCGGAGGCTACCCGGGGCGCGATCGCCCTGGTAGACGGTACCTTGTGGCCGTGCTGGTCCTGGGCCGGCGAGCGTGAGCTGTGGGCTGGGAAATACAAGACAACGGGTCATGGGTCGCTGATCGTCACGAATCTAGCCGGCCGTCTCACTTTCGTCTCCGAGCCTGTTCCCGGCAACCAGCACGACATGGCCAAACTGAAAGAATCAGAGTGCGAGACGATCCTCAAGCTGGCTGGCGACGTGATTGGCGACAAGGGATTCATTGGAACCGATTACATCATCACTCCAGTTCGCAAGCCGCAAGACCGTGACCTGTACATGCGCGAACATGACTACAATAACCAGATCAGCTCACTGCGTGCGCCCGTCGAGCGAGCCGTCGCCAACCTAAAGACATGGCGGATCCTCTTCACGGATTACAGAAGGCTACTGAAGACCTTCTTATCCTCATTCCGGGCCGCTATCGGCCTGTACTTCTTCAAGGAAGGTTTTGCATAAGCCTCTAAGGAGCTGGAATGAAGTAACAAATACACAAAATTGACATCATTGCAGGTCGCGGGCTCAACAATGCTTCCAAATGAACAACTTATTTCATTTCGGCTACTAACTCTAGTGGGGGACCTCGAAACGGTGGCTCCAGGAGGCACGGGCCTGGGGTGACAGCCACCACTACGATAATGGAGAATTCCCTTCAGTCGCACTCTACGGAAACACCGCCGTAGAGGTTCATATAGGCGATATAGTCGGTCGAGACTTTGGCGGGGGCGCCAAGTTCGCCCTGTGGGACAGGGTCAGAGTCGTATCTCCAGATTCCAAAACTATTGCCTGGGAGTGACAGCTGCCACTCCGATAATGGAGCCGTCCCCACTGTCGCCTTCTATGGCAACATCGCCGTAGAGGTTCATCCAGCTACTACGTAATGGCAGTACGAGGTCTTGTATTCCTGTGTGGCTCGTCTTTTATCCGTACCCCTCTCTCGTGGTTAGTCTGCGGTGTCAGATTTTTCCGGCACTGTTTGCGTAAATCTCGGTGTGATGTCACTTGTCGAATCGGTCGGGCCTGGGTCCGGGCACGACGGTAGAGATGTACAGTCCCGCGTGCCCCAGTTCACGAGAAGCTGCAGCGTCAACTCCGCGTCCGTGCCGGGTCGAGGGTAGAAGACGAAGACCAGCTCGCCGGACTCGCTGGAGGGGGTCATCGCCTCATAGCTGAGCGGTATCTCGCCGACGAGCGGGTGCGCGAAGGTCTTGTTCCCGAACGACCGGGTCGACACGGGGTGCTCGGCCCACTTGCGGCGGAAGTCCTCGCTCTTGAGGGAGAGCTCCCCGACCAGTGTGGCCAAGTTCGGGTCGTCGGGATACTGACCGCCCACGATTCGCAGGTAGGCCGCGGTGCTCCGGGCGGCGTCCTGCCAATCGACGAACGTGTCGTGTGCCGACGAGTCTAGGAACACGTAGCGGGCCATGTTGCGCTCGTTCGCGGGCAGCCGGGCAATCTCATCGAAGACCAGCTCCGCGAGGTAGTTCCAGCTGAGAATCTGCATGTGTCGGCTCAGGACATAGGCAGGGCCGCTCGTGACCGTCCTGATCATCTGGCTCAGCCCCGCCCGGGCTGTCTTGGTCGTGGGTCGCAGTGTCGTGTCGTCCTTAGGTCCGACGAGGTTGCGCAGGTGCATCTGCTCGTCACGGTCTAGACGTAGCGCAGAGGAGATGGCGTCGAGAACGCTCTGGGAGACGTGCTGGATACGACCCTGCTCGAGGCGTACGTAGTAGTCGACGCTGATCGAGGACAACATCGCCACCTCCTCGCGACGCAATCCGGCCACCCGCCGACGGCCGCCATAGTCGGGCAGGCCGACATCGTGCGGCGTGAGCCGGGTGCGCCGTGAGCGCAAGAAGTCGCTCCGCTCCTGACGTCTGTCCATACGAGCAAGTCTGCCCTACATGGGCTGGCCAAGGGTGGGGCTGGCACTCCTAGGCTCCGGTGACCTAGGAATTCTGCGGCCTTGGACGCCCCATCCGGCTACCACAGACTCCGTACGACCCCCCTGTTCGACGGACAGCCACGTCCATCACGTAGGAGCCTGTCAGATGACCCAAACACCGCCCGACCTGAGTCCGAGGGAGTCTCATGTCCTCGACAACCGGGGACGGATGATCCTCGTCCTGTTGCTCGGCGCCCAGTTTCTGATCGCTCTCGACTTCTCGACCCTCAACGTCGCACTGCCGAGGATCGGCGCCGACGTCGGATTCTCCCTCAACAACCTGCAGTGGGTAGCGACCTCGTTCGCGCTCGCCGCCACGGGGTTCACACTGTTCTTCGGTCGTGTCGCCGACATCGTTGGCCGTCGCCGTGTCTTCATGCTCGGTATGGCACTCCTGGGACTGGCTTCCGGCGTGGGTGCCGCTTCCCAGACACCGACGGTGTTGCTGGTGGCCCGCGTGCTCCAGGGTATAGCCACGGCCATGGTTGTTCCGTCCGGTTTGGCACTGCTGACCACCTCGTTCCCCGAGGGACCGTTGCGAGCCAAGGCGCTCGGCCTCAACGGCGCCCTGCTCTCCGCGGGCTTCACAACGGGCGCCCTCGTCGGTGGCCTCCTGACGGGGCTGCTGAGCTGGCGTTGGGCGTTCCTGGTCAACATCCCAGTTTGCGTGCTGGTCCTGGTGCTGACGCCCATGCTCATCGCAAACTCCCGCCTCGGTCAGCGGCCCCGCCTCGACGTGCCCGGTACTCTCACCGTCACGGTTGGCCTCCTGGCACTGGTGTATGGCGTCACCTCGGCCGGCCACCTGGGGTGGACCGACAGTCACGCGGTGTGGCCGCTCGGGGCAGCTGTCGTGCTGCTGGGCGCGTTTTGGGTCATCGAGCTGCGTTCCCGGGAACCGCTCGTCGCCGTCGCGGTCCTGACGCGGCCGACGGTGCTGTGGGGCAATATCGGTGGCCTCGTCACCTTCACGATGTTCACCGCCCAGGTATTCCTGCTGACCCTCTACCTACAGAAGGTGCTGGGTTACTCACCCACGCAGACCGGGCTGGCGTTCAGTGTGCTGGGGGCGACGGCCTTCCTGGCGGGCGTGCTCGCACCACGCCTCATCGCCATACTCGGTGACAGTCGTCGCGCGATGATTGTGTCCCTGGTGGTCCAGGCCGCCATGACCGGCGTGCTGTACCTCCTCGGCGATACCTCAGGCTCGCTGTGGCTGGTCCTCGGTGCGACGGCGGTCGGCGGCTTCGTCCACTGTCTGGCGGTCGTCTCCTTCATGGTCACCAGCACCTCGGGGCTGTCGAACCAGGTCCAGGGTCTGGCCACAGGCTTGGCCTCGATGACCCAGCAGATCGGGATCACCCTGGGAATCCCAGTCATGAGCGCGGTCGCGACCTCGCGGATGCTCACCACCTCAGGTGGTTCGAGCAGTCCCTCTGCGGTGCTGGGCGGTGTGACCTTCGCCCTGCTCGTCGACGCTGTGGTGGTGGTCCTCGGAGCGATGCTCATCGCGGTGTTCCTTCGTCCGGCGGTGAGCGCGGGCCGCACCGAGCAGGAACGATCTGAATCCGACGTCGCGCCAGAACTGCAGGCGGGAACAGCAGTTCTGTGATGGGAACCTTGCACCGCGCGTCCGGGGGACGCGCGGTGCAAGGTCATGCGGATGGACGGGTGCGGGAGAGGTCGACCGGACGCCCTGCACGCCGGGCCTGCTGGCGCAGCTGCGGTGTGGTTAAGCTGCGGTGCCGTTCCGCGCGGGCAAGCATGTCCCGAAGGATCAGGCGGGTTCTGCCGTCTTCGGCAGGCAGATGTAGTACCAACCGGTGGTTGGCAGGACTCATGAGGTCTGCGGACCGTACGTTGAACTGCAGGATGCCGTGGTCGGGATGACACAGAACCTTGGTCCGGGGCACCAGTTCAAGGACGCCATGACTCTGCCAGCACTCGACGAACAGGGGGCTCTGCCGGCATAAGTGCTCGACGAGACGGATGCACTCCGGGTTGTCGAAGTGGCTTGCGAGGTCCGCCCGGAGCTCGGCCACGATCACCCGCGCCAGGTCTGGGTAATCGGGGTGCCAGCCAGCGACGACCCGGGCAAGCTCGTCGGGGTCGGTGGTCTGCTTAGACGGTATGTGAGTTCGGGCTGGGGCTCGCTCACATGTGATCGTGGGTTGCCGACAGGAGCGGGTCCTGGCCGGTAGAGCCACAGATGTGGGGAGGCCCCAGTGATCGGGAATCGTACGAGTGTCGGGCTGGATGTGCACGCGCGGTCGGTCGTGGCGTGCGGCCTGGACGGGCAGACTGGTGAGTTGTTCGAACACCGCCTTACTCCCGATCATGGGGACGTCGCGGCGTGGGTGCGGTCGCTGCCGGGGCCGGTCGGGGTGACCTATGAGGCCGGCCCGACCGGGTTCGGGTTGGCCAGATTCCTGGCTGCGGAAGGCATCGGGTGTCTGGTGGCGGCGCCGTCGAAGTTGCAGCGTCCGTCGGGGGATCGGGTCAAGACTGATGTCCGCGATGCCCGGCATCTGGCCCGCTTGTTGCATCTCGGGGAGATCGTCGCGGTCACCGTCCCGAGCGTGGAACAGGAAGCCGCCCGGGACCTGGTTCGGGCCCGGGAGGACGTCCGCGGGGACCTGATGTCGGCGCGGCACCGGCTCTCAAAGCTGTTGCTGCGCCAGGGGATCGTCTACTACCAGGGTCAACCCTGGACCGGTGTGCACGACCGCTGGCTGCGCTCGCAGTCGTTCACCCTGCCCGGTCTGCAGCTGGCCTTCGACATCGCCTACGACACCATGCTCACCACCGTGGCCCGCCGCGACCGCCTCGATGGCGCGATCACGACGATGGCCGGCGACAGCGAGTTCACCCCGGTGGTGACCCGGCTGGGGTGTCTGCGCGGGGTCTCGACGTTGACCTCGTTCGGGCTGGCGGTGGAGATCGGGGACTGGACCCGGCTGACCGGCCGCTCGATCGCTGCCTATCTGGGGTTGGTGCCCACCGAGTCCTCCTCGGGAGGGTCGCGGTCCCCAGGGCTCGATCACCAAGACCGGCAACGGCCACGCGCGCCGGCTGCTGATCGAGGCAGCGTGGCATCACCGCCAGCCCTACCGCCGCCCCGGGGTGGACCTGCGCCGCCGCCAGCAGCGGGCCACCCCCGCGACGCGGGACCGCGGCGAGCAGGCCAACCGGCGCCTGGCCGCCCGGTGGGCGGCCTTCGATGCCCGGCACAAGCGGGCGGTGGTGGCCAACACCGCCATCGCCCGCGAGCTCGCCGGCTGGTGCTGGTCACTGGCCGTCCTGGGCGGCTGACCCCGGTGGT
>JBBSGM010000111.1:0-13455 GCA_038254065.1 Mycobacteriales bacterium | reverse complement strand
TGACGCGCCGTGCGACCACACTGCGACCACATGGCACCCCCCGCATACCTTCTGACGTCACCGAGACGACCGTTTCCGCTGGTCAGGATGGTGCGCCCGAAGGGATTCGAACCCCCAACCTTCTGATCCGTAGTCAGATGCTCTATCCGTTGAGCTACGGGCGCGTGCTCTTCAGTTGTCCTTGCCACCGCAGCCGGCCTTGGACCGAGCACGTCAGCGCGGAGGCTCCGGGATTTGAACCCGGGATGGGGGGTGACCCCAAACCGCATTAGCAGTGCGGCGCCATAGACCAGACTAGGCGAAGCCTCCCGGGGCCTCTCGGCCGCCAGCACCGGCCAGAGTACACAGCGCACGGGGTGGAGTTCAAAGCCGCCCCGCCCGGGCGCGCCTGCTCAGCGGGAGCCACCCAGGTCGAGGAAGGGGCCGAGAGCCTCGGGGTTCTGCAGCGCCTCCCGGCTCACGGCCCGATCCGGCGCGACGCCGGCGAGGATCTTCTTGACCGGCACCTCGCACTTCTTGCCGTTGAGCGTGCGCGGCACCGCGTCGACGACGACGAACCGGTCCGGCACGTGTCGCGGCGAGAGCTCGGAGCGCAACGCCGTGCGCAGCCGCGGCTCGACGTCCTCCAGGGCGGCACCGGCCGCGAGCACCAGGAAGCAGAGCAGGGCGCCCTCGTCCCGGGCACCGAGCTCGGTGGTGTCGATCACCAGCGAGTCGGCGACCTCGTCGAAACCCTCGACGACGGCGTAGAAGTCCGCGGTGCCCATCCGGACCCCGCCGCGGTTGAGCGTCGAGTCGCTGCGCCCGTAGATCACGTACGAGCCACGGGGGGTGTGGCGCACCCAGTCGCCGTGCCGCCACACCCCGGGGAAGTCCTCGAAGTACGCCTCGCGCAGCCGGGTACCGTCCGGGTCGTTCCAGAACGACACCGGCATCGACGGCATCGGCTTCGTGATCACCAGTTCCCCGACCTCGTCGACGATCTCCTGGCCGGCATCGTCGTAGGCCACCACCGCGGCCCCCAACGCGGCACAGGAGAGCTCGCCCAGCCACACCGGCACCGACGGCGCCGCACAGACGAACGCCGCGCACACGTCCGTCCCGCCCGACACGGAGCAGATCTGCACGTGCTCGCCCACCGCGTCGCCGATCCAGCGGAAACCCTCCACCGACAGCGGCGCCCCCGTCGAACCGATCGCGCGCATCGCGGACAGGTCGAACTGCTCGCGCGGGCGCAGGCCGGCCTTGAGGCAGGACTGGATGAAGGGCGCGGACACCCCGAAGTAGGTCACCCGGTGTTTCTCGGCGAGCCGCCACAGCGCACCGAGATCGGGATGTCCGGGGTTGCCGTCGAACGCCACGATGGTCGAGCCGACCAGCAGCCCGGAGATGAGGAAGTTCCACATCATCCAACCGGTGGTGGTGAACCAGAAGAACCGCCCGCCCGGCCCGAGGTCGGCCTGCAGCCGCAGCGCCTTCAGATGCTCGACGACGATCCCGCCGTGCCCGTGCACGATCCCCTTCGGCAGCCCCGTCGTTCCGGACGAGTAGAGCACCCACAGCGGGTGGTCGAACGGCACCGGCTCGAACTCCAGCGGGCCCGGCTCAGCCATGAGCTCCGCCCACGCCACCGTGCTCTCCAGCGTCGCGTCGGGATCGAGGTAGGGCACCAGGACGGTCGCGCGCAGGGTGGGCAGCTGCGCACGCAGCGCGGCCACCGTGGGCCGGACGTCGTAGCGCTTGCCCCCGTAGACGTAACCGTCGACCGCCAGCAGCACCGTCGGCTCGATCTGGGCGAACCGGTCGTGCACTGCCCGTACCCCGAAGTCCGGTGAGCACGACGACCAGATCGCGCCGAGGCTCGCCGCGGCCAGGAACACCACCAGCGTCTCGGTCGAGTTGGGCGCGAGCGCGACGACCCGGTCGCCGCGCCCGACGCCCGCCCGCACCAGACCCGCGCGGGCCCGCCCGACCGCGTCGCGCAGCGCAGCGTGGGTGACGGTCCGTTCCAGCCCGTCCTCGCGAACGAACACGATCGCGACATCGTCGCCCGCGCGCCCCGGCCCCGGGGTCAGTGCGTGCTCCGCGTAGTTCAGGGTCGCGCCGGGGAACCACTCGGTCCCTGGCATCGCCGTCGACCCCAGCGGCGCCGTTGGCGCGTCGTGGAAGAGCACCCCGAGGTACTCAGCGGCCGCCGACCAGAACCCGCCGATGTCAGCGACGGACCAGGCGTGCAGCGCCGGATAGTCGGTGTCGGCCACGTCGACGCCCCGGTGCTCGCGGACCCAGCGGGCGAACCCCGCCAGCGCGCTCGCCGACGCGGTCGCGGGGTCAGGGGTCCACAGCAGCTCGGGGGTATCCGCCATGTCGGCCAGCATCTCTCGCCGATCCGACGGGCGCCAGGCAGGCCGCCACGCCGATGCTGCGGCCGTCGTCCGCCGAGTCAGCGCAGGTGCGAGCCGAACCAGTTCAACGTGCGCTGCCAGGCGTCGGCGGCCGCGTCGGGGTCGGCGTCGAAGCGGTATCCGCTGTGCGGGTAGGTGACGACGTCGGTGGCGATCTCCGACGCCGCGACCGCCTCGCGCAGGCGCTCGACCTCGGGGTCGGCCTCGTCGTAGATCCCCAGCCACGGGCAGGTCAGCCCGGGTGCGGCGGCGATGAGCGAGGGCAGCCCCACCGACAGCGGGCTGCTGATCCCACCGCCCCCGACGGTGACCGCGGCGCCGAGGGTGCGCCGGGTGGCCACGAGCAGCGCGACCGAGCCGCCGAGGTCGAAGCCGACGACGCCCATCCGGTCACTCAAGATGTCGTGCTCGGCCAGCCAGCCGAACGCCGTGTCGGTGTCGGCCATCACCTGCTCGCCGTCGAGCCGGTCGATTTGGTCCTGCACCTGCTGCTCGGTGTCGGACGGGTCGAGCTCGTCGGCATCGTCGCGGTGGTAGAGGTGGGGGGCGACCGCGAGCCAGCCGTCGTCGGCGATCCCGGCGACGAGGTTGCGGACGCTGTCGGTGACGCCGCGGGCCTCGTGCAGCACCACGATCCCACCGCGGACCGACCCGACCGGTTCGGCCACGGTGAGCCGCAGCTCGCTCCCGTCGACGAGCGGTACCGTCTCGGTCCGGATCTCGGTCATCCGGCCAGCCTTCCACGCCGGTCAGGGGGGTGGAGCGCGGGACTACCGTGGCGCGCATGGCGCTGATCCGCCCCGACCTCGACAGCCTGCCCGGCTACGTGCCCGGTCGCACCATCCCGGGGGCCATCAAGCTGGCCAGCAACGAGGTGGCGCTGGCACCGCCGCGTCCGGTGCTGGACGCGATCGCCGAGGCCGCCGCCGCCGGGAACCGATACCCCGATCTGGCCGCCTCCGCGCTCACCGCGCGGCTCGCCGACGAGCTGGGCGTGGCCGCGGGAAGGATCGCGGTGGGTTGCGGCTCGGTCACCCTGTGCCAGCAGCTGGTGCAGATCACCTGCCGGGAGCCCGCCGACGAGGTGCTGTTCGCCTGGCGCTCGTTCGAGGCGTACCCGATCGTGACCCAGATCGGCGCGGCAACCGCCCGCTCGGTGCCGCTCACCGACGACTACCGGCACGACCTCGACGCGATGGCTGCGGCGCTCACCCCGGCCACCCGGCTGGTCATGGTGTGCAGCCCGAACAACCCCACCGGGACGGCGGTGAGCCGGGGGGAGCTGGAGCGGTTCCTCGCGGAGGTCGGCCCCGACGTGCTGGTGGCACTCGACGAGGCCTACCACGAGTACGTCACCGACCCGGACGTCGTCGACGGGCTCACCCTGCTCGACACGCACCCCAACCTCGTCGTGCTGCGGACGTTCTCCAAGGCCTACCGGCTGGCCGGGCTGCGGGTGGGCTACGCCATCGGTGCGGCGGAGGTGGCGGCGGCGCTGCGCAAGGTCTGCCCCCCGTTCAGCGTGAGCTCGGTGGCTCAGGCCGGGGCCGTCGCGGCACTGGACCACAAGGCCGAGCTGCTCGCCGGCTGCGCCGAGATCGTCGACGAGCGGGTGCGGGTGCGCGACGCGCTGGTCGCGGCCGGGTACACCGTGCCGCCGACCCAGGCGAACTTCGTCTGGATCGCGCTCGGCGAGGCGACGACCGCGTTCGCCGCGCACTGCCTGGAGCACAAGGTCGTCGTCCGGCCGTTCGCGCCGGACGGGGTGCGGGTCACGGTGAGCACGCCACAGGAGAACGACGCACTGCTCGCCGCGGCGGCAGCGTTCGGCACGTGAGAACGCGGCCCGGACCACTGTCGTGGGGTCCGGGCCGCGGTGTCACGCATCAGCCCCTAGATCGGGATGCCCTGCTTGCCGGGCGCCACGAGCCGCCCCAGTGCACCGATGATCAGACCGATGACGATCGCTCCGATGATGCTGCCGATGCTCATCTGCGTCCTCCGGACTGTGGTCGGGCCGCGCCCCTCGACGTCCCGTATTTGTCCTGAATAGCACACGAAGCCGGGTTCGTGCAGCGCGCCACTCCCGCGCGGCGAGAGCGTTATCGAGCTGTTCCCGGCTGACCCCGCACCGCCCCGCGTTAGCCCTCCAGGACATATCCCGCGCCGCGCACCGTCCTGATCCGGTCCGGCCCTATCTTGCGCCGCAGGTAGGAGATGTAGACCTGCACCAGGTTCGTCGATGCCGGTTGCGACCACACCTGGCCGGCCAGCCGCTGGTGCGACAGCACGGCCCCCGGCTCGGTGAGCAGCGCGGCGAGCAACGCGAACTCGGTGGGTGACAGCGTCACCGGCTGGCCGTCGACGTTCACCTCGCCGAGCTCGGCATCGACGGTGAGCCCACCGTGCCGGACGAGCGCATGGGCCGCCGCGGCGCCGTGCCGCAGCCGCATCCGGATCCGGGCGGCCAGCTCGTCGATGGCGAAGGGCCGCAGCAGGTAGTCGTCGCGGTCGCCGCGGAGCAGGCGGAGCAGACCGGCGCGGCGTTCCCGCGGGGTGACGGCGATGACCGGGATGTCCGGCGCCTCGGAGTGCACGGCGGCGAGCAACGCCGGGTGCTCGGGGCCGGGCAGCTCGACGTCGAACACGAGCAGCGCCGGCCGGCCGGCGCGGACCGCGTCGAGCAGGCCGATGCCGTCGCTGATCGCGGCCGCCCGCATCCCCTCCGCGCGCAGGCTGCGCAGCGCGGAGGCTGACGCCGCGGTCGGGGGCAGCGCCAGCAGGACGTGATCGTTCGGGGACGCGGACGGCTGCCCCACGCGCTGCGTGGGAACGAACGCCGACGCGCAGCCCGGGGGGGCAGCGGGGAGCATCCGCCCAAGCCTGTCCCGAACAGCTGCGGTGGACAAGCGGCCAACGGTGGGCCGGCTATCCCGACCGGTAGCCCGGACGATGCTTCCTGAGAATCCGGATAGCCCGAAAGGATGAGCCAGGGGCCGCACCGGGCTGGTTCACCGCTCGCTGGCGCATTCCGGCAACCTGTCGGCGCGACCGCGCACCGATTCCTCTCAGGTTTCGCGGTCACCGGCTGTCATCTTCCTAGGGTTCGCCGTCATGCGACGGAAACCCTCCGGTTCCCCACCGGTGCGCTCCAGTCGTCATTATCGTGACCTCACCGACGTCGAGTTCGACACCGCTCCCCCGGTGGGACGTCGGCCCCTGCCGCTGGTTCCCCTTGCGGTCGGCGCGGTCATCATGATCCTCGCGACGGTGCTCGCGATCGTCGTCCACTCCGCCTCCGGCGGGCGCCCCGCCCCGGCGCGGCGCGTGGCGCCGGCCTCCCGCGGCGTCTCCGCGCCCTCGTCCGCCAGCACCCGTTCGCCCGCCCCGATCACCACATCGCCGTCCCCGCCATCAGCTCCGGTGGCGATCGCGGAGGTGGCGTCGACGGCCCGGCAACCGAACGCCACGACACCTCCCGCGACGCATGCCGACCGTTCCTCGACCGGTGCCGGCGGCACCGCCGCCGCGCACGGAGCGCCGCGCGGTGGGGCGGCGGGCGGTGACGCGCCGGGCGGTGGCGTGCCGGGCGGCCATGCCTCGGCCGGTGGGGCGGCCGGCGGCGGGGCGACGGGCGAGAGTGCGCAGGCCGTCGCCCCGAAAGGTTGGACGCTCGTCGGCGACGACGAGTTCAACGGCGCCATGTCCGACAAATGGGGGAAGTACGACGGCGCGGGCCACGCGGGCAACGGCCGCCGTACCCCCGGCGCGATCACCGTGGAGAACGGCTCGCTGGTCATCCGCGGCGACTCGTCGGGCAACACCGGCGGCATGGCCTGGGCGGACAGCCAGCGCTACGGCAGATGGGAGCTGCGCGCCAGGTTCCCCGCGGGTGACCCGCAGTACCATCCCGTGCTGCTCCTCTGGCCCAGCGAGGTCGCCTACCCGGCCGGTGGCCAGGTCGACTTCGCCGAGACCGACAGCGCCGCGAAGGACGTGTCGTTCTTCCTGCACTACGGCTCGTCGCAGCGCTACACCACGAGGGCCGTCGACATCACCCGGTGGCACACCTACGCCGTCGAGTGGACCGCGCAGGGCATGACCGGCTATCTCGACGGCGAGCAGTGGTTCGCCAGCACCGACCGCGGCACGCTCCCACCCGGCGCCATGTACCCCACCATCCAGCTCGACTACTTCCCCGACGGCGGCTCCCCCCGGCCGACCGAGATGGACATCGACTGGATGCGCGTGTACCGGTAGCCATCCTCGTACCGCCCCGTCCGGCGCTCCCCACCGGACGGGGCGGTTACCGTCCCAACCAGCGAAAGCACGGTGTGACCAGCGAAAGGACTGTCGGTGTTCGACCAACGTGTGCACGCGTACCTGCGCGCTCTCGCCGGCCCGCGAGCCCCCCGGGTCGGCCCGTTCCTGGCCTCCTTCGACGAGCACGACGCCGGCGTGTTCCGCAACTACGCCATCCCCGACGACGACGCCGACCCCACCCCGGACCAGGTCGCGGAGCTGATCACGGCGTTCGCCGACCGCGGCCGCACTCCACGGCTGGAGTACCTGCCACGACCCTGCCCTGCTGTCGAGCCCGTCCTGCTCGCGGCGGGGTTCGTCCCCGAGCGGCGCCTGCCGGTGCTGACCTGCCCGCCGATGGACGCGACCGCGCGGCCCGTCGACAACGAGGTCGAGCTTGTCCTGGCCAGCACCGACGAGCAGCTCCGCCAGGTCGCCGAGGTGCAGAACGAGGCCTACGGCCGGCCGGAGACCACCGACCACGACGTCGCCCGCCTCCGCGGCACCCTCCAGGGCGGCGGCCTGGTCGCCCTCGCCCTGGACGCCACCACCGGCCACGGCATCGGCGGCGGGCTCTGCGCACCACCCCACAACAGTGTCAGCGAGCTCGCCGCCATCGGGGTCCGAGCCCCTTACCGGCGACGCGGGATCGCGGCGGCCCTCACTGCGCTGCTCACCGGTCGTGCGCAGACGTCGGGATCACCACCCCGTTCCTGACCCCGGCGGGCGAGGCGGAGGAACGCATCTACCGTTCCACCGGCTACCGGCCCGTCACCGAGATGCTCCACATCATGCTCGGTACCGGGTGAGCGGGTCGCCCGCGTGTTCTCCCCGTCGGAAACCCGCGCCACAGTGACGTGTGATCGTCGCGAGTGGGACATGAGCCGCATATGTACGGCTCATGTCCCACTCCTGGCGATCATGACCGGTCGGGATCTGTGCGAGGACGCCGTCAACCGTGCGAAACGTGACGTTCGGCGGACGGTGCCGTCCTGTGCTGCCCCGAACGGCCGCACGCCGTAGCGTCCGCATCATGACCTTGAACCACGTCCGCCGCGGCAGCGGCACGCCGCTGCTACTCGTCCACGGCCTCGGCGCAGGATGGCGATCCTGGGCCCCGGTGCTCGACGGGCTCGCCGCGCGCCGCGAAGTGATCGCCGTCGACCTGCCCGGCTTCGGCGAGAGCCCGCCGCTCACCGGGGAGGTCTCGATCGCGACGCTGACCGACGCCGTCGCGACGTTCATCGCCGAGCAGGGACTCGACGGGGTCGCCACCGCCGGCCAGTCGATGGGCGCGCGGATGGTGCTCGAGCTCGCCCGCCGCGGCGTCGGCGGCGACACCGTGGCGCTCGACCCCGGCGGCTTCTGGACCGACGGCGAGCTCGCCGTCTTCAGCGCGACGCTGCGGCCGTCGATCGCGCTGGTCCGGGCACTCCGCGGGGCGTTGCCGGCGTTGGTCGGCAACCCGGTCACCCGGACCCTGCTGCTCGCCCAGCTCTCGGCGCGGCCGTGGGCGCTGTCCCCCGAGGTCGTGCTGCCCGATCTGATGGGGTTGGCCGACGCGCCGTCGACCGATGCCGCCCTGGACGCGCTCACCAAGGGCCCCAAGCAGCTGGGAGCGGCGGCCGGGACCGTGCCCGGTCGGGTCACGATCGGCTGGGGCCGCCGCGACCTGGTGACGGTACCGAGGCAGGCCGCCCGAGCGGCGGCACTGTTCCCGGACGCGACGCTGCACTGGTTCGAGAGATGCGGCCATTTCCCCCAGTGGGACGTGCCCGAGGAGACCGTCGACCTGGTACTGAGCGGCACCAGCTGACGGAGCACCGGTGGGGCGGCGCATCGGGGGTGGACTCCCGCAGCGCGGCCCCGGTCGGATGTCGAGGTGGGGCCGGCAGCGTCGTGCGGGGAGCGAGCGCACACGGGATGGACGGCGTTCTCCGCCGACGAAGGTCGCCCGACGACGTCGACTCGTCACCCGACGCGTCCGCTCAATCGCACGAATACCCCGACTCGATCGCACGAATACCGCGACTCGCGCGCACAGGCACCCCGACTCGCGCGGTTGGGTCAGGGGGCGAGGCCGCGGCGGGCGAGGAGGGGGGCGATCTCGGGGTCGCGGCCGCGGAAGGCCCGGTAGGCCTGCATCGCGTCGATGCTGCCACCCTTCGAGAGCAGCTCTCGGCGGAACGCGGCGCCGAGCTCGCGGCGCAACCCGCCGTTCTCCCTGAACCACTCGACGGTGTCGGCGTCGAGCACCTCGGCCCAGAGGTAGGAGTAGTAGCCCGCGCTGTAGCCGCCCGCGAACACGTGGTTGAAGTACGTGCTGCGGTAGCGCGGCGGCACCACGGGCAGCGCCACCCCCGCCTTGGCCAACGCCTCGGCCTCGAACCGCTCGATGTCCGCGACGGCGTCGTCGGCGCCCAGGGTGTGCCAGGCCTGGTCGAGCAGCGCGGCGGCCAGGTACTCCGTCGTGGCGAACCCCTCGCCGTACCGCCGGCCGGCGAGCAGTCGCTCGACCAGCTCCGACGGCAGCGGCTCCCCGGTCTCGTGGTGCCGCGCGTAGTTCGCCAGCACCTCGGGCCACACCGACCACATCTCGTTGACCTGCGAGGGGAACTCGACGAAGTCGCGCGGCACGCTGGTGCCGGAGAACGTCGGGTACCGCACGTCGGAGAACAGCCCATGCAGCGCGTGCCCGAACTCGTGGAACAGTGTCCTGACCTCGTCGAACGTCAGCAGCGTCGGTTCGCCGTCGGCGGGCTTGCCCAGGTTGAGCGTGTTGAGCACGACGGGCCGGGTGCCGAGCAGCCCGGACTGCGCCACCAGGGAGTTCATCCACGCCCCGCCGCGCTTGGACTCCCGTGCGTAGAAGTCGCCGCCGAACAACCCGAGCGGCGCCTTGCCGTCGAACACCTCCCAGACACGGACGTCGGGGTGGTACATCGGCAGGTCGACGCGCTCGACGAAGCACAGCCCGTAGAGCAGCCCGGCGGCGTGGAAGACGCCGTCGTGCAGCACCCGCTCCAGCTCCAGGTAGGGGCGCAGCACGGCGGCGTCGAGGTCGAAGCGCTCGCGGCGGACCTGCTCGGCGTAGAACGCCCAGTCCCACGGCTCGATCGGGTGCCCCGCCACCTGCGTCAGCTCGGTCGCCTCGGCGCCGGCGTTCGCGACCGCGGCGGGGGCCAGGTCGGCGAGCAGCCCGTCGACGGCATCGACGGTGCCCGCGGTGGTGTCTGCGATCACGTATGACGCGTGGTGCGGATGCCCGAGCAGGCGCGCTCGCTCGCCGCGCAGCGCGGTGATCCTGCGGACCAGCTCGGTGGTGTCATGGTCGTTACCGCGCGCACCCCGCCGGATCGACGCGGCGAACAGCTCCGCGCGCAGCCCGCGGTCGGTGAGCGAGGACAGCACGGGCTGGGCGGTGGGCAGGACGAGGGTGAGCAGGTGCCCGCCGTCGTACCCGCGGGCGGTCGCCGCCGCGGCGGCCGTCGACACCGCGCCGGCGGCCAGGCCGTCGAGCCGGGCCGGGTCGTCGACGTGCACGGCGGAGTCGTTCGACTCGGCTCGCAGCCTCGTGCCGAACGCCGTGGTCATGCAGGACAGCTCGGCGTTGAGCTCGCGCAGCCGCTGCTGGTCGGCGTCGCCGAGCTCGGCACCGGCCCGGACCGCGTCGAAGTGGCGGCGTTCGAGCAACCGGTACGACTCGGGGTCGAGGCCCAGCTCGTCGCGCCGCTCGAACAGCTCACGGATCCGGGCGAACAGCCGCGGGTCGAGCGCGATGGCGTCCCGGTGCGCGGCGAGCTGCGGGGCGACCTCGGCCTGGATCTCGTCGACGACCGGGCTCGTATGCGCGCCCGCCAGGGTGAAGAAGACCACGGAGACGCGCTGCAAGGCCTGGCCGGAGCGCTCCAGCGCGACGATCGTATTCTCGAACGTCACCGCGTCCGGAGCGGTGACGATCGCCTCGACCTCGGCCCGCTGCTCCGCCATTGCCGCCTGGAACGCCGGCCGGTAGTGCTCGTCGGTGATCCGGGCGAAGTCGGGCAGCCGGTAGGGCAGCTCGCTGGGCGCGAGGAACGGGTTCACTCCCCCAACCTAGTGCGATGTCCACAGCCGTCTACCGGCTCCTCGCGAGCTGGCGCGATGGGAAAGCCGGTCCTGCTGGGGCCCATCCGATGATCGACGTTCGGGAGCGGGAAACGGCAGTTTTCGATGACCACGTCGCAGGACCGTCGGGGCACGGAGGGAGGATGCACCACGTGCCTGACCTCGCGCTGGACCTGGCCGCCTTCATCTCCGCGAGCCCGACGCCGTACCACGCGGTGGCCGAGGCGGTGCGCAGGTTGGCCGGGGCGGGCTTCACCGAGCAGCGCGAGACCGACGAGTGGGAGCGCGGCGCGGGGGGCCGCTACCTGGTCAGGGACGGCACGGTACTGGCCTGGTGGCAGCGCGCCGGGCCGGCGCCCATGCGGATCTTCGCGGCGCACACCGACTCGCCCACGTTGAAGGTCAAGCCGCGCCCGGACACCGGGGCGGCCGGCTGGCGACAGGTCGCCGTCGAGGTCTACGGCGGTGCGCTGTGGAACTCCTGGCTCGATCGCGACCTCGGGCTGGCCGGCCGGCTGGTCCGCTACGACGGGTCCGCGGTGCTGGTCAACGTGGCCCGCCCGCTGCTGCGGGTGCCGCAGCTGGCGATCCACCTGGACCGCTCGGTGAACGGCGAGGGGCTGCGGCTGGACCCCCAGCAGCACCTGCTGCCGATCTGGGGTCTCGGCGCGCCTCTCGACGGTGACCTGCTCGGCTTCCTGGCGGTCGAGGTCGGCATCGAGGTGGGCGAGATCGCCGCGCACGACCTCGTCGTCCACGACCTGACCCCGCCCGCCCGGCTCGGCGAGGACGCGGATCTGCTCGCGGCGCCCCGGCTCGACAACCTCGCCTCGGTGCACGCCGGGATCACCGCCCTGCTCGACGCGGCCGCCCGCAGGCCCGAGGTGGTCCCGGTGTTCGTCGGCTTCGACCACGAGGAAACCGGCAGCAACACCGCGACCGGGGCGGCAGGTCCGTTGCTGGAGACGGTGCTCACCCGGCTCGCCGGCGGCTTCGACGCCCGCGCCGCCGCGTTCGCGGCGTCGCACTGCCTGTCCGTCGACGTCACCCACGCCGCGCATCCCAACTATCTGGGCCACCACGACCCCACCCACCGGTGTCTGCCCAACCAGGGCCCGGCGCTGAAGCTCAACGCCAACCAGCGCTACGCCACCGACGCCCCCGGCGCCGCCGCGTGGCAGCGGGCCTGCCGGGACGCGGGCGTGCCGACCCAGTTCTTCGTGAGCCGGAACACCGTTGCGTGCGGGTCGACCGTGGGACCGATCGTTGCGACCCGGCTGGGGATCCGGACCGTCGACGTCGGGATCCCGGTGCTCTCCATGCACTCGGCGCGGGAGCTGTGCGGGGCCGCCGACCCCGGGTATCTGACGGCGGCGGCCACCGCGTTCCTGACCGATCCGTCCTGAGCCGTCACGCGCACGGTCGGCACGACGGTCACGCGGTACAACGGCGTTGCGGCGCCAGTCGGTGCGCAGCAGCTCCGCGGCGTCAGCCGGGAACCTGCAGGCGGTAGTCACCGGTCTCGTCGTCCCACTCCATGGCGATCAGGTCGCGGGCGCGGGCTGCCTTGGCGAACGACAGGAAGGTGTTGAAGCCGTAGCGCTTCTCGCTGAAGGCAGGCAGTCGCTTGCGAAGCTGGTCCTTGAGCCCGCTCAACTGGGGCAGCGACCCGGGTGTCTGGAGCTGTGCGACGACGTCGACGAGCAGCCGGAAGGCGTCGTCGTCCGCCGACTCGTCCTCGGGGAACCCCACCTGTGGATCGCCCTGCGCCGTTCCTTGCCGCAGTTCGACGACGCGCTGACTCTCGAGGTGGCGGAGCAGTTCGCCGAACCCCCGGAACCCGTGGGCGGCCTCGTCGAACGTGGGGTCCTTGCGCAGGATCGCCCGTTTGAGGCGCGACGCGAGTACGGGGCCGTCGGCGTGACGCTGCAGGCCGGCGAGCGTGCGCGCCACGAGTGGACCGACATCGCGGTCCTCACCCGTCGTCGCGACGGCCTCCTCGCCGGGGGGCGTCGGGACCGCCTCGACCGGGTCTGGCGGTGTGGCCACCGCCAACTCTGGCGGGGCGCTCGCCGGCGGGCGACCGCGTCCCCTGCCGCGGCGGGCCAGCTGCGTCGGCTCGACGCCGGGCAGGCGGTCGTAGAAGAGGAACTCGTCACAGGCGGGCGGCAGCAGCGCCGATGTCGAGGACTGCACGCCGATGCCGATCACTCGCTTGTCGAGCTCGCGCAGCTTGTGCACGAGTGGGGTGAAGTCGGAGTCGCCGGTGCCGATCGCGAAGGTCGTGATGAAGCTGCGCTCGAAGGCGAGCTCGATCGCGTCGACTGCCATCTTGATGTCGGCTGCGTTCTTCCGCGAACCGCCGATGCGCTGGGGAATCTCGATGAGCTCGACCTGGGCACGGGCGAGCAGCCGACGATCGTCGTCGAAATAGGACCAGTCGGCGTAGGCGCGCCGGGCAACGACGCGTCCACGCTCGGCCAAGGCGTCGGCCACCGGGCCGAAGTCGAACGGTGCGACCCCCAGCCCGTCGCGCGCTCCGATCGCGAGGTTCTCGTAGTCGAGGAACAGCGCGATGCGCTCGTCGTCGTTGGTCACTGCACGTCCTCCCAGGGCCGGGTTGGTCTCGCAGCCTAGAGGG
>JBBSGM010000110.1:0-13535 GCA_038254065.1 Mycobacteriales bacterium | reverse complement strand
CAGGTCGTCGAACGCGGGTGTCACCCAGAACTCCTCGACGCGTCCGCCCACGGGTCCGACGCCACCGTCGGTCAGCTCGGCGGCGTTCGGGTCATGCCTCTCCTGTGCCGCGGGCCGCGCGAAGCCGAGCGGTGAGCCGGGGGAGAGGATGCGCTGCACCACGACGCGCCCGGCCGACGTGGTCGTTCCGCGAGCGGGGACCGTGAAGACTCGGACGTCGACGTGCATCACGGCGACGCCAACGCGTCGCGACCCGAAGTATTGCCGCATCTCGGCAACGGGTTCGGCGGGGAGCGGGTCGAGCAGCCGGCGGCCCTCGCGCGGACCGTCGACGATGCCGGCCAACTGGTCCTGCCGGTCGTGCAGCGACGCGGTACGGCCTTGGAGGGTGGGCAGCTGCGCCTCGGCGACATTGCTGCGCTTCCCCGCTACAGCCCCGATGACCAACGGGTTTACGTCTCGTCCGGACCGGCGTCGGAAACGCTCGGCGCGCCGCAGCGCGACTCCGCCCAACACCAGCACCAGCAGTGTCGCAGTGAGAACGTAAGGCCACGGACCGATCCACCATGACGGAGGTGAGCAACTTTCCGCGAGCGCCACCGCCTGGTCGCATGGCGGCACCGCAGTCGAGATGCCCACGAGTACCGCCGCGGCCGCGAGCGCGATCAGCAGCAACGGCAGGTTCCGGCCGGAATGTCGCGTCGAGGCCATCGGGGCATCCTCGGGCGCCGGAGTGCCAGCGGCAATCGGCCGGACGGGTCGGCCAGTGGCTCTGCAGGTATTCGGGGGAGCCGTTGATGTCGTGTTCCAGCCGGGGTAGGGCCGCCGATGACGACGCCAGGAGGATCCCACGCCGCAGGCGGTCGCCACCCTCGGCTGGTTGCGGCCGGTGAGGACCACCGCCACCGCGGCGTAGGCCAGCACCGCGGCCAGCAGTCTGAACAGGTAACCCCAGCCATCCGGGGCGATCACCGATCACTCCGTGGCCAGCCTCGATGACCCGTGCCGCATCGGCGGCCAGCACCGTCAGCGCGAATCGCCGTGCGGGAGCCAGTCACGGCCTGATCTCCCGCTCGGCATCGTGCTCGCCTGCGGGGGCTCACGGCCATGAACTGGGCTGCCGACTCATTTGTCCCGGCGCAAGTCGACGGCAGCTCCCCGACCCGCGGAGCCGCGGCCCCGCGGGTCGGCGAGCAGTGCGGGCCGCTTCCGCTCCTCGGCGTCTGCGCACTGCAGTGCGGTCGGCTTGCCGTCCGACAACCGGGCCGGCCCCCAAAGCGAAGATCCCCAGCATAGCGACGTTGTCGTCACAGACGGAGGATCACGGCAAACGGCGTCTCAGCCCTCCGCACGGCGGTTGCACCCCAGGGCGGATCGGGGCAGGTCCACAGCGGGGTTGCCGTCGAAGAACCCCACCGGCTTGAGGTGGAACCCGGCCGTGGAGACCGGCATCACGGGCCAGTCCTCTGGGCGGGGGACGTGGTGGCTGCCAAAGGTGTACCAGACCACGACATCGGTGTCGGCCAGCGGACGATCGGCCTGGATGTACACCGGCAGGCCGTCGTCCCCGGGTCGCTGGTTGGGGTAGTCCCCGGCCGCGTAGCGCTGCGCTGGGTCGTGCGCGGTGACCCACAGGTGCTTGAAGGCGAACCCGGCGCGGCGGTGGGTTTGGGAGCCCGGCTGGGTCAGCGGCAGCACGTTCTCGCCGGGCACCAGCTTGTAGCCGACCGGCTGGCCCAGGGCGCTCCGCACCGACGGGTTCACCACCAGCCAGTACCGGCCTGAAAGCGGATCAACCAGACGCTGCGCCTCGCCTTCCCTGGCCAGCAGCCTCGGGCGGGCCACCCATGCGTTGCCTGCGGGGTTGTCCGGGCCGAGCGGCAGCGCGGCCGAGTCCACCTCGTAGACCGAGTTGTGTTCGCCGTCGACGGACATGTCCAGCCGGACATTGAAGAAGTGTTGGTGGTTGGGCGCGTACAAGCCGGGGGCCAGCGCGGTGCCGCACGGAGGTGGCGTGCCCTGTGCGGGGAAGGCACCTGTGGAGACGATGCCGGTGAGCTTGACCTCGAACTCGATCGTGCCGTCGACGTAGAAGTACCAGAAGAAGCCGTAGTCGTAGTTGTTGGCCGTGGCGAAGCAGGAGATCACCAGCCGGCGCGCCCGGCGCGTCTCGGACTTCCACGTCTCGATGTCGGTGTGCTTCCAGGCGACCCCGACATCCTCCTCATGCAGACAGATCGCCCGGGGCAGGGTCATCGCGTCACCCTTGTCGTCGTTGAGCACGACGTCGAAGTAGTGGATCTCACCGAGGCAGTCGCAGCCCCGCTCGAGGCAGTTGACCATCGGTCCGAGGCCCCACTCGCCCTCGTCGAAGACGTTCTTGATCCGGTGGGTCGGGTTGGGGTCACCGTAGGGGACGTAGAGCTCCGACAGCGAGGCCCGGTAGAGGATCGGCCGCAGCCGCCCGCCGTCCTCGTACCCCACCTGGTGCAGGACCAGGCCCTCGCGGTGGGTGAAACCGACCCGCAGCCGCCACTTCTGCCAGGCCACTTCGTGCCCGTCCACCCGGAAGCTCGGCCCCTGCGGCTGGGTGATCTCGATCGGTCGCAGGTCCTCCCGCGTTCGCTCGAACCCCGGAACGTTGCCGGGCTCGGCCATCAGCTCCGGGACGTAGTTTCCGGGGCGCTCGGGAAGCGGGACGACACCGTGGTCGACCACGTCGACCACCTCCATGCGGTCGAGGTCGACAAGCACTACCAGCCCTTCCACCGGACGGGCGTACGGGTTGTCGTCCTCGGTCGAGCGGACGAAGATCAGCGGCCGGATCAGCCGGCGTCCGGCGGCGTCCTCGCCAGGCCCCGTGTTGCCGGTCGCCCACGGGTCGATGTGCACCAGCGACAGGTCGCACACCCCGCGGCGGTTCAGGGCCTGCTGAAAACGGGGGTCGGCGCGGACCGCGGCGACGCATTCGGCGACCTCGTCGAAGAACAGTGCAGCCTGCACGCCGGGGACCTCGCGCCAGGAGCGAATTTCGTCGCGGGTGAGCGAGACGACCGCCTCGACGGTGGTCCGGCGCTGTCGGTTGCGCAGCACCACGAACGCCTCGCGGTCGACGTCCCGGCCTTCGATCACCGCCTGCTTCGCCGGCTCGTGCAGCTCGATGCTGGCGAACCGCACCGAGTCGTCCAGGCCGCGGTCCCGTCTGAGGATCATCGACGCGACGATGATCTCCAGTGCACTCAAGGGTTCGAGCGGATGGGCAACAGGGGGCAGCGCCGGTCGGCGGGGTGGGGCGTTGGTGGTCATAGCAGCTCATTCTGGTGTGGGGGTGTCTGGGCTGCCGCCAGGCAGCGTCAGGGTTGCCGGTCGACCTGATGAACCGCGCCAGCGCAGCGGACGTCGCTCCAGTGGCCGACGAGCTCGGCGTACAGCGTGCTGTGCGCGAGCAGGTCCTCATGGGTGCCCAGCAGCGGGTCGGCCCCGTCCATGACCAGGATGCGCTCGGCGCGCAGCGCGGAGCTGATCCGGTGCGCGATCACGATGAGGGTGCCCGGGCGCTCGGCGAAGGCCTGCTCGGCGCGTGCCTCGGCGACCGGGTCGAGGTGACACGTCGCCTCGTCGAGGATGACCATCTGGGCTGGTGACAGGTAGACCCTGGCGAGGGCGATGAGTTGACGTTCCCCCGGGGAGAGCGTCCCGCCGCCCGGCTCGATCTCGGCGTCGAGGCCACCCAGCCGCGCCACCGTCTGCTCCAGGCCGACCACCGCCACGACGTCCTCGAGCTCACGGTCACCCACGGTGGGGCGCAGGTAGCTGAGATTGTCTCGCAGCGTTGCGGCGAAGACGTAGGCTTCCTGCGGGATGAGCGCCACCGTCTGGTGCAGATACCGCTCGTCGACCCCAGACAGGGGCGCCCCGCCGAGGCGCAGCTCACCCTGCTGCGGGATGGCCAGCCGGGCGAGCAGGTTCGCCAGGGTCGACTTGCCCACCCCGCTCGGCCCGACCACAGCCAGGTGCAGGCCCTCCGGTACGTCCAGGGTGAGGTTGCGGACCACCGGCTCGGCGTCTGGGGAGTAGGCGAAGCTCACCCGCTCCAACGCGAGGTCGTATCCCGCGGGGAACGACCCGGGCGCGGCGAGCGAACGGGTAGGCGGCTCGGCGCTCACCTCGGCCAGCCGGCCGAGGACCACTCCGAGGTTCACGAAGATCGTGCCCCCGGCGTTGACGAGCAGCGCGATGGCGGGCTCCAGCCCGCTGGACAGGTAGATGACGCCGCCCACGAGCTGTCCTACGCTGAGGTGCCCGCCGGCGAGCAGCCACGGTGACAGCGCCAGGAGGACGAGCAGGGGCAGGTGCGCGCCCAGCGTCACCACCGGCAGCCGCAGCGCCCGCGCCCTTGCCAGCGCCCGGGTCGCCTCGGCTTCGGCGTCGATGGCCGCGCCCACCTCACCGGCCGCGCGCCCCTCCGCCGCGGCGACGACGACGTCGCGCACCCCGCCGACGATCGGGGCGGCGAGCGCGGTGACCTTCTCCTCGGTCAGCACGACCGTCCGGTACCGCGCGATGAGCACGCGCAGCAGCGCGGCGAACAGCGCCAGCGCGAGCAGTACGAACGAGCCGACGACGAGGGCGAGCAGCGGGGACAACACGGCGAGCCCACCGAGCGCCGCGACGCCCGCAGCGAGCAACTGGCGCATGTTGCGGAGCAGAGCCGAGAACAGTGCTCGCACCGTCTCCACCTGCACGGTGGCTTGCACCACGCTCGACCCGTCTGCCCCCTCCTGGCCGGCCAGTGCTCTGCGGAGCGAGGCGGTGACCAGGGCGGTGACCAGCGAGTCGCGCAGCGGTTCGACGGTCGCGGCCAGCCAGGGGTAGGCCTGCCGGGTGCCCAGGGCGCCCACCGCCCAGAGTGCGGCCAGCACGGCCAGCCACCCGAACCCCAGGAGCGGCCGTCCGGCGAGGAACCCACGGTCGATAGCGCCTGCGACGAGCAGCCCGGAGAGGAAGACGGGCACTGCCTCCAGGGCCGACCATGCCGCCAACCACCACAGGGCGCGCCGCTGGGGCCGCAGGTGGCGGCGGAGCAGCGCGATGCCGTCGGCGAGCCTCATGCCTCGCTCCCCGCCGGGACGACCGCGTCCGCGACCGCCGTGTCCTGGTCGGCCGCGAAGACCGCTCGGTAGCCGGGATCAGACCACAGCACCTGGTGTGGGGCGAGCGCTCGGATGCGCCCGGCGTCGAGCCAGGCGACCAGGTCGGCTCGGGCAGCGGTGGCGGCCCGGTACGCCACCACCATGCTGGTGCGTCCAGCCAGCAGCCGCTCCAGTGCCTGGGCCACCTTGACCTCGGTGGCGGTGTCGAGGCTGCTCGTGGCGTCATCGAGCACAACCACACGGGCCCCGGTCAGGATGGCCCGGGCCAGCCCCAGACGCTGCAGCTCACCACCCGACATCGGGGCGCGGGCCAGCGGGGTGTCATAGCCCTCGGGCAGCAGGCGGATGAACCGGTCCGCCTGGGCTGCGGCGGCGGCCGCCTCGACTTCGGCACGGGACGCGTCCGGTCGGCCGTAAGCGATCATATCGTGCACGGTGTTGCCGAGCAGGGCGGGGCGCTCGAAGGCGTAGGTCACGGTGCGGCGCAGCGCGGCAGGCGCCAGCAGGAAGAGGGGAACGCCGTCGAGGCGTACCTCGCCCTCGTCGGGGTCGAGCAGTCGCCCCACCAGGGACACGAGCACGCTCTTGCCGGTGCCCGACCGGCCGACGACGGCCACGCTGGTTCCCGCCGGCACCGACAGGTCGAGGTGGTCGAGCACCACCCGCGCGTCCATCCGCACGGTCACGTCGTGCAGCTCCAGGCGCCCCGGTCCAGGCGGAACCGGCACCGGGTGCGGCGGTGCTCCGACTGTGGGCCTCGTGTCGAGGACCTCGCCAATACGACCCGCTCCCACCTGGCAGCCCAGCAGCGAGACGAGCGCGTCCGCCAGGCCGATCCCGGACAGGGCCAGGCCGACGTAGGACACAGCCGCCACCAGCTCACCGGTGGTGATGCTTCCGGCGGTGAGCGCGAAGCCGCCGACCGCCAGCACGAGTACCTGGATCATCGGCGCGAGCAGCGAGAACCGCCAGCTCGCCTGCCCCTGCAGCGCCCACACCTGCCGGCCGGTGGCGTTCAGCTCGGGCAACGGCTGGAGAATCCGGGTGATTTCCTGTTCGGCGGTACCGCTGGCCCGGATCGTCCGTACACCACCGAACGCGTCGAGCAGGCGGGTGACGATCGCCGCCTGGGACTGCTGGTAGCGGAGGAACGGCTCGCCGGCTTGGGCCAGGAACAATCGGACCAGCACGATTGCCACCGGCACGCCGAGCAGAAAGGTCACGGCCAGCCGCCAGTCGATCAGCGCGAGACCGACGACCCCGCCGACGGAGACCAGGACGGTCGTCCCCGCGGACAGCAGGAGCGGGAGGAAGCTGGCCGGACTGTCGGCGTTCACGGCCAGTCGGGAGAGCAGGTCGCCCGCGGGAAACCGGCGCTGGCCGGGAACCCCGAGCGCCAGCGCATGGCCCAGCAACCGGTGCCGCAATCGGGCCGTCATGGCGGTACCGACGTAGGAACCGACCAGATCGTCGATCGCGCCGACCGCCGTGGCCACCGCGAGCACCACCGCCAGTCGCACCAGCGCACTCGGCAGACCCACCCCGGCGACGGCGGCATCGATTGCGACGGCCAACGCGGCGGGCATCAGAACCGTCGTGGCGACTCCGATCAGAGCGACCACGACCAGCACGACCACCGCGACCCGAGCTCGTTCCGCGCTGTGCCGGAGTACGCGGTTTCCCGATGTACGCAGGGCATCGGCGGCCGCTTCCGGTCCCAGGAAGCGAGCGAGCCTGCGAGGGGGGCCACGTCTCATGTCGATATCCCTTCGACTACGCTCGGTTCCAACAGGACCCGGCACGGAGGCGGCCGATCTCCGCCTCCGTGCCGGCCTGTTCTCCTTCATCCAGTCACTGGTTCACTGTGCTGGCCAAGCCACTAGTGGAACTGGATCTCGGAAACGGACTGTCGTATCAGCAGGTCGCCATGATGGCGCACACGGTCTGGACGACGTTCACCGTGAGCAGCGTGCACTGCGAGTTGCAGGTACGAGCGCCGCCGCCGCCGCCGCCGAACTGGATGCCCTCGATCTCGATGGGGTCGGTCTCGGGCAGCGCCTGCAGGGAGGCGACCAGGTCAAAGTTGTCGAGTGTCATGATGCGCGTTTCCTTTCATTGGTGGGGGACTTCCGACCGGGATCATCAGCGTCCCGGCCAGCCCGTCGCTGCCGAGAGGCAGAAGCGGACGATCTGTGTGGGCAGTGCCGTGCGCTGAGCGCGAACGACGTCGTCGTGGTCACCGTCGACCTCGAGGTACTCGAAGTCGACGCCCTCGGTCCTGCCGAGTTCGAGGAGACGTCGCCGCAGCGTCCTCGACTGCTCTACTGGAATGGTCCGGTCGGAATTTCCGTGAACCAGCAGCAAGGGAGCCGAGAGCGTGCCGCAGGCCCGCAGGATGTCTCGCGGACCCCGGTGATCGTCGATGGGTGTCAGCCCGCCCAGCTGCTCGATCCGGTGTCGTGCCGTGGCATCGGCACATCGATACAGGCGCGGCCCGGAGAGCAGAGGTGCGAGGGCGACGCAGGCCGACCACAGCGCCGGGTCCTGGCAGGCCGAGAGCAGCGCGAGGAACGCCCCGTAGCTCGCGCCCAGCACGACGGGCTTCGGCAGCCCGACACCGCTGCGCGCCTGCCCGAGGCTCCGGCCGAGGTGGAGCACGTCCTCGAGGTCCGGGCCGCCCCAGTGGCCGATCACCGCACGCAGGTGCTCGTCGCCGTAGCCGGTGCTGCCGCGCTGGTTCGGCGCCACCACGGCCACCCCGGCCGATGCCAGTTGCTGGAAGAGTGGATCGAACTCATAACGCCACGCGGACAGCGGGCCGCCGTGCAGCGCCACCACGAGGTGGCGGCTCTGTCGCCAATCGGCCCTGCCGTAGACGATCGCCTCGATCGGCCCGGCCGGACCCGGGAGATCGACCAGGTCGGCGTGCGCCCATCCGGCTTCCCGGTCGGGCCGCAGCGACCACCGTGATTCGGTGCCCAGCCGCACAGTGGTGAGCGCCGGAGGCCGGTCCGGGGCCGAGAATCGGAACCGGATGACGTCGCCGGTCCATGAAGCGGGCGCCGAGATGGTCCCCGCCGGGCCGGCGAGCGGCTCCAGCCGGTCCGATGTCGGGGCATGGACGAGCAGTCGTGACGTCGCTCCCGCTACCTCATGCACCATCAATCGCTCGCCGCGATCGTCGAAGGTCAGCGCCTGGTGGAGGTATCCCGGCCGGTGCAGGGTCTCGGGAAAGCGCACCGTGCGCTCGCCGAGGCGCCCCCAGCCGAGCCGCTCCTCGCCGGTGGCGTTGGTGGTCACGACGAACAACCCGGAGCGCGGGCTGGCGAGCACGATCCGGTCGACGCTCGTGTCGGACACCGACCAGATCCGTCGCCAGGACCTCTCGGCGACGTCGACGACGATGCCGCTGGACCGGCAGCTCTCGCCGGCCTGGTTCAGCACCAACAGGTGGTCGTCGAGCCACCCGCCCCCGGTGAGTATGCCCGGCACCCGCAGGAGCGGCGTGAGCCGCGGTGCCGACGCCGACACCTGCCAGATCGTGGACTGCTGCGCGTCGTCGAGTGCGACGACGAACCCGAGGTCGGCCGGGTCGCGGCTGGCCACCGGCTGGGCCCCCAGCGGTGCCGGGATCTCGCCGAGGCGCCGCCGGGCGCCCCCGGGCGCCAGCAGCGCGAGCTCGTACCCGTGCCTGCCGCCGTCCCGCTGCAGGAGGAGGATCCGGCCGTCATCGAGGGGTAGCGCGCGGGTATCCCCTCCGGCGGCGACCTCGTGGGTCGTCCCCGGGACCGCGTCGTCGCGCCCGAACGTCCAGCTCTCTAGCGTCCGATCCTCGTCGGTGGCTCGCAGCCATACGCCGTATCGGCCGTTGTCGGAGAAGGAGAACGGGAACCGGTCGGGAGCGGCCTGTGTCGTTCGCGGCGCGGCTGCGCCGATAGGACGGGCTGCGCCTATGGGAGGGGCTGTCATCACGAGAGGCGGGTTCATGAGAGCCGGGCCTGTTCGAGCAGCGGATCGACCATCCACAGCCGCGGTGAGCGGTGCCGGAGCCGCAGCAGGAAGGACAGGATCCCGCTCGCGCCGTCGCCCCACATGACGGAGAAGCCACGCTCCTCGTCGGGGAACACCACCCAGCCATCCAGGTGGACCCGGTTGGCGAAGATGATCCGGGCAAGCTGGTGGGCCCCGGCCTCGTATCGTCCGGCCTCGTATCGTCCAGCGTCCGCGTCAGCCATGTCGAGGAGGAACTCGCCATTGCCCGCGAGCCCATGGCATTGCCCGAGCACCCCGCGCCAGGAGTTCTCCATGACCGCCGCAGCCGCCAGCTGAGCCACCTTGTCGAAGCGGTCGTCGCCGGTGGCCCGGTACAGCCTGGCGAGGAAGCTGCCGATGCCTGCGGATCCGTGGCACCAGTACGGAGCGGTCGCCTCGTCACCAGGGCCGGGACCCCACAGGGCGACGTCGTCTCCCATGTTCGCGGCGGCGAGCAGGGTCTCTCCGGCCTGGCAGGCGAGATCCAGGAAGTCGGGGCGGCCGGTCGCGAGGGCGGCGGCCAGCAGGAAATGGCCCACCCCCGCGGTGCCGTGGGCGAAGCCGTAGTAGCGGCCCCCGGCGAGCCGGGACTCGAAGGCCGCCGGCGTGCCCCAGATCAGGCCGTCCGGCCCGTCCGTCACCGACGCGACGAGTGTGTCGGCCGATGCGACGGCATGCTTGAGGAGCTCCTCGTCGCCGCTACGGTGCCACAGGTGCAGGAACGCCAGCCCGATCCCGGCCGTGCCATGGGTGACGTCGGGGTTGGGCGAGGAAACCGGCAGCGTGCGAGCCAGCGTCAGGCCCTGCTCGGCGAGCCGCTCGTCGCCGAGTGCGCGGCCGGCGTCATACAGCGACCAGGCGATCCCCGCCCCACCGAAATAGAGCCCCGGCGGCCGCTGGCCATCTGCCGGCAACCGCCGCTCTATCCAGCTGCCCGCCGTCCTGATCGCTGCGGGCAGTCGCGGGTCGCCGGTGAGCTCGAAGCATCTGCTGAGCACGCCGAGCACCCCAGCGGCGCCGGCCTGGAGGATGCACGGATCGGGCGTCCCCTGGGAGCAGGACATGGGCCACAGCCGCTCGTCGTTCGTGGGGTCCATCGTGTCGAGGAGGTTGCCGACGAGGCCGTCGACGGCCTCGCGCCACTGCCCATCACTCAACCGGGTGCCGTCGCTCGCGAGGTCGTGCCGGGCGCAGCCGGCGCGCCCCGGAAACCTGCGGCCCGCCGCGAGCGCGTCCCTCGCTTCGGTGATCGTCCACCGGCGCACAGGGTCGGGGTCCATCAGACCGAGGATCAGTGCCGCGATGCCGACTGGCAGGGGCAGGTCGGGCGTCTCCCGCACCGCCAGCCATTCGGCCAGCCGCTCCCGCAGCGACCGGGTTTGCGGCACATCCTCGGGGAAGTCCGGGGTGGCGCCCGTGACGGCGAAACAGATGTTCGCGCCGAGGCTGTAGTAGTCGGCCTCCGCCGCGGCCCGCGCACCCGCCATCTGCTCGGGAGCGGCATAACCGTGGGTACCGACGCCGGTCTGCTCCTCGTCCTGCTGCCCGGACAGGACGGCCAGCTCCAGGTCGATGAGCCGCAGCTCCCCGTCGGGCCGCACCATGATGTTGCTGGGCGTGAAGTCGCGCACGATCACCCCGGCCCGATGCGCGACGTCGAGGAGCTCGACCAGACGATCGGCCATCTGCACTGCGTCGGGAATGCTGCGGCGCCACCCGCCGTGCCGGATCCGATCGAGCACCCACTGCTGCAGCGGCACCCCCGGCACGAGCTCTTCGGCGAGGAAGAGGTGCTGGCTGTGCTCGAAGAGCTTGAGCATCCGGGGTGCCGCACCGAGCGGACCGATCCGCTCCAACGCCCGGGCCTCGGCGCGCAGCAGGTCGCGCACGTCCCGCCCGGCCGCATTCGCCGCCACGTGCGGACGGGCCTCCTTGATGATCGCCTGCGCCCCGGTCTCGGTATCGACGGCCCGGTAGACGCCACCCTTGTTCACGTGCCGGATCGCCTCGCGCACCAGGAACCGGTCCGCGACCAGCACGCCTCCGCCGTTCGTGCTCGGGGCAGGGGTCGCCGGAGGTTGGGTTACCGGCGGCTGGGGGAACGGGCACAGGGCCCAGGCGAGAGGGACGTACTGCCCGACGCGCCGGTCCTCGACGGGGTTGCCGTCCGGATCGAAGATCACCCATGCGTACAGGCCGTCGTTCCCCAACCGCCGTTCCTCCACGAAGGCGCCGTACCGGTAATGGACGAGGCTGCCCGGCATATAAGGGCGGTCGGAGAGGATGCGGGGGCCGACAAGTCCGGCCGTTTCCCGGTGCAGTGTTTCGGCGAGCCGAACGGCCTCTTCGTCACTCTCCGGATAGACGGTGACGAACTTGCCGGAATGCCCTCGGGGAGTGTGCCGAGCGTTGAGCTCGGCGACGTGCTCGATGGTGCTAGCGAACTTGAAGGGAGAGTTGCCTTCCAGCAACACGGGGAGCGATCGAGCGAGCACAGTTTCCGCTGATGCCGGAGTAGCCGACAGGTGCAGCTTCCAGCCCTGTCCGCGGCGGACCGGCTCGCTCGGTACGACCGAACACCAGACACCGCCACTTCTCGCTTGCCAACGATCTACCTGACCCGTGGCGCGTAGGGCGTTCTCGAGCACGTCCGCCAGGACGCCGTTCGCGTCCGCGTCCAGCGTCTGGCTCAGCACGCTGAAGTTGAAGTCCGCCATCAGTTGGTAACTCCATCGGTCGGGGGTGAGCGAGTTTGCTACTTACCGTTACCTAAAGACACTTTAGAGGGACACTCTTACGGGTTCATTACCTTACGCTTAGGGTCGTTCTCGTGACCGCCTCGACGGGCGGCTGGTCGCACCCGCGGCAGCGGACGCGGTTCGACGCCGATCTCCTTCATCCGTCGCACGTAGATGTGGTGGCGGCGACGTGCCGCGCCGAGGCGTCCCGCATCGAGCAGGACCGCGACGAGATCGAGGTGTCCCTCCTCGTCGAAGGGGTCCTGACTGAGCAGCCTCAGGGTGTACCGCACCACCCCGTCGACGTCCCGGCCTCACACAGCCGGGCGATCAAGGCTCTGAGCAGGGTGGCGTAGGTGGTCGGGGAGGTCCAGGGCCAGGTCGGGTGGCCGAGATCTCGGTGACCAGTCCCTGGCCGCGCAGCCGTTCCAGGGAGAACGGCAGCTCGCGGCGCGACATCAGCACGATGTGCAGCCGGCTCGGGGCGTGTCGGCAGAGCTCTTCGATGACGCGGGTGACATCACCGGGGCAGTCCTGGACGTCGTCCAGGACGAGCACCAGGTCATCGTGCAGCGATGTCCGCAACCAGTTGCAGGCTGTGAGCACAGCGTGCGTGATCGTGTCGTCAGGTTCGGTGAGCGAGGGCGGGCCGCCCGCGGTGTGTGGCTCGAGGATCTCGACCACGCTCAGCAGGAACCGGCTCGCGGACTGCTGCCAGGTACTGCAGGGCCACAGCCACGCGGTGGTGGTCCGGCCCGCCCAGGAGGCCACGGCGGTGGTCTTGCCCCAGCCCGCCGCGCCGATCACCACGGTGACCCGGCGCCGACGGCCGAGGTCGAGCAGCTCGTGGGCGGCCCGGAGTCCGACCGGCCGCTCCACAGGCGCCAACCGCAGCACGTCGCCAGTGTTCTCGCGAGCCATGATGATCCCCCCTCGGACGGGCCGGGCAGGCCGACACCGCCACCTTCTCCTCGACGAACCGACGGTGGCGACCGAGCAGCGAGGTGCATACCCAGGTGACCGTGCTGGGGTCGGACAGCCATCGCCCCTAATTCGTTCGTCGGTGACAGGGCTGTGTTACACGCGGTCCTTGGCCGTCCGCCGGTTGCCCGCGGTCAGCCGGCGAGACAAGTCTGCCCAGGTGCCCGCGGCGAGGTCTCGTTCGCTGATCGCCGCGACCGGCAACGGCCAGCGAACGTCCAGATCCGAGTCATCACGTCGCACGGCGCCAGGCCGCGTACCGTCCCGCAACGGGACCGGGACTGGCTGCCCTGGACGAACCGGGCGGGTTGCAGACCATGCGTGGTTGCGATGCGGCTGTCGAAGGTCCGGGTAAAGAGTCCGCGGTCGTCGCGGTGCGGAGTCGGAAGAAACAGGAGCACCCCGTGCAACGACATCTCGCGTACCTGCATGCCGACGCACTCGGCCGATGAGAGCGGAACGTTGGCCTGGCGACACGTGGATGCGCGGCGGTCAGTAGGCCCCGCTACCCCGGATGAGGGTGCCGAACGTCTTCCAGAGGATCAGCGCGTCCATCGCCAGCGTCCAGTTCTCCACGTACCGCAGGTCGAGGCGCACTGACTCCTCCCAGGACAGGTCGCTGCGCCCGCTG
>JBBSGM010000109.1:0-13855 GCA_038254065.1 Mycobacteriales bacterium | reverse complement strand
GCACCCGGTGGTGCGGAGTTGCGGTCCTGGCTGAAGCGGGACCTGCCCGATTACATGGTGCCCTCGGCGTTCGTCGCACTCGATGAGCTGCCGTTGACCTCGAGCGGCAAGCTGGACCACCGGGCACTGCCCGCACCCGACGCGCAACCGGAGCTGGAGTCCCGGTACGTCGCCCCGCGCACGCCGGCCGAGTGGGAGCTCGCTCGTATCTGGTCGGAGGTGCTCAGAATCGAGCGGGTTGGGGTGGAGGACAACTTCTTCGAGCTCGGCGGCGATTCGATCCTGAGCATCCAGCTGGTGTCCCGGGCCCGGAAGGCCGGCCTGCGTATGACGTCCAAGGACATCTTCCTGCACCAGACCATCGCCGCGCTCGCCGAAGGCGTCGACATGCAGTCGGTGCCCCAGCCGGTGGACCCCGAGGTGGTCGTCGGGCCCGCGCCGCTCACTCCGATCCAGCGGTGGTTCTTCGCCACCCACGGAGTGTTGCGCCACTTCACCATGTCGATGCTGGTCGAGCTGCCCGACGAGGTCGACGCCGAGGCGCTGGCCCGGGCCGTCGATGCGGTCGTAGCGCACCACGACGCGCTGCGAATGCGGTTCGAACTCATCGACGGCGAGTGGCGCCAGGACGTCGCCCCCGCCGGATCGGTCGACGTGTTTGCGCGGTGGGATCTCTCCGATCTCGACGATGACGGTCAGCAGATCGCCATGGCGAAAGCCGCACTCGCGGCCCAGGCCAGCCTCGACGTCACGAGCGGTCCGCTACTGCGGGCGATGCTGTTCACCCGTGGACCCGGACGCGCACCCCGACTGTTTTGGACCGTTCACCACCTGGTGGTCGACGGCGTGTCCTGGCGGATCTTGCTCGGTGACCTGGAGACGGCCTACCAGCAGGTCGTTGCTCGTCGAACGGCCGACCTCGGTCCGCAGACCGCCGCTTCCCGACACTGGTCCTCGCGGCTGACCGAGCACGTCCAGGCCGGTGGGTTCGATGACGACCTCGCGTACTGGACGACGGTGCCCGCTGCCGCGCCGGTGGACGTGCCCGTGGATCGCGGTGGGCCGAACACGTTCGCCTCCGGCGGCGTCGTCTCGGTCCGGCTCCGCCGGGAGGAGACCGATGCGTTGTTGCATCGGGTGCCGGGGGTGTACCGCACGCAGGTCAACGATGTGCTGCTCAGTGCCCTGGGCCGGGTGCTGACCCGGTGGACCGGGCACGACGCGGTGCTGATCGGTATGGAGGGCCATGGTCGCGAGGAGATCCTCGACGGGGTGGACACCTCGCGCACCGTTGGCTGGTTCACCACGGAGTTCCCAGTCGCGTTGACGATGCCGTCCGGCGACTGGGGTGAGGTGCTCAAGTCGATCAAGGAGCAGCTCCGGGCGGTGCCGCATCGGGGCCTGAGCTACGGCGCGCTGCGGTACCTGAGCGCACCCGGCTCGGCGGCCGGCGCCCTGCGCGACGGTCCGCTGCCGCAGATCTCCTTCAACTACCACGGCCAGTGGGACGCGGCGTCGGGCCCCGAGGGGCTCTACCGCGCCCGGTGCGACGACATCGGGCAGGAGTTTGCTCCCGAGACCACTCGCACCCACCTGCTGGACGTCATCGGGCTGGTCGAGGACGGAGAGCTGGAGCTGGACTGGACCTACTCCAGCCAGGTGCACGACGAGGCAACGGTGCGGCGGCTGGCCGACGAGATGATCGAGGCGCTGCGGGAGATCGTGGCGCACTGCGCCCGGCCGGATACGGGTGGGCGCACCCCGTCGGACTTCCCGCTGGCTCGCCTCGACCAGGCAGCCGTGGACCGGATCGTCGGTGACGGGCGCAGTGTGGAGGACATCTACCCGCTCACACCGCTGCAGGCCGGCATGCTGTTCCACAGCCTGGTCGACGCCGAGTCGGGCGCCTACCTCGACCAGCTCCGGATTCAGCTGTCGGGGATGTCGGATCCGCAGGCGTTCGGCGAAGCGTGGCAGCGGGTGGTGGACCGGACGTCGGTGCTGCGCAGTTGCGTGGTGTGGGACGGCGTGGCTGAGCCGCTGCAGACCGTCCACCGCAAGGTCGTGGTGCCGGTGGCGCACCACGACTGGCGCTACCTGTCGGACGAGGACCGGGCTCGAGAGCTGCGGGAGTTGCTGGCCGAGGACCGCGCGGCCGGGATGGACCTGACCCGACCTCCGCTGATGCGACTGGCCCTCTCCCGACTGTCCCACGACGAGGTCTTGCTGGTCTTGACCTCACACCACATCCTGCTCGACGGCTGGAGCCTGTCCCAGGTGTTCGCCGAGGTGTGGGAGCAGTACGCGGCGATCGTCGCCCGGCGGGCTCCGCGGTTGGTGACGCGGCGTCCGTTCCGGGAGTACCTGCAGTGGCTGTCCGAACAGGACGTCGGGCTGGCCGAGCGGTACTGGCGGCGGGTGTTGGCGGGTGTCGAGTCGCCTACTCCGTTGCCCTACGACCGGCAGGTAATCGAGGCGCACCGAGCCGAGTCCTCCGAGTCGGTGCACGTCGAGCTGCCCCTCGATCAGTCCAGCCGGTTGCATCGGGTGGCCAGGCGCAGCGGGCTGACGTTGAACACCGTGATGCAGGGAGCGTGGGCGCTGCTGCTGTCGCGGTACAGCGGCGAGAGTGACGTGGTCTTCGGGACGACGGTGTCGGGCCGACCGGCCGAGCTGCCCGGTGTCGAAGAGATGGTCGGCATGTTCATCAACACGGTGCCGACCCGGGTCACGGTGCCCGACGGGCAGGGCGTCATCTCGTGGCTGCGCGGGTTGCAGGACGAGCAGGTCGAGTCCCGGAACTTCGACTTCGCATCGCTGGCCCAGCTGCAGGCCTGGAGTGATCTGCCCGGCGGCACCAACCTGTTCGACAGCGTGGTGGTGTTCGAGAACTACCCGATCGCGGACACATCGGCGGACGACGCCGGCCTGCGGGTGGACGACGTGCAGGCGCTGGACACCACGAACTTCCCCTTGACCCTGATCGCCTACCTGGAGGAGCGGCTCGGTTTCGACCTCGCCTACGACCCGAAGCTGTTCGACTCCGCCAGCGTCGAGCGCATGGCCGGTCAGCTTCGCCTGCTGTTGGCGGGTATCGCCGACGACGCGGCGCAGCCGGTTTCCCAGCTGCCGTGGATGTCCGAGAGTGAGCGGCATCGGGTGCTGGTGGAGTGGAACGACACAGATTGCGAACTGCCGGCGGGGACGGTGTCGAGCCTGTTCGCCGAGCAGGTGCGACGCACGCCCGAGGACACCGCGGTGGTCTGCGGTGATGTCGAGCTGTCTTACGCCGAGCTGGATGCGCGGGCGAACCGGTTGGCCCGGGCGTTGATCGAATGTGGGGCGGGTCCGGAGCGGTTTGTGGCGTTGGCGCTGCCACGTTCGGTTGATCTGGTTGTGGCGTTGATGGCGGTGCTGAAGTCGGGGGCGGGATATGTGCCGATCGACGTAGGGTATCCGGCGGAGCGGATCGAGTTCATGCTCGGGGATGCACAGCCGTCGTTGGTGGTAACGACCAGTGATGTCGCGGATCGGGTGCCGGTGGTGTCAGGGGTGGCCCGGTTGCTACTGGACGGGCCCGAGACGGCCGAGGCGATCTCGGCTCACGCTGCGGGAGATGTGACTGACGCGGATCGGATTTCACCGTTGTCGGTGGAGAACCCGGCATATGTGATTTACACGTCGGGGTCGACGGGGCGGCCGAAGGGGGCGGTGATCGCGCAGCGCAGCGTCGTCAATCTCGTGGGTTGGGCCGCAGCGGAGTTCGGCGCCTCGGGGCTGTCGCGGGTGGTGGCGTCGACCTCGCTGAACTTCGACGTCTCGGTGTTCGAGATCTTCTGCCCGCTGATGCTCGGCGGCAGCATTGAGCTGGTCGCGGATCTACTCAGCTTGGCCGAGTCTCGCCCCGGTGGGTGGAAGGCGAGCTTGGTCAGCGCAGTGCCGTCAGCGTTTGCCCAAGTCCTGGCCCAGGGCAGCGTGGCGGTGGCCGCCCGGAACGTAGTACTCGCCGGTGAGGCGCTCTCCGCGCGGGCCGTGCGCGAGATCCAGAAGGCCATTCCGGGGAGCAGAATCGCCAACATCTACGGTCCGACCGAGGCTACGGTGTACGCCACCGCGTGGTATTCCGACGGAACCGACCGCGCACAGGCGCCGCCGATCGGGCGGCCGATCACCAACGTCCGGGTCTACGTGCTCGACGCATCGCTGCGCCCGGTGCCCCCCGGCGTGCCCGGCGAGCTCTACCTCGGCGGTCGCGGCCTCGCGCGCGGCTACCTCAACCGTCCGGGCCTGACCGCGGAGCGGTTCGTGGCCGATCCCTTCGGGCAGCCTGGCTCGCGGTTGTACCGCACCGGGGACGTCGTGCGGTGGAGCACCACGGGTGAGCTGGAGTACCTGGGCCGGGCAGATCACCAGGTGAAGATCCGCGGGTTCCGCATCGAGCTGGGTGAGGTCGAGGCGGCCTTGCTGGCCCACGAGTCCGTAGCCGAGGCGATCGTGATCGCCGGGGAGGAGGACTCCGGACACAGGCGGCTGGTGGCCTACCTGGTGCCGACCGCCGGCGGGGCCCTCGACGTCGCCGAGCTGCGCGGGTTCCTCCGTAACGTGCTGCCCGACTACATGGTGCCGTCGGCGTTCGTGACATTGGACCAGATGCCGCTGAACGCGAACGGGAAGCTGGACCGGCGGGCCTTGCCAGCCCCGGAGTTCACCGAGGCCGCCGGATCACGGTATGTGGCGCCCCGTACCGAAGTCGAGCGGGTCGTCGCCGAGATCTGGGCCGAGGTCGTGGGCGTGGAGCGGATCGGGGTCGACGACAACTTCTTCGAACTCGGAGGGGATTCGATCCTGAGTATCCGGGTGATCTCGCGGGTGCGGGCGGCGCTGGAGGTGGAGGTGTCTCCGCGGGCGGTATTTACCTATCCCACGGTCGCCGGACTGGCGGGCGTGATCGCCTCGGACGTCGGGGCCGGTAACGCTGTCGCATTGTCCGGGATCCCGGTCGTGCCGCGCGATCGCACGTTGCTGTTATCATTTGCTCAGCAGCGGTTGTGGTTCCTCGACCAGTTCGAACCCGACAGCACCGAGTACGTCACCCGGCTGGCGGTGCGATTGCGGGGTGCGCTGGACGTCGCTGCACTAGATGCGGCGTTGACCGGCCTGGTGGCACGGCACGAGTCGTTGCGTACCACCTTCGACGCGGTGGACGGCCGGGGTGTGCAGGTGACGCACGAGCCGGGCGAGGTGCACGTTCTGGTGCTGGACCTCTCCGGTCTGCCCGAGGCGCAGCGCGAGGTCGAGTTGGGTCGGGTGTTGGCGCAGGAGAGCGCCGACCCCTTCGACCTGCGCACAGGTCCGCTGCTGCGGCTGCGGCTGGTGCGGTTGGCCGCCCAGGAGCATGCGCTCATGATGATCATGCACCACATCGTCACCGACGGCTGGTCGATGGGGGTGCTCGTCGAGGAGCTCGGCGCGCTGTATGCAGCGGCGCTGCGCGGTGAGGTGGCCGATCTACCGGCGCTGCCGGTGCAGTATGCGGACTTCGCGAGCTGGCAACGTGACCGGTTGTCGGACGCGGTCGTGGCGGAGCAGCTCGGCTACTGGCAGCGGCAGCTCTCCGCCATCGCACCGTTGGAACTGCCGACCGATCGGCCACGGCCGGCGATTCGCACCACTGCCGGCATCGCACACGAGTTCAGGGTGTCAACGGGCGTGACGGAGCGGCTCAAGGTGCTGGGTCAACAGCGGAACAGCACGTTGTTCATGACCCTGGTCGCGGCGTGCCAGGTGCTGTTCGGCCGGTGGTCCGGGCAGGACGACGTGGCCGTGGGCACCGTCACCTCGGGCCGCGAGCGCAGCGAGTTGGAGCATCTCGTCGGGTTCTTCGTCAACACCCTCGTGCTGCGCTCCACCGTGCGCGGCGACTGCAGCTTCACCCGGTTCCTCGACCAGGTGCGGGGCACCGTCCTGGAGGCCTTCGCCCACCAGGACATGCCTTTCGAACGACTGGTGGACGAGCTCCATCCGGAACGCGACCCCAGCCGCACCCCGTTGTTCCAGGCCATGGTGGTGCTGCAGAACATTCCCGGCCGGGTCCCGGACGGTCTGCTCGGCCTCGAGGTCGAGGAGCTGGAGCTGCCGGGGGTGAGCGCGAGCTTCGATGTCCTCATCGAGTTCCAGGAGGTCGACGGCGGCCTGCACGGCGCGCTGACCTACAACACCGATCTCTTCGACGCGGCCACGATCGAACGCCTGGCGGCGCATCTCGAGGTGCTGCTCGACGGGATCGCCGCCGCGCCGGACCGGCCGGTGTCCCAGCTGCCGATACTCACCGCCACCGAGCGGCACCGGGTGCTCGAGAACTGGAACGACACCGATCGCGACGTGCCGGCGCGGACGTGGCCAGCGCTCGTCGAGGAACAGGTGGCGAGGACTCCCCGGGCACCGGCATTGGTGTTCGACGGCGGGGAACTGAGCTACGCCGAACTCGACGCGCAGGCGAACCGGCTGGCCCATCTGCTGATCAGCGGTGGGGCGGGCCCCGAGCAGGTCGTCGCGCTCGCGCTGCCCCGCTCGGTGGACATCGTGATCGCCCAGCTTGCCGTCCTCAAAGCCGGCGCGGCGTTCCTGCCAATCGATCCCGCCTACCCTGCGGAGCGGATCGCGTTCATGCTGGACGACGCCCGGCCCGTGCTGATCCTGACCCGCAGTGACCTGGTCCCCGTCGTCGCCGATCCGACCCCGCTGGTGGTGCTGGACGAGCCTGGCGTCGTCGCCGCGCTGGGTTCGATGCCGGACACCAGTCCAACCAACGCCGACCGGTCGGCTCCGCTGACCCTGCTCAACCCGGCCTACGTGATCTACACCTCGGGATCGACCGGGCGGCCCAAGGGTGTGGTGGTCTCGCACGTCGGGTTGGCCAGCTTCGCCGCGGCGGAGGTGGATCGGTTCGCGGTGCGACCCGGTGACCGGGTGCTGCAGTTCTCCTCGCCGAGCTTCGATGCCTCGGTGCTGGAGCTGTGCATGTCCCTGCCGGTCGGGGCGGTGCTGGTGGTGCCGCCTGCGGGCCCGCTGGTCGGCAACCATCTGGCGGAGGTCGTGGCGACGCAGGGGGTCACTCACGCGCTGATCCCGCCGGTGGCGCTGGCCACCGTCCGTCCGGCGGACATCCCGGACCTACGGACCGTGATCGTGGGCGGCGATGCGTGCTCGGCCGCCCTGGTCGACCGCTGGGCTCCGGACCGGCGGATGATCAACGCCTACGGACCGACCGAGTCGACCGTGGTGTCCACGTGGAGCGAACCGCTGACCGCCGGCCAGGCGCCGCCGATCGGCCGGCCGATCTGGAACACCACGGTGTACGTGCTCGACGGCGCCCTGCAACCGGTTCCGGTCGGTGTTCCCGGTGAGCTGTACGTGGCTGGTGGCGGGTTGGCTCGCGGCTATCTCAACCGTCCGAGCCTGACCGCCGGCCGGTTCCTGGCCAACCCGTTCGGAGCGCCGGGCTCGCGCATGTATCGCACCGGGGACCTGGTGCGCTGGACCGCGGGAGGGGAGCTGCAGTTCGTCGGCCGGGTCGATGAGCAGGTCAAGATCCGCGGGTTCCGCATCGAGCTGGGCGAGATCGAGTCCGTGCTGCGGCGGCACCCGGAGGTCGCCGACGCCGTCGTGGCGGTTCGCCAGGAGGACTCAGGCCACAAGCGCCTGGTGGCCTACGTGGTGTCTGCCTCTGCCTCCCCAACGGATTCGCTGAGCACTGCCGCCCTACGGGAATTGCTCGGTCTGGAACTACCCGACTACATGGTGCCGTCGGCGTTCGTGGTGCTGGACGCGCTGCCGACGAGCCCCAACGGGAAGGTGGATCGCCGGTCCCTACCGGACCCCGGGCTCCCGCCGGAGTCGGAAACGCGGTTCGTGGCCCCGAGCAACCCAATCGAGGCCGCCCTCACCGAGATCTGGGCCGATGTCCTCGGCGTGGAGCGGGTCGGCGTGCACGACAACTTCTTCGAGCTGGGTGGCGACTCCATCCTGAGTATCCAGGTGGTGTCCCGGGCCCGCACGGCCGGCCTGCTCTTCATGACCAAGGATCTCTTCACGCACCAGACCGTCGCATTAATTGCGTCGGTCGTCACCGCGACGAAGACCGGCGATGCGCAGCGACAACCGGTCGTCGGCCCGGTTCCGCTCACTCCGATTCAGCATTGGTTCTTCGACGGGCACCCAGCCAACCCGAATCATTTCAACCAGTCAGTTCTCGTGGAGCTGACCGAAGAGCTCGACGAGCCGGCCCTGCGGCAGGCACTCCAAGCGTTGCTGGTGCACCATGACGTTCTGCGGATGCGGTTCGAGCTGATCGATGGACGCTGGCGCCAGCACAACACTGGGGTCGAGCTCGGGCTGGTGCTCCAGCGGCATGACCTGTCCGATCTGGATGACGGGCAGCAGCCCCTGGTGATGGAGAAGATCGCCGACGACGTCCATGCGGGGTTCGACCTCGGGCGTGGACCGCTGCTGCAGGCGGTGCTGTTCGTGCTCGGCGCGGGGCGATCGCCGTACCTGTTGCTGGTGGCACATCACCTGGTCGTCGACGGGGTGTCCTGGCGCATCCTGCTCGACGACATCGACACCGGTTACCAGCAGGCCGCGCGCGGCGAGGGTGTTGATCTCGGATCCAAGACCACCTCGTTCCGTGATTGGTCCCGGCGGCTCGAACAGTACGTGGCCGCGGGTGGCCTGGACCACGAGCTGGAGCACTGGGCCGCGGCACTCGAGAGCGCAGAGTTGCCTGTGGACCACTCGCGATCGGAGCACCCGGTCCCGGCCCGGGTGGTGTCGGTCGCGCTGAGCGCGCAGGAGACCGAAGCCCTGCTGCGTACGGCACCTGCCACCTACCGCACGCGGATCAACGACGTCCTCCTCACCGCACTCGCGTGGGCGTTGTCGCGGTGGACGGGGCGCAGCAGGGTCTCGATCGCCCTGGAGGGCCATGGCCGCGAGGATGTCCTCGAGGATGTCCTCGAGGATGTCGACCTTTCCCGGACGGTGGGGTGGTTCACGACCATCAGCCCCGTCGCACTCGAGATGCCCGACGGAGACGAGCCCGGCTGGCGTGGTCTGATCAAGTCAGTGCGGCGGCAACTCCGAGCCATTCCCGGCAACGGGCTCGGCTTCGGGGCGCTGCGCTACCTCGGCTCTCCGGCGGCACGTGAACGTCTGTCCAGCGCGCCCGGCCCGCAGATCGCGTTCAACTACCTCGGCCAGTGGGACAGCGGGCCGCAGGAGCCGGGAACCGACCTCTACCGGGCGACGCACGGCTCGTTCGGCCAGGACCACGACCCCCTCGATCGAAGTGCGCATCTGCTGGATGTCGTGGGCGGAGTCGAAGGCGGCAGGTTGGCGTTCTCCTGGTACTACCACCCCGACCTGCATGAGCGGTCGACGGTGCAGACGGTTGCGGAGAGTTTCCTCGACGCTCTTCGGGGGATCGCGCGGGACTGTCGGGGCAACAGGTGATCGCGAAATTCGAGCTGGCCGACTGGGCTCCGCCTGGCTCGCACGATCAGTCCACGGTGGAGTCCGTCGCTGGTGACTCCGTCGATGCTCTTCGGCGTGTCACGCAGGACGGGCGGGGGAAGAGTCGATGACTGCTCCGCTCCTTCGCAACCGCGGCTATCGACTGTTGTGGGGCAGCCAGGCGCTGTCGGAATTTGGCGTGAATGCCTCGAGGATCGCATTCGCTCTGTTAGTGTTGTCGCTGACCGGCACGGCAGCGGCATCCGGACTCGTGCAGGGTACCAGCGCCGCTGCAGCACTGCTCATCGGTTTGCCGGCGGGCGTACTCAGTCCTATCTGTGCACGTTTCCCCGGCACCCAGCTGCCGTGCCGCCTTCGCGACGGTCGCCGGCAGCAGCAGCATCAGAGCGTGGGCCAAGCGCCTGTCGATGTCAACGATGCACATTGGCAAAGGGAGCCAACAGATGGGCGACCAGAGCTGGCGGTCACGAGGTGTCAGTGGGCCGGCAGCAGGTGGCAAGGAGGCCAGCATGCTGCGCCTGGCCACTGCACGCTTACCAAGCAGTTCATCGACGAGTAGAGATGAGGATCTATGAGACTCAGATACCGAGCCTTCCAGCTCGCCGCCATCGGATCGCTAACGTACTTGATGTTGTTAGTATTATCCGTCGTGTACCTGACGACGCCGCGCCGCCTGGCCCGTCTCGTTGGGGAGCTGTGCCGGCCCGAGCCTGGGATGTCTTGTTATGACCCGTGCTGCGGCTCTGGCCGACTTCCTCGTGCGGTGCACAATGCCGCACGGCGTGCCCCTGGTGATCGAACTCGGATCTTCGCGCAAGAGATCGACCCGGTTTCCTTCGTTGCCGCAGCCGCTAATCGGAAGTTGCACGGCCTCGACATGACTCTGAAGCTAGGGTCGAGTATACGGCAACCCGCCTTCGTTGATGTGAACGGTCGGCTACAACGCTTCGACCTGGCAGTCGCCAGCCCACCGTGGAATCGTGTGGTGTCCGAAGCGATCTACCGTAATGAGCGTTTTGGGCGTTTCCTTTATGGCTGGCCGTCTAGCGATGGCGATTGGATCTGGATGCAGCACGTGCTGGCTCATCTCGAAGCCACCGGTCGCATGGTCGTCATGCTCGATCGCGGAGCGATGAGCCGCGATGACGAACTCACCGAAGTCGAGGTACGGCAGGGTTTCGTGGAATCCGACCTGATTGAGGCCGTTATTCTCTGCCCGTGGGAGATTTCTTGGCCCCGCCGGCTCGCGCGCAGTGGTGTCATCAAGATGCAAGACGCCGTGCTCGTCGTCGTCGACAAAGCAAAGAGGCGGCCTGGTGAAATCCTTTTCGTGGACACCCGGCCCCTCGTGCGTGAGTATTTGTCGGGCAACTTCACGGCCGAGGCTGTCCACCGCGCCGTCATCGACGCGCTACACAATTGGACTACCGTGCCAGGAGTCGCCGAAGTCGTCTCCAATGCCGACGTTGCAAGATCAGGTTTCGCACTTGCCCCGGAGTTGCACTGTGCTGGGACATACCATGACGGCGCCGAGGCGGCGCGACGCGGCGCCTCGCGAGGCCAGAAACAGCCCCCGGCCTTGCGCAGCCGCACGAAGCTGTGACAGTGATACCGATTCGCGGAGGAAGGAGACACCGCGATGGATGACGACGCGAGGTACGAAGTGCTACGGAACGACGAGGACCTGGTTGAGCGCCGGATTGTTCCGGATCATGGCGCAGGACGTTCCGGAGGGCCTGACGGGTGTGCGTGAGGTGTGAGCCGGTGAGGACGTGATGCCCGCGGTTGCGGTGCGTCGGGTGCTGGCGACCTGCCCGGACCTGACGGTGGTGGACGGTTACGGGCCGACCGAGACGACCACGTTCGCCACCTCGTATCGGATGTCTGTGGCTGAGCCGCGGGACTGTCGGGGCACCAGGTGATCGTGGCTCCGTGGGCGCGGGAGACCCGATGACCGTTCCGTTGTCCCGCAACCGCAACTATCGCCTGCTGTGGGCCACCCAGGCGCTGTCCGAGTTCGGCATCAATGGATCGATGATCGCTTTCCCGCTCCTGGTGCTCGCGATCACCGGCTCGGCGGCGGTGTCCGGACTCGTGCTGGGGACCGCCGCCGCGGCGCAGCTCATCGCCGGCTTGCCGGCGGGAGCGCTGGTCGACCGCTGGTCCCGTAAGAAGGTCATGCTGTGCTGCGAAGCGGCGGAGGCGGCTGCGGCCGCCAGCCTCGTCGGCGCCCTGTGGTGGAACGTACCCAGCGTCGCGCACATGGTGGTGGTGGCCGCGGTGCTCGGGGTGTCCGGATCTTTGTTCGGACCAGCCGAGGAGGCGTGCCTGCCGCATCTGGTACCGGCCGAGCAGCTCTCCACTGCGGTGGCCATGAACTCCGCACGGTCCGGGCTGGGGCAGCTGTCGGGGACGGCAGCTGGCGGGTTCTTGTTCGCCGTCGGGAGAGCCGTGCCGTTCGCGGTCGAGGTGCTGACCCACGCCGTGGCGTTCGTCGGGTTGGCGTTCCTCCGCATTCCGCCACGTGAGCAGCGGCGCGCACCGGTGCGCCATCTCGGCCGCGAGATCGTGGCCGGCTTGCGCTGGGTGTGGGGGGTCCCCCCGGTGCGGGTGACGATGCTGTGCGCGGTCGTCCTCAACCTCTTCTTCAGCGCCTTCTACGTCCTCATCATCGTGCTGGCCGCAGAGCGGGGCGTTCCGGCTGGGGAGATCGGCGTCATGGCGGCGATGCTGGGGGTGGGCGGAGTCCTCGGTTCCCTGTTGGCCCCCTATGCGTGCCGGGTGCTGAGTCCGTACGCATCGATTGCCGCGGTCTTCTGGGCGCTGACGCTGCTCACCCCGGTCGCGATCGTCATCCACAACGGCTATCTCATGGGAGCGCTCTTCGCCGCCATGGCGCTGCTTCCTCCGACGGCGAATACGACGATCATCACCGAGCAGATGCTCATGGCCGAGGACGCCATGCGTGGCCGGTTGAGCGCGGTCCTGGGGGTGCTCAGCGGCGTCGCAGCCACTGCGGGCCCCGCGCTGGGGGGCTTCCTGGTCGAGGCTGTGCCCGGCAGCCGTGCGGTCTTGGTGTGCGCGGCAGGGATGGCGGCCATCACGGTGGTCGTCACGGTCAGCCCCACCCTGCGCCGATTTTCCAGACACCGGCCGGAAGAGGAGCCTGCCGTTGCCGAGACCGATTTTGAGCCACCCGTCGAGCCGGAAGGTGAAACCACCAGATCTCCCCGGCAGCCGGCCGTCGCGGGCCTTCCGGGAACCCCGCCTGAGGCACCACCCGCCCCGGGCATCGCGGTCAGCGCGTCGGCCGAGCCCCGGAACGGCAGGCCGTGGCCGCGACCCAGAGCGGTCGGTGCTACCAAGGGTGGTGGGCCGGCGGCGAGAAACGGCCACCTCGACAACGGGCAACCGGCCCTCACGGCGACCGCGGTGCCGGCTCCGCCGGATTCCGGACCGGAGATCGTCGGTACCGTGTGGCGCGCGGACGGGACCGGGCTCGCCGACGCGGTGGTCACGGTCACCGATCCGGCGGGCCGGCAGGAGGCTCGCACCGCCACGGCGAGCGACGGCGGCTACCGACTGCCCGTCCCGCACGCCGGCACCTACCTGATCGTGGCAGCATCGGGCACGTTCCCACCGCACGCCGTGATGGTCGCGGTGGCCGATTGCCCGGTCCGCCACGACGTGACGCTGACCGGGGTGAGCGGGGCGCACGGCGTGATCCGGACCGCGGACCTGGCCGGCGGCAGCTGCCCGGTGGCGGGCATCGCCGTCACCCTGATCGACGTACGGGGCGACGTCGCGGCGACCGTGGTCTCGGACACCGTGGGCCGGTACCACATCGCCGGGGTGCCCGACGGGCAGTACACCCTCACCGCAGCGGGTTCGTGCTACCAGCCGGCCGCGGTGAGCGTGTTGTTGCCGGCCGGGACCAGCACCGAGCGCGACGTCGAGCTGCCGCGCCGGGCCCGGCTGCTCGGCACCGTCGTCGCGGCGAGCACCGGGCGCGGTGTCGGCGAGGCACTGGCCACGCTGGTCGGCCCGACCGGGGCCGTGGTCGGCTCCACGGTCACCGACGCCGACGGCTCGTTCGCCTTCGACGGCCTGGCCGAGGGCAGCTATACCCTCACCGCCAGGGGGTACGCGCCGGTGGCGACGGTTGTGCAGGTCACCGCGGGCCGGCCGACGACGTCGCAGATCGCGCTGGCCGCACCGACCCTGGGGGCCGAGCACACCGACGAGGCGACGGCGCGGGATGGCGACCGGCACGTTGCACGCAGCGGTGACCGGGTCGATGTCCGGAGCGTCCGATGAACGGGCG
>JBBSGM010000108.1:0-13904 GCA_038254065.1 Mycobacteriales bacterium | reverse complement strand
CTGATACAAGCCCGCATAGGCGATGGAGCACGCTGGCAGCGTGCTCCATCGCCAATCCAAACCTATTCGCCCTGGAGGTTGTCCCGGCTCTCGTGGAACTTGGGTGGCGGTCCCCCACCTGAGACCTGCCATGGGGTAGGCATGCCGGTGACACGGTCGCGGATGCGCGCGGTCGATGGCTCCGGAGAGCTGGCAGTACCGCCTACGAGCTGTTCCCCTCGACCGAGATCCTGGGCGGATGGTGATGGACCGGATGCTCACCGGGCTGTCGACGCGGCGCTACCCGGTCGGCCTGGAGCCGGTGGGTGAACGCACCGAACGGGCGGCCACGTCCACCTCCAAGTCGACGGTGTCGCGGCGGTTCGTCGCCGCGACCGAGACCGCGCTGGCCGAGCTGCTCGCCGCAGCCCGGTCCACATTGGACCTGATGACGGTCATGGTAGACGGGGTGCACTTCGGCGAACACACTTGCGTGGTCGCCCTGGGCATCGACATCGACGGCACCAAGCACCCGTTGTCGCTGGTGGCGGGCTCGACGGAGAACGCCCAGAAACGTTCAAGATCGGCTACGGGACAAGCTCCCTCGACCGTCGCAGCCAAGATGCGCCGGGCCTATCACGCCGACTTCGCACTGGCCGGCGAGGCCGAGCTGACCGCGCTGGCCGCCGAGTTCGATCGTACCCACCCCCGGCGCGGCGGCCAGTCTGCGCGAGGCATGGCCGAGACCCGGACCGTGCTCCGCTTGAACATGGCGCCCACCCTCGCGCGTACCTTCCGCTCGACCAACGCCATCGAGTCAATGATTTCCATCTGCCGCACTCACCCGAACAACGTCAAAGCGCTGGCGTGACGAGACGATGGCGTTCCGCTGGTGCGCCGCGGGGACGGCCAAGGCCGGCACCCAGTTCCGCCGCGTCAATGGCCACCTGCACCTACGATCCCTGCGCGACACGCTCGAGCGCGTCACCCAACCTGTCGGTGCCGACCGAGCATACTGAACCCGTCAACACCGCCTGATGATCACCGGGCCACCACCGAAGTTCCATGGACCTCGGGACGCCCTCTCGCCCTGAACCCGGTTGGGTTGTTCCGCAAGCGCCACGGCGCGCTCATCGACCTCGCCTACCCGTGCCGTGACGCTCGGCGAGGTCCTCAGAGCCGCTGCGTGTCAGAGCCGCTGCGTGACCGGTGCCGGGGTGCTGGCGCTCGTGCGCTCGTCCGACCGGCTGCACGCCTTTCGCGGGTGACCGCACATCGCACCTGGGCAATTTGGCGCGGTTGCCACGCCCGTCGAAACCGAACTTGATAACCAACCCGCTCCTACCCGCTCAATCACGGGGTGATCTTATAGATGTGGTAGCTGCACTCCGCGGAAAGCGTGTCGGTGAGCTGATAGGTCACGGAGACCGGCACCGTCCGGTTCTCGAACAGCACCTCTGCCTTGGACCCACCCATCCACGACGGCAGCGTCAAGGTGTGCGAACCAGGGCTGGTGCCACGCTTCAGCATCGTGAAGACGTAATAGGAACCGTCGTGCTCCTTGATCATGGTGTCCAGTCCCGGGTTGAAAATATACTGGTAGGACTGCTCGTTGAGCACCGGTGCAAGCTGCTTGATCTGCCCGTTGATCTTGGTCACTGCCGACCGGGCGGCGACACCGCAGCTATCCCGAAGCAGATGCTGGGTGATGCACGACCCGCCGAAGCTTTGGCTAAAGTAAATGATTCCCCTCGCCTCGTGGATGAGGGAACTCATGACAGCGCCAGCCAGCTGGTTCGCCGTGATCGCACCGCCTGAGTCGAACGGTGCGCCGGCCTCGACGAACGCGTAGATAGGCTGGCGACGCCCATCCCGCGCGTCAAGATCCCGCTCACGGTCGATGACGGCCCCGTAGTTCGCAGCCAGCCGGCATTGCCTCATGGGGATCCCGACAAAGTTCGCCGCCTCCTCGCAGATGCCGGGATCAGTATACCAGTAGATATCGGTGGAGACAATGTCTGTGTAGGCATTGACGAAGGGCTCGGCCTCGGCATCGGTCTCCCACATGAAAACGCCCTTGCCGTAGTTCGCGTAGCGCAGGCGACCGTCGCTCGGGTGACTGGCAGCGCGGGTTCTCATCACGGTATACCCGCATTGGGCGTCTTCCGGACTGCAGATCGGGCCCTCGCCCGAGTGGTTGCCCGTCCATTCCCCGTTTCCTGGGCCGCCGAACATGTCCGCCTCGTCCTCCAGAAGCCATCCGACGGTCTCACTTCCCTGCCCGGCGTACGATATGCCACTGGGTATCGCGAACATCCCGTTCTGGTAGACCAGGGTGATGTCACTGTTGTCGGTTAGCTCGACGTAGGTATTGAGGCCTGCAGTCTTGTCGAGGTCGACGTCCTCCTGGGACCGGACCGCTGCGAACCAGACACCAATCGGGAAAAAGGACGGGTCCGCCCACCCGGCCGCAGTAGCCTGCGGAAAGTCCCGGTAGTAGCTCGGGCCGCCTTCCCATGCGCTCCGTGGCACGTCGGATGGGGACGCCGTGCCGTTCGGGGAGGCGATTATGGTCGTGGGTGACGCGGCGGTGCTGGTCAATGTCGATGTAGTCGGTGCCGCGCCGGTTCCGCCGGCGCTGGGAACTGCGCCCGACGCACAACCGCCGGGGAGTGTGCCCAGAACAACGACTGCCACAACGGCGAGTTTCCGTCGGAAGCGGATGGCGCTGGGATGCCACGGTCGCATAGTGTGCATCTTGGTCAATGCGCTCCGTCTTCCTCCGAGGGAAATCAGCGTAGCTCCCGACGTCGCCGACGTAGAGCCTTCCGGTGACGCTGTCGAACTGTAGACGGCAAAGTCCACGTGTGGCTTGCTGGGCCTGGGCCGGCAAGCCGGGGCAACGCCCGGCGCCGACGTCGACTGTCGGGCGACCCGCGCGCCGTTCGTGGTCCTCACAGAGTCCACGGGCCCCTGCGAGGACCACAAAGAGCACGCGAGGACATCCTCAACGCCCGACGCGGGGTCGATCACTGCCGGTCAACCTGGCTACCTCGCGACTTTACCGGGGCCCCAGCCTCCCCCCGGACCGTCCGGGACAGGGAGCAAACCGCCCCGAGGAGGATGAACAGCATCCCGGTCACAGTCTTGAACGATAAGAGGTCGAACGTGATCGCCCCGACGATCGGCACGATAAGGCAGGCCGTGAGCGTCAGCGCGAGGTCACGGAGTTCGGTGTCGGCGGTGCGGAGCATCGCGCGGAAGGCCGTGAGCAGCCCGACCAGGAACAGCCCGACCATCGTCGCCAACCCGATCACCCCACCTTCCACCAGCGCCAGCAGGTACTGGTTGTCGAAGACGAGGTACTTCGGCGCGTAGAAGGTACCGAAGCCGCGTCCCAGCCAAAGACTCTTGGCGATCTCGGCGGCGGCGACCGGGTAGTCGTGCGTACGGTACTGAATGCTCGAATCGTTTGAGAAGTTGCTGAAAAGGCTGTAGATCGCGCTCAGTAGACCAGGGATTGCGATCTTGGTCAGCCCCAGGAAGACCATGCTGACGACGAGTGCCCCCACCCTGCGGCGAGCCGGCCAGCCGAGGAACAGGATCACGGCGACGCAGCAAATGCCGAGCACTGCCGATCGAGATACCGAGAACAGGAGCCCGGCACCGATAAGCGCACTGCAGGCCCACCAAGGCCATTGGGCTCCGCCCCGGGCTCTTCCCCGGAAGCCGTAGTACAGCGCTAAGGGGAGGATCATCGCACAGATCACGCCGAACTCGATCGGGTTCCCGGTCGTCCCGGCGACCCTACGAAAGCCAGCGCGCTCGAATACGTAGCCGAACTTGGCGGTGGACCGGAGACCAGGCAGGGCAAGGTAGCTACTGAGGTCGAAGCCGAGGACGAACTGTAACGCACCAACGAATGCGACGCACGTACATCCGATGACCACCGCCCGGAGTAGCAGGTCGAGGCGATGGCGTCCGCGGACGCCGTCGCCGACCATCAGTGCAATGCCGACAAGGGCGACGATAAGGACCAGACTATGGTCGGCGGAGTTGATCTCGTCGCTGGGCAGGTATCGGTACATCACGTAGCAGTAGGTTGATAGCACGCTGACCAGGAACAGATACAGGGCTGTCCGAACCGGATTTCGCCCCTTCGTCATTCCTAGGGTGGTGGTGAAATGAGCGAACAGCCAGCAGATAGTCATTACCAGGGCGACGACGTTCGCAGGCGTGAGAGCCAGGGGTATGCCGCGGAGAACGAGGTTGGCCGGGACGACGGTCAAGGTCATCACGTAGATCGCGCCCATCGTGGCGCCATCCGCCGGCTGTCGCTTCAGGAGCAGGTGCTCGTCGGTCATCACGCGATCAGCCGTCGCGTCCGGAGGGAACCGCCGCCGGGATATGATGGTGTGGCTTGGTCGGCTCGGCGTAGCCGGTTGCGTAGTCCGCGGTGCAGACGGCCACGGGTCGGGGTTGCGGTTCGATCGGCAGGCCGGCTGCTGCGGACCTGCGGGCCCGGAGACGCTTTTGAGTATGCAGCGCGCTCTCTGCGGCGAACGCCAATGTGACGCTCGTGATCAGCCCGAGCCCGAGTGCCGCGGCCGCAGCCCGGGACCCCGATCCCCGCCCTCCCTGCGCCGCCGTAGGCGGGACGACCTCGGTGAACGTGATGTACGTGGACGCCGGGGTGCCGAGCGTGGCCTGCCGCTGCCGCAACTCCACGCGTGCCGCCGATACGGCTCGCCGCACGAGCTCTTGCGCCTCCTTGGGTGTCGTGCTGTCCACCTTCAGGAAGACGAACGGCCCGTTCATGAGCAGCTCGGGGTTCTCGGTCCCGTTGTTGACTTCCAACGTGCTCGTGCCGTCCATGGGAGCGCCGATTCGGCTTCTGAACTCCGTCGTGCGCATCGCCTGGATGAGCATGGCACCCGTGAGGTTCAGCCCGTCATTGTAGAGCAGCAGCGGATTGGTGGCCGTCGGTCGGTTGCCGTCAGCGTATTCCGTTCCGCCGGTGGGCGGCGTGGTAAGTAGTATCGTCGCAGAGCTGAAGTACCGGATAGGAGCCGCTGCGTACATTGCTGCAGCAGCGAAGAGGGACAGCAGAAATACGGGAAGGGCGATGTACCACCGTCGGTACACGACGAGTACGGTTCCCCAGAAGTCCATACCATCCTCTCCCGGCAATCCTGCGTCGCCGTCTCCCGGCGATCGTGAACTACCTGACGTCATCTTTCCCGAGCCGACGCCGAGGCCGACGTCTTGCGCTCTCACCGTTTCGGGAAGGGGCTCGGCCTGTCCGGCACTCGCGCCGGCTGTGGCCGCTGTGAGCCGTTTGCCGAGTGATTGTTCATCCCGAGCGACCTTGCGGGTAGCCGGAGCGCGGCGGACTCCGCGTTCGCGAGATCCTCATCCTCCGATCCGCCACTCGGGCGAGCCTGGTCGTACCTCCCGAGCGTCGATGTCGATCGAAGGATGGGGGAGGGTCTCGCGGCCGGCGGCGCCGCTTCCGCGGGACCGGCCGTAGCGGCCGGTGGGTCGTCGAGCGGCAGCGCCGAGGCCGCCGGAATACTGCCGTTTATCGGTCTGAGCACCACCGTATCCTCGGCGCCGAGCTGGTCGGCCGACATGTCCAGCTGCTTCGCCGACTCGTCCGGAACGCCGCCGCGGCGGCGCCCCCGACGGTTCTCGCGGAGTACCGCTAGCAGGTAGGCGACGCCGAGGCTGCCCACGAGACCGAGACCGAGACCGAGTCCGAAGGCCGTACCGCGGATCTGGACTCCGTGATCGGCGACCGCCTCGGTAGGCGGAACCACGAACAGCAGCGAGATCAGCTGTGACTCTGGGGCGTTCAGCGCCCTCTGCCGGTCGATCAGCACTTCGCGGGTGAGCTGCTCGGCTCGGACGACCGCGTCCTTAGCGGCGTCCGGGGAGACGGTGCTCTGTCCGGTGAAGAACAGGAAGGGCCCCTTGTCGCCGAGCACCTCCGCACCCCCGTCACCGCTGATCGTCACGCTGGTCGGGCTACCCTCGGCGAGGCCGAGCTGGTCGAGAACCTCGGGAGTGTTCATCGACTGAACGAGGATGGTGACCGCGATCTTGAGGCCCTCGTTGAAGTTGAGCAGCGGGTTGATCATCGGACGCTGGTTGGGGTCTCCGGCCAACGACTGGTCGTTCGTCGGCGACGTTGTGAGAACCACGGTCGCCACGGAGACGTACCTCGTGGGGATCGCGAAAATGACTAACGCTGCGAGGCCGAGCGATGCCACAGCCATACCCACGGCAACGTTCCGCCGCTTCACCAATCCGAGGAGGATCAGCCAGAAGGTCATTCGAGCCCCCGACGCCTATGGAGTACCGGCCTTCACCTGCGCCGGCTGCTTGCTGTGGTACTCGCGCATTGAGCAGCGGTCGTTACATCGGTTGGTTGGCGGATACGGGCGTTCGGCCGTCGGTTAATTCCCTGAGGTCCCAAATGAGCGCCTTGCACCGCTTCCCGGCGTGGCTCCAGCCCACCGGGCTCCAGCGACGCGGGCAAGCTTGCGCCCGGACCGCTCGGCGGCACGGGTCGTCCGGCGCAAACCGTGGCGCGCGACCTCAGCGCGGGCGCGGCGCGCCTGGTCGGGAGTCAGCGCGGACGCCGACACGAGGCGCAGGAGTTCCCGGCACTCGATCCCGATGGCCATTCGCGACTCCCAACGCGGGATGCCGAGTCTGCGCGCGATTCTCGGGAGTGGCTGGTAGCTCCACGAGCGGCGGGCCAGCACCTGTGGGATGTGGCCCCACGGCCCGGCGAGCGCCAGTCGCGCCGCGAAGACCTCGTCCTCGCGCAGAGTGCTACGGCGAGGCAGTGCAGCGAGCGTCTCGCGGCGTATGAGACCGTACAGCGGGTCGAGTACAGCGTAACCCTCGGTCAGCAGCCGGAGCATCTCTGCGAAGCGGTCGGCCGGATCGTCGGACCGCAATGCGATGCCGTCGTAGACCGCGGACTCGACCGAGCCGTCCGACAACATGTAGCCGAGCTGGGTCGAGACGAGGACGAGCCGCGTATCCTCGGCGAAGACCTCCAGACATCGGGAAACATAGCCGGGGTGGATCCAGTCGTCGTCGCCGATCCACCGGAAGTAGGTCCCCCGCGCTAGCTGGACCGTCCCGGTGAAGTTCCGCAAAAGACCCACATTCTCCGGTCGGCGGTGGTAGGCGACCCGGACGTCGGCTCGGGCCAGCTCCCGGCAGATCTCCTCCGTGCCGTCCTCGGAGGCGTTGTCGGAGATGATCAACTCAATATTCTCGTGGTCCTGGGCCAGCACCGACTTCACCACGTTCTCGATCGTTTCCTGTCCGTTGTGGACCGGCAGCCCGATAGACACGAGCGGATTGTTGGCCTGCACTGCGGGTCTCCTCATCTAGCGCCGTCCGGGACAGCGGCGGCGTGCGAGCGGTGGGCGAATTGCAGCGCGCTTATAGTGCCGCGTCGAAGCTGCTCCCGTGACACAGCAGCGGTGAGGTAGACGAGCATCCCGGCGGTACCGCCAGCGGCCAGCTTCACAAAGGGCGAGTCACCGACGACGTGGCTAACCAGCAGTGCGGAAATGCCCGCGAGAACAGCCGCCGATGCGGGCCGCACCAGCGCGGGCACGATCGGGGCCAGGCGGACCCCGACGTGATGGAGGGCAATGGCGGACAGCGGGAGCGCGACGAGCACGCCCGCTGCTACGTGACCGAACGCCGCCCCGCGGATGCCGTCGAGGTGCGTTCCGACGATCAACACCGGTACCAGGACCGACGCCCAGCCCACGTTCACCCACATCGCCGATCGTGTGGCGCCGGCCCCCATCAGCGCGTCGAGGGCGAGACCGGCAAGCAGCCGGACTACGGTCAGCACCATGAGGAACGTCAGCACCGGAGCCGCAGCCGCCCAGCGGTCACCATAGAGGAAGGCGATGAGCGGCGCGGACAGTACACCCATCAGGGCGACCATCGGCAGGACCCCAGTGAGCAGCAGCGGAATGGCGCGCTGCATGCTGGCGGAGAGAGCGCCGTCCTTCTCCGACAGCCTGGAGAAGCTTGCGACCGACACGTAGCGGACGGCAGTACCAATCATGTTCGTCACCCAGCTCGACACGTTGAAGGCCAAGAGGTAGAAGCCGAGCGCGGTCGCGCCCATGATCCGGCCGACGATCACGAAGTCGGCGTTCATCAGCAACGCTTCGACGCCGAGGCTGACGGCGAGCGGGACACCGTAGCGCAACAACCTGGCCGCGACGGCGCGATCCAGACCCACCTTGACTGGCACCCCGGCCCAAATGAACACGAGGATCCCGGTGACTACCGACTGGACGACCTGGCCGCCCACGAAGCTGTAGGCGCCGGCGCCGCTGACCGCGAGGAAGACAGTCACCGGCGCTTGGACCGCGAACCCGACCATGTTCGCGATCGCGAGCCGGTTCTGCTGGAACCGTCGCTGAAGCGCTGCGACCCGGATTGCGGTGAGCCCGTCGACCAGGATGAGCATAGTGAGGAGGCGCACCACGGGGGCGGCGTCGGGATTGCCGGCGAGTGCCGCGAAGGCGGGAGCGCCGAACCAGAAGATCCCGTACACCCCCGCACTGAACACAGCGGCCAGGGTCGACGCGGTCGGGGCCACCTCCCGCAGCCGGCCCCGCCACTGCACCGTCGCGGCAATGAGGCCGACGTCGTTGACGTGCATGACGAAGGCCGTGGCGGCCAGCGCGATGGCGTAGAGCCCGAAGTCGGCTGGCACGAGCAGCCGAGCTAGCACCAGCCCCATGGCGAACGAGGCGACCTTGGTCGCGAAGCTCGCCACAAAACTCCACCGCAACCCACGGCCGGCGCTCTTCGCGATAGCCTCGCTCGAGCAGTCCGAGCTCGTGATGGCCTTCTGATCAGCGATCATTCAGATTTGTCCCTGCTGCTCATTGTGCTGCTCAGGTGCTCTACCGGCTGGTCGAACCGGGGCGGATGCCACCCGCTCGAGCCAGATCTCGCGCCAGAACGGAATGAACGCGCGGGGGCAGTTGGCGGTGTACGCCCCCGCGCAGATCACATCCTCCAGCACGATGCACGGGTTCTTCATCGTGAGCATCCGGCCGGTCTTCTCGTCGATGCAGCAATCCACGCGGCGCACCACGCGTGCCTGCGTACCGCAGTAGCGTTCCATCTCCTCCTCGAACCCCATCCCGCGGTTGAGGAGGTTCTCGTCGAGCGTCGCGACGATCTCCTGCCGTGACTTGATGCGGACAAGCTCGCCCGGCTGGAGCCCGAGTTCGCCGGTGGGGGTCCGGCCGACCGCGTGACCCTGTAGGAACCGCCACCGGAGGCCGCCTCGAAACAACAATCTTCGCGGCAACACTTTCCTGGCAACGTTCTGCATGCGGTTGAACAGGCCCACCAGGAAGGCGATCACCACTTCTCGCGGGCGGGCGTTGCCGGTGCGCACGTCCATCACGTACTGACGCAGGTCCCGGAACGGCAGGCACCGCGGCGCCGCGCGGAGCAACTCGGTCGCCTGGCAGGAGTATCGCACCTCTCCGTCCGCGCCCGGCTCCTTGCGGGTGGTGATCTGGAGCAGCGAAAGAGTCATTGGGACGCCCGCGGAACTGGCTGGCGCCTCGTGTGGCTCGGTCGGCGGCGGCTCGGCCGGCCTCAGCCAGGCTTCCTTCCAGTAGAGTAGGCAGCCCGTCTGGCAGCCGCCGTGTGCCGAGCCGTCGCACCGGGAGTCCGTGAGGTGAACCGCCCGGTCCATCCGACGCATCCCCGTGGCCGAGATCGTGTCGCAGAGCTTGTGCGCGACCTTGTGGACGGTGAGCTGTCGCCCACAGAACTTGAGCATCTCCGGCATGAACGGCAGGAACTCGAGCTCCCCGTTCTCATCGAGGGTCGCGAGGATCTCCTCCGCACTGCGGACCACGACGACCTCGCCGACGCGCAGGTTCAGTACCTCCGTACCCGGATTCGCGTTCTGCGCCGTCTGCATGCGGTTCCCTCCACTCGCCTGAGGATGTCATCGCGTCGGGATCGACCCACCGGTGTCGGATCGCTCGACGAGGAGCACCCACCGCCTCTCTGGCCGGCGACGGGTTCCAGAGAGAGTCGCATCAGGTGAGGCGGCCGTTACACGGGTCGCGGGCAGTAACGGACTTCGCCGGGCTCCGACTCCAGTGACAGCGAACCCGAGTGGGGCGGCCCCGGCAGGCGTCGCCCGCTCGGGGCGGAACTGCTTTCTCGGGAGGTGCGGGATGAGCCAACTCGCCGTGGTGACGCCGAGCTACGGGCCCGATGTCCGGCTGTTCGCCGAGCTCCATCGCTCCGTCCAGGAGTACACCAGCGAGGAGACGGTCCACCACGTCATCGTCCCGCCTGCCGACCAGGCCCTCTTCGCGCCGTTCGCGGGTTCGCGCTGCCGAGTATGGACCGAGTCGGAGCTGTTGCCACGCAAGTTCTGCCGAACGCCGAAGCCCGGCTGGTGGGTTAACCTCCGCAGGCCGTGGCCGCCGATTCGCGGGTGGGTCCTCCAGCAAGCTCTGAAGATCGCGGCGGCTGCGATGATCGAGGCCGAAGTGGTGCTCATCGCGGACTCCGATGTCGTGCTCGTGCGGCCGACTGACGCCGTGCGGTTCGTCACGGACGGCCGGTTGTCCCTGTACCGGCTCGAGGACGCAGTCCACAACGGCATGGAGCGGCACATCAAGTGGCACCAGGTCGCTCGCCGGCTGCTGGGCTTGCCGTCCGCGCCGCCCCCGCCACTGCACGACTACGTCAGCTCCCTCAACATCTGGTCACCGCCGACTGTCAGGGCAATGCAGCGCAGGGTCGCCGAAGTTGCGGGTCGCCCGTGGCTGGACGTGATCACCTCCGAGCTGCACCTCTCGGAGTTCATCCTCTACGGAGTGTTCGTCGACGAAATCCTTTCCGCAGGCAGGGTCCGCCCGGCCGCCGATACGAGTTTCTGCCACGACTACTGGGACACCACGCCCCTCGATACGGCTTCGGCGCTCGAGTTCGTAGATCGACTGTCGCCCGACGCGGTGGGAATGATGGTCTCCTCGAAGTCGAACACGCCTGCCGCGGTTCGGCTGGCCGCCGCTAGGCGCTGCGCAGAGATCACGGGCGGTCCGCATGCCGACAGGTTGGACGAGACATGACGGAGCTCGCGAGGCCACCACCAGACACAGCACCGACGAGGTGCGGTGACGACGAGCGTCAGCCAGAACGCGACGGGACGGGGGGTCCGTCGTCGGTCGGCACGCCGCGCACGCGGGCAGCAACGGTGCCGAACCTGCGACGCACCGCCCGACGGTGCGACTACCCGGACTGGACGGCGTACGCGGGCTGGCTGCGCCGTTCGTCGTGCTGCACCGCTGCTGGACGCTCGCCTTCCCGGGCTCCTCCGCGGGCACCGCGCCGTCCGGACTGCTCGACGTGCTGGCCACACCCTGGCCCGACGCCCCGGGCACCCGGGTGCTCGACCATCTGCTGCCGCTCCGGGCTGGACCGCGCGGTTCGCGCTCGGACTCCTGGCCGTTGTGGTGTTGATCGTGCTGTCTCGGGTTCGACGCCGCCTGCGGCGGGTCGGCACGGTCAGGACGAGATCCCGGAGACCCTCCCGTGACCGCAAATTCACCGGCGAGCTGATGTGTGAGTCCAGAGGTTACGAGAATTGGAGTTCGTGGCATGAGCTTGAACAGCGAAGCTGATCGGGTGCGCATCGGCGGCGTGCTGTTTGACGCTCTGACCGAGGAGGACGTCATCGCGCACGTCCGCCAAGAATGGGCTTCGGGGCGCGGCGGCTGGATCGTGACGCCGAATGTGGACATCCTGCGGGCGATGAACCGGGACGAGTCGCTAGTCGACCTGGTCTCCGGCGCACTCGTGGTGGCGGATGGCATGCCGCTGCTCTGGGCCGCGCGGCTCGCGGGTGACGTCCTCCCGCAACGGGTCACCGGAGCGTCCCTGATCTTCAGCCTTACCGAGGCGGCAGCTCGCGACGGACGTTCCGTCTACATCGTTGGTGGCGCGCCCGGTGTACCCGAGTGCGCAGCGCAGTCGCTCTGCACCCGATTTCCCGCGTTGCGAGTCGCGGGTACGCAGTCGCCGCCGTTCGGGTTCGACGGTAGCGAGGAGGGGGTGCAGCGAACGGTCGACTCGGTGGTGCAAGCGGCGCCCGACCTTGTCTTCATCGGATTCGGCTTTCCGCGGCAGGAACAGCTCATCGTCCGGCTTCGGCAGGTGATACCCCATGCGTGGTTCGTTGGGTGCGGGGGGGCCATCCCGATGGCAGCCGGCGAGGTCACGCGCGCAGCGCCGTGGCTGCAACGGCTCGGCCTTGAATGGCTACATCGTCTCGTCCTCGAGCCGCGCCGGCTTGCCCACAGGTACCTGCGGGACGACCTGCCGTTCGCGGTGTGCCTGATGGTCAGCGCCCTACGGGCGCGGATGGCGCGACGGCACCGGCTGCCACACCGCAGATGAATGGCCGTCGACCCACGACACTCGTACCGGCGATGTTTGAAGCCACAGCATCGGCACCGGATTGTCGCGGTAAGGACCGCCCTTGCGGGCGGCTCCCGGAGCCCTCGACCTGGGAAACCGTCGTCACGGGCGGCGCCGCACTGGATGTTCTTGCGGCGGTCCACCTGCCGAATGTCAAGGGACAGCTTGACTTTCCTGTGGGCGGACAGTTGATCTCCCTGCTGGCGGACAGCTTATTTCCCTGTCCGCGGTCAGCTGATCTCCTGTTGATCTAGCGAAGCTACGGCCGACGAAGTCGGCAAGATCGAGTCAAGTTTCTGTCATGCGGCGAGTCCGGCTTGCTGGGTGAGTTGATCGAGGGCGCGTTGGTAGTTGCGTGCGGCGGTGCGCAGCGGGCTGGGTGCGGGTGGGTTGGGATCGAGGAGCTGGGCCAGTGAGGTCGGCCCGGGGCGCCCTGCCGGTGTTTCCACCGGTGGGTTTCCCCGAGCCGCCTCCCGCACCCGGCGTGCCCGTTTCCGAGCAACGGGCGCTCCACAAGCCCCGTCCTGGGGTCGTGTGGTTCCTCATCCCGCGACCGGCCACGGAGACGGGATCGCTGTGCCCCGGTATCGGTACCGTGTCGTGCGCACCTTCGCCGGGTTGAACAGCACCCGCTCCGTTGTGCCCGGCCACCATCGGCCCCCGCAGTAGCGGCGGCGGAGTTCCTTCACGGTGATCCGGCGGTGTTTGCGGCGCAGCCATCCGATGACCCGGGCCCAGGTGTAGGCGCTCAGGTAGGCGAAGGTGGCACTCGACACGCCGGGCCGGAAGTGGGCGCACCAGCCCCGCAGCATCCGGTTGAGATGCAGCAGCAGGACCTCCAGCGGCTGGTTCGTGTTCATCTGCCGGCACCACGTCTTGACCTTGTCCATTACGGCCATGACGGCCTTTCGTGCGGGGTAGGTGTAGACGTAGGACCGGTCGGTGCCTCGCTTGCGGTGGCGCTGGATGCGCCAGCCCAGAAACACCAGCCCCTCGTCGATGTGGGTGATCAACGTCTTTTCCGGCGACAGGCGCAAGCCCATCGTGGACAAGACCCCCGCTGCTTCCTCCCGCAGGGTTTCGGCGTCGGCCTGCGTGCCGGATATGACCAAGCACCAGTCATCCGCGTAGCGGACAAGACGGTAGTTGGGCAGACCCTGGGCGCGGCGCTTGGCCCGTTGGTAGGGGCTGGCCGCGGGGCCGCCCGGGGCCTGGGCGATGTGGGCGTCCAGGACCGAGAGGGCCACGTTGCTCAGCAGTGGGGAGAGGACTCCTCCAACGCAATGGCGAACTTGGGGAGGGCTCCTCGTCGGCGTCGTCGTCGGGGGTCTTCGTGGTCGGGGCCGTTGTGCTACTGCCGGTGGGGATGGAGTGGCGGATGAGAATGCGTTCGGGGCCGATGAGGACGT
>JBBSGM010000107.1:0-14087 GCA_038254065.1 Mycobacteriales bacterium | reverse complement strand
CCCGATGTTGCGATCCTCGGCCGCCGCGAACGACGGCCGCTGCGTGTCAACGGAGGCGACGCCCACGACGACTACCCGGGTGCGATCCTCGGCAGCAGAGAACTACGGCCGCTGCTGATACCCGATCAAGCCGACCGGTTGACGTGCTGGGAGTTGCGATCCTCGGCCGCCGCGAACGACGGCCGCTGCCCCGTGCTCGATCTGCCCGTTGCGCCGACGCGGTTCGAGGGTTGCGATCCTCGGCCGCCGCGAACGACGGCCGCTGCCTGTCGAGGAAGCCCAGCACCGTGGTGAAACGCTCCCGGTTGCGATCCTCGGCCGCCGCGAACGACGGCCGCTGCCCGACGAGGCCGTGCTCAACCAGCTCTGGAAAGAGTTGCGATCCTCGGCCGCCGCGAACGACGGCCGCTGCGAGCTGACCGGCGTATCTGGCCGCGGCGGAGAAGGTGTTGCGATCCTCGGCCGCCGCGAACGACGGCCGCTGCCCGGGGCCTCCCTTCATCCCGGGTGTAGACAACGGGTTGCGATCCTCGGCCGCCGCGAACGACGGCCGCTGCCATCCGGGTCGCCCGCAAAAACCCCGGCGTGACCATGTTGCGATCCTCGGCCGCCGCGAACGACGGCCGCTGCCTCCTGGGATACGCCATGACTGCCGTCGCGCCGATGTTGCGATCCTCGGCCGCCGCGAACGACGGCCGCTGCCCGTGTCGCCTTCCTCGTCTCCCGGCGAGGCAACCGTTGCGATCCTCGGCCGCCGCGAACGACGGCCGCTGCTCAATGTGCTCGCGGATGCGAGCGGGCGTGTCCAGGTTGCGATCCTCGGCCGCCGCGAACGACGGCCGCTGCAAGGCGCTGGGTTGTGATCGCATGCGCGATCAGCGAGGTTGCGATCCTCGGCCGCCGCGAACGACGGCCGCTGCCCTGCGAGCCGAGCACGTCGCCGACTCCAGCGGCCACTGTTGCGATCCTCGGCCGCCGCGAACGACGGCCGCTGCCCTGCGTGAACAGCAGAAATGTACTTCATGTGCTGATGATCAAGCGCTCTCACCACACCTGGCACGACACGCCGCTCACATGGCTCGGGACGTCGGGGCGCGCCGCCCATCGCTCCGGGTTCCGAAGCCCTAGACAATCAACGAGCCGCTGTGGGTGGGCATGATGGCGGCCCCGAGGTGGTGCGCTGCGGCGAACGTCCCCTGATCGAGGCGATACACCCGAACGCTGTCGCGCTGTTGGTCCATGACCTCAAGTAGTGCCGCCTCGAGATGAACGCGCTGCACGGGATTGCAGACGACCTCGAAGACGGACTTCTGGACTCGATGCCCGATCCCTTCACAGATCTTCGCGACACGGCGCAGCCTGCGCTCACCCTCTCGGTCTCTGGTGTCGACGTCGTAGGTGATCAATAGTTCCATCAGGTCACCGTCCACGGCACGTAGGACTCGCTGTCACCGCGAAGGTGTCGGGCCAGCAGACGGGCTTGAACCAGCGGCAGCAATGCCGCCGGGATGTCCCTGGCCAGGCCGGCGTGGTGCCAGCTGCGCTCCCGGGCGGTGGACCATTGCTCCAGGAAGAACCGACGACCTTCGTCGGTCAGCTGCACGGCTCCGCCGGGCAGTGTCTCGGTATGCCGAGTGCTGACCTGTCCGCGGTTGATCAACGTCAACACGAGCCGGTCCACGAGCAAGGGCCGAAACTCCTCCATCAGATCCAGAGCGAGTGCAGGTTTCCCCGAACGGACGCCATGCAGGTAGCCCAGATACGGGTCGAGGCCGACCTGCTCCAACGCGCCGTGTACGCCCACCCGCAACATTCCGTATCCGAAGGACAGCAAGCAGTTCACGGGGTCGAGGGGAGGTCGACGGGTGCGCCCGGCGGCGGCGCCCGGCGCAAGCACCTCCATACCTTGAAAATAGTTTCGGGCGGCCTGGCCCTCGATTCCGAGAACCACCGTGAGCGACGGAGCAACGGCAAGCTCGGCAAGTGCATCGGCGTGGCGTGCAGCAACGTCACGCAGTTTCGCCTGCTCGGCACCCGTGCGATCCCGCGCTGCGCGTAGCAGCAGTTGGCGGTAGTTGTGCAACTTTCCCGCGACGAGGCAGCGCGCCACCTCCAGTCGACGTTCCGGGCTCTCGTACGCTCGGAACTGGGCCAACCGCAGCATCGGATTGCCGGTCTGCGGACCGCTGACCCGACCGAGGAAGCGGCCATTGCGCGTCACCCAGGTGACCGAACGGCCGTCCGCGGCGCAGCGGTGCAACAGGTCGTCGGACAGATCCACGCCGTTCCACGCCACGATGTGGTCCAGACGCACCAGCGGCACGAGGTGCCGTCCGGGACGTTCAGGATGGACGACCCGGAGCGCGTCCCCGTCCAGATGCAGGCTGGTGCCAGGCGTCGTCGCGTACAGCGTGTTGAGCAGCTCAGTCACGCCAGTCTCCGACGGTACGAGGGACGAACAGATCTACCGTGCGAGTTGGCGCGTCCGGCATGCAGCCCGGCCGAAGCGAGCACCGACGGCATCGCGAGTCGTTCACCGGCTCGGGCAGGCCGCCCTCGTCGAGCAGGGCGCGCACAGCGATGGTCGTCGCCTCGACGCGCGCGACCAGCGCCTCATCGACTCGAATCTCGTGCCGACGGCGGTCCTTGCCGGAGAAGACAACGCCGATCGGGACGTCGACGTCGAACATCTCCCGCAGGCACACCGCCTGGGCGCCGACCTGCACGTCGGCCGGACCGCCCGCCCGATAGGCCCCCGACTTGTGCTCGACCGGCACCGGGCCGTCGGCGTCGAACTGCACGACGTCACACACGCCGTGCAGCCCGAGCTCCTCGCTCCACACCGGCAGTGAACGAACCACCCGGCGTCGGTCCCGGCCCTGCCCGACACCCCCGCGATCGACGGCAGCATGTGCAAGATCCCCGCGCACGGTCTCCACCGAACTGTCGAAGTACGCCTCGACGTGAATCAGCGCTGCCTGCCGCGGACAGTAGGCATGGTGCTCCAGCGCCGAGATCGGAACGCTGCGCCGCTGTTCACCGGTGTCGTCCCACACTCAACTGACCAGCTTGGTCAGGACAACTCCATCCGGAAGCCCATCGTCGACGGCAGACACGACGTAGTCGCCGAAGCCGCGGGGAACGGACTCCCCGACATCGTCGACCCGGCCGACACGGACCCGCTCGGTGAGCCGGTGCGCCGGTGCCGAGCCGAAGGCGTCCGCATGGCTGAACACGTAGAGACCGCGAGGCGTCAGCCGCCCCCGAGTCGCGGAGCGGTCATGGTCGAACATCATCTCCAGGCTGCGGTGCAACAGCTCGAGATCGCGGCCGTCGACGCCGGTCTGGCCGCCACGGCTGGCCGAGTAGTAGATCTCCGCGCGGTAGAGGCCATACGGGACGGTCCACTTGCCGCCCATCTCGGTGGACTCGCCCTTGTCGATGTCCTCCTGCTTGGTCTGGGTGACGCGAGTGATCGCGTGATCCATCGGGAAGACCGGGTCGATGCTGCGGGCCATCGTCACCTGCACCGGGCCACGGATCTGGCCGAGCGCCTGCGTCTTGCCCACCGACAACACGGAGCCGAAGAGCCGGATGTCGACGTAGTGGTCACAGAGCCACGCCCGCGCCGTCGCCGCCTGCTCAGCGGTGATCTTGCTGCCGAGCTTGAGGCCGGTGGCCTCGTAGGAGGCTTCCAAGCGAGGGTTCAGGGCGAAGCCCGCCTGCACGAAGATGCCGTAGCGGGGGTCGTCGCCGGCGGCGAGCGCGATGGTGTCCCGGATCTTCCGCTTGAGCGACACGTCGGTGACGAGTCCCTGCCCGGACTCGTCGTCCATGCGCGGCCGGTTGCCCGCGTCGGGGTCGCCGTTGGGGTTGCCGTCGAGGACGTCGAACAGGAACACCATGTCGTGGCGGACAGTGGGGTCGAGGTGAGGGGCGGTCATCAGGGCGTCTCCTCGCTTTCGGGGATGTTGGTTCTTGCTGCGCGGATGGATGCGAAGCGGTGGGCACGCTGATGGTGGTAGCCGAGCAGGAACAGCGACTGCTCCCGCAGCGTCGTCCGCGCCGGGAAGTCGGCCTCAGGCCCGACGAGCCCGAACAACTCGTCGAGTTCCTTCTCGTGCCGGACCACGGCACCCGGCTTCGTCCGGCGGAGCTTGCGCAGCCAGGCGATGGCGTCGCGACGACCGCTCACCAGAGCGGCCCGCGGGTTGCTGATCGCACCGGCGAAGTACCGGTCACCGTAGGTCGTGTTCAGTCGCCCGTCGCTGACGTCGTACTGGATCTGCTCCAGCACGGCGAACGTACGCCCAGCGACGTACGCGGGGGCGGTGTTGGACGCATCCAGCTTGGACATCGGTTTCTCCGTGATCAGGGGATGGCGGGTGAGGATCAACCGGATGAGTGCGGCTCGGGTGTCGTCGAGACGGCCGTCGGTGCGGACCCGGTGCACAAGATGAGCGAGCAGTGACGGCGGGAGCGGCGTCTTTCGCAACGCCGCTCGGACGAGATCACGGTGAACGCCGTCCGGGCGGTCCGCGCCCTTGGCGCCGAAGTCGGCGTACCGGTTGCGGTCGCGCAGCCAACGCCCGGACACCAGCGTGAACTGCCCGATCCCGTGGTACTCGGAGCCGTCCGGTCGAGTGGAGACGATTGCGTGGTCGATGAACCAGCTCGCGACGTGACGTTCCAACTGAGCCAGCGGCATCTCCAGCCAGTCCCGCACCACGACCCGCGCGACGTTGCCGCCGACGGTGAGTGAGCAGAACTTCGCCGGCTTCAGTTCGCTCACCTGCTGCCCCCGGTGCACGGACTCCAGCAGAGCGGTCACCTGCTCCCCGGACGGCTTGTTCATCATCGCCATCGCGTCGAACCCGCTCGGCTTGGTGATCCACCAGGCAAACCGGCTGTCCTGACCGCCGTAGGTCGACGAGTGCTCCGAACTCAGCGCTCGCACCAGCCCCGCGGTGACGGCCTCCCCGCAGCTGATGCAGAGCGGGCTGGCGGCGAGCTGGGTGTTGAGGTCGTAGCCGAACACCCGCTCGTTGACGCTCACCAGCGCGGTGTCGTTCGTCGACCCAGGGACCAGCCGGGACGGAACCTTGCCGGGAAGCGTGTCGAGCAACGGGCGGACCTGTCCGCAGGCCAGGCACAGACCGTTCCCAGCAGCGGACCCCTTGCGGCGGGCGACCTCCTCGGCCCAGAAGGCCGGCACCGACGACGACCGATAGGCCGGTATCCCGCCGACCGTGATCAGGACACCGGACTTCGCGGTGCACCCGTCGGGGCGCCCGACGCCGGCCGCGGCGCCGCTGCGGTAGAAGGCGTCGACGGCACGCGCGACCGGGTCGTCGCGGCCCGCGCCACTCTCCGCCCAGCGCCGGGTGAGGTCGACGAACGCGGCATGGCACTGTGCTATCCGCGCAGGCTTGCTGTCCTCGTCGGCCCAGCCGAGCACGTACTGGGCGTCGTCGGCAGCCAGGTTCGCCGCGACTCCGACCGTCCGCACCATCGTCGGGACCTGGTGCGCCACTCCGCGCAGCCGGTCCCTGGCGTCCTGCACGACCAGGGACAGCAACGTGGGCTCGGGGTGGCCGTCGGCGTCGAGCGCGAGTAGCCAGTCGAACAACCGCTCGCGATGGAAGGCGAGGACCGCGCCGTCGCGGCCGGCGTACTCGACGAGACGCTGCAACAGCATCAGGCGACCCCGGTCCCGGGAATAATACCCTGCGCGGGCACGTGCAGGACCCCGTGATCCAGCCGGGCGGTGAACCAGGTGAACGTCGTCGGCGTGGACGAGTGGTCGACGCCGTGCAGCATGATCCCCAGGTCCTCGGTCACGGCGATCGGCGTGCGGTCGTCGGGGTCGCCGAAGTAGGCGGTGAACTCCCGGGTGCCGAGGTAGGGCTGGGAGAAGCAGCTTCCACGCGTGACGCGCCTGCGGAACTGCTCGCGGTAGGCCGCCTCCGGGTTGGTCGCCCGCTCGCGGAGCTCGACTTGGGCGTGGATGCGGTACGCGACGTCCTTCAAGCAGATCGCGTTCCGCTGAACGCGGTGGGCCACCGTGTCGAGCCGCCGCCGGCCCGACGCGGCATCGGCGAGCGAGGCCAGGTCGGTGGTCTCGTTGCGGCGCTGGGTGAACTGCGTGATCGGGTTCAGCACCTCGATCGCGACGACCCGCCAGGTGAACTCCGGCTTCCAGTAGATCGACTCCAGGACGCCGCCGGCCGCCGGCGGGGTCATCACCGGGTAGGAGACCCGCTCCACCTTCAGCTCCGGCCGGGTGAACAGCGCCCCGTCGCCCCACACCTGCACCACCACCGGCGGCCCGCCGTCCGCGGACCGTGGCAAATTCACGGTCACTTCACCGTGCCGGACTCTGGCCGATAGCCCTTGAGGCCGTCGATCCCGCTGCGTACGAAATGATCACGCCACGCAACAAGGCTTGCCACATCAACGCCCGACGTCCGCGCAGCCTCGTCGAGAGATGCTCCCGCAAGCAGGTCTAGCACGAGGCCCGCCTTACGCCGTGCTGTCCAGCGAATCTCTCGTGTCCTGCCCACCTTGTCAATGATGATCACCGCTACGGCCCTCCGGGAACCTCATGCTGACGGCTGATGTTTTGCGCCCCGACCGTAGGGCAGCTTCGGGCACTTGCCAAACCAGGCAAACTGTCAACTGAACTACATAGCGGCCTGCCTGTGCTGGAGCTGTGAGATGAGACTGGCTTCAGCACAGGCAGTCGACTGCCATGTGCCAGGCATACTGACATCTGTTGCGATCCTCGCCGTTGTGACGGCGCGCTCATGATGGTCTCACCACACCGTATCCCTCGCTATCTCGCCCTCGTCGATGCCGCATTGCTGGTCGTACTTGCCGCGCCATTCGAGCAGGTCGCTGCCGTCGAGCACCGGCCGGCACAGTGCTGCGACGTCCGGCTGGGTCACGAGCCGGTGTGGCAGCGCCACGGTGAACGGTTGCAACGCCCGAAAGATGTCCCGGCGGCTCCCCTCGGTGCGACGCAGCTCGTTGAGCAGTCCTGAGGCTTCGGCGCTACCGGTATACTCGGTCACGACGACGGGCACGGTCTCGTCGTCGAGCATCCGGAACGCCAGGAGGCGGTTGCGGGCCAACGACTCCCCGGCCTCGATCCGCGGCCCGTCCGCGACCGCGGCAAAGTCCAGCTTCGTGCGGTTGTGCTGGATCGTGGTGGCCCGCTCGCCGCGATCGGTACCCAGCGCCTCGTACACCCGGCGGTAGTAGCCTTCCAGCGCGGACAGGTCGTCCGGGTCCGCACGCCCCGGTCCGAAGACGATCGACGTCTGGCCGACCGGGACCCGGTAGCTGGTCGGGGCGCCCGCGTCGGCGGCGTCGAAGACCACGACCCGACCCGGCTCGGCGCGGCGGCCCTCGCGGTTCGCGCGGCCCGCGGCCTGCTGCAACGAGTCGGCCGGGGCGAGCGCCCGGTAGACCGCCGGGAAGTCGACGTCCACCCCGGCCTCGATGAGCTGGGTGGACACCAGCAGGACGGGTTCGTCCGCGGTGAGCCGGGCCCGAACGTCCTCGAGGACCGCCCTGCGGTGGGCTGGGCACATCCGCGTCGACAGGTGCCGGACTGTATTGCCCGCCTTCTCGACGAGGAGCCGGAACATCTCCCGCGCATCGCGAACGGTGTTCACCACGACGAGTGCCTGCCGCTCGGTCGCCACCCGGTCGGCCACCTCGGCCGGCGTCGGCCGGGGGTCGAGCCACCATTCGTAGCGCACCCGGCGCAGTTGCTCGTAGACCACCGCCGGATTCTCGACGATGTCGGTGATGCACTGCCGGCGCCACACGTCGAGGTGCTGGAAGGCCGGCTGGGTGGCCGAGGCGAGCAGGACCGTCGTCCCGAACTGCTCGGCGAGCAGCCGCAGCCCGTCGAGGATCGGCACGAGCAGCGCCACCGGCAGTGCCTGCACCTCGTCCAGCACGATCACCGCGTTCGCCAGGCGGTGCAGCTTCCGGGACCGCGCGGGCTTGCGGCCGAACAGCGAGTCGAACAGCTGCACCGTGGTGGTGACGACGAACGGAGCGTCCCAGTTCTCGGCGCCCAGCTTGGACCGGCGGCGCTCCAGCTCGACGCCCGAGTGGTGCTCAAGCACGACGTCGGCGCCCAGCAGGTCACGGTACACGCCCGCGTTCTGCTCCGTGATCGTCACGAAGGGCACCGCGACGATCACCCGGGACTGGCCGTGCCGGGCGGCGTGGTGCAGCGCGAACGCCGCAGCGGTCATCGTCTTGCCCGAACCGGTCGGTGCGGGCAGCCGGTAGAGGCCCGGCGGCCCCGCTGCCGCGTCGACCGCAGCGCGGTACAGCTGCGTGCGCAACGCATCCACGGGCGACGGCCGCCGGACCGCGAGCTGCGCCGCCCGCCGGGTCTCGAATCGAGCCACCAGCTCCGACATGTCGGTCGGTGGGGCGACCTGTGGGGCATCGAACCCGGCGAAGTGCGCGGCGGTGTCGAGGTGGTCGGCGTCGACGAGCGCCGAGAACGTCAGCCGCAACCCCATCTCCAGGGCCAGCTCCGTGTTCCATGTCGCGGGAAGCAACGGTGGGCCGTCAACGATCGCTCCCGCCTCGGGCAACTGCGCCAAGATCGATCGAGTAGTGGCCGGTTCACGACCCTCCGGACCACGACGCGCGAGCTCGTCAAGATCCCGGAACGAACCGAGACCGCCGTGATGACCGAGAATGGCCATGGCAGCGGGACCTGCGGAGCCGAGCAGCATCCGGGCACCCAGCGACTTGTGGTCCCCGCCGACCGGCCGATCCGTGCCCTCGACCGCGAGCAACTTCTCCTGCCAGAGGCAGTCGGCCTTGCCGGCGTCGTGCAGCAGTCCGAGAGCCTCCGCGAGGTCTGCGGCGCCGAAGGGCTCGGCGAACCGGCGGGCACATGCAGCCGTCGACCGAAGGTGATCGACCAGGCCGTGCCTACGGTTGGCAACGTTGCGACTGTGCGCCCACATCCCACGTGCTCCCAACGTCGATCGTGTTGAGCCGGAGTGTCGCACTGCCAGCACGCTTCCCCATACGTTGGGATCGGCCATCTGCCGAGGCACCTGAATGAGCTATCGGACCACGGTTGGACCGGCGGATGAGGACGCTTCACTCCTGCCGAAAAGCTCAGTGATCATCGCCGTGGTGGTGCCGCCACGCCGGACTCACCGCATGAACCCAAACTTGACTCGATCTTGCCAACTTCGTCGGCTTCAGCAAGCTAGGAGGGTGCTGAAAAAGTCGATTTGGCGGGTCAATACAAGTCGCTGACCTGCGGTTATCCGGCTGGGCGAGCCCAAAATCCGGGGTTTTTCATCGGCCTCCTAGGCGTACCTGGATCTCAGCCATGATCTTCCGTGCGGCTGCGATCTCGGCGGCATTCGGCCGCGGGCTGAGTGAGCGTAAGTTCATCGCGACTTGATCCGGGTTGGTGAAACCTACAAGGGCAACCGCGTTGGGCGAGCGGTCCAGGCATCCCCAGAGTGCGACGCGGATCAGGTCTTCGGTATGCGGTCCGACAATGGCGCGTACGCGATCGAGTCCTACGTTGATGATCTCGATCGCGTCAGGTTGGAACCAACGTTTGCGGAGTCGGTGGTCTCCATCGCCGAACGCGCGCTGGACATCCGCGCGGTAGGTCCCGGTGAGTAGCCCCTGTCCGAGGGGCTTGCTGATCAGGATGCCGACGTTGTGTTCGTCGGCGAAGGAGAACACACCCTCGGACCGGTGCGATGGTGTCAGAAGGTTGTCTCTGATCGCCAGGATGTCGGGCTGCGCTCTATCGAACAGAGCGCGGAACCGCGCGATTTTGTCGCCGTGCTGATCGGGTGGGGTGGTGAGGCGGTCCAGCGCGAAGCGGTGCGGGCCGCGCATCCCGATGGCTTTGATGATGCCCTCGTCGCGACATGCACGCATGGCCTCGAGCGCGGGGTCCAGCCAGCGGTCGTCGGCACCGAAGTTGGGATGGTGGAAGGCGTAGATGTCGAGATGGTCGGTGCCTAGGTTGTCGAGTGATTGTTCGAGCTGGCGGCGCATGTGACGGGGCTCGAAGCCGTGTTCGGCGGTTCCAGCGAAGTAGCCGACCTTGGACGCAAGCACGATCTCGTGGCGCGGAACCTGCGCCACAAGCCGGCCGAGGAGGCGTTCCGATCGGCCATGGCCATAGACATCGGCGGTGTCATAGAGGCGGGCACCATGTTGCCAGGCCGTTTCGAGGCCAGCCAGGGAGCGTGCTTCGTCGCCACCCGTGGACCAGCCCATGGACATACCGAGGTTGTCGTCGGGGCCGCCGATAGCCCAGCAGCCGATGCCGATGGCGGGTACCGCGATTCCGGTAGCACCGAGTTCGCGGGTCGGGATCCGCGTGCGGTGGGCGTGGTCGACAGCGTCGTGTGAGGTCATGCCAGCCTGCTCTGGTCGAGGATGACGGCGAGTTCGTCCTGGATGAACTCGAAGAGTTCGCCGGGCCACGCACAAACGAAAACCGGTACGGCGGCACCGTGGGCGCGGGAGTGACTGTAGAGGCCCACGACGGCGATATCATCGAACCGATAGAAGCTGAAGACACGATCACCCGGTCGGTAGAAAACCTCGATCTGGGCACCATCAGATTGGCGCAGCGCCTCGTAGTCGCTGCGGGCGGCGGTGATACGGGCGCGCAGTTCGTCGTGGGTGATGTCGAAGCGGTCCGCCAGGACGGCGACGGTCAACTCGTCGTCCGGGTCCGCCAGGAAGACGCGAACACGACTATCGGGTCTGGCGGCGACCTGAGCGAGCTCCCGCGCGTGCATGTTGCGCCACGTCTGCCCGTAGGCCACCACGATGTCGAGTTCGGTGACCTCGGCGAACAGTTGCTTCCACTCCAACTCGCCGAGGTAGGTCGCACCGATCCGCAGAAGACCAGCGGCCTCAAAGTCGCGGGTCAGGCTTTGCTGGAGTTGACCACGCGCCGGAACAGGTTTGCTGGCCTGATCTGCCAGCCGGGTCCAGGCGATCTCCCACCGGCGATCGCTCGCGGGTACGCCGCATGCGCGCACGAGTGCCAGGACCAGGTTCTTCCGGGGCAGGCGACGGCCTGCGACGGCGTCCTGGACGGTGCTGCGCGGCAGCGGGATCTTGTTGCGCTCACCCCACTGTTGCAGGGTCCGGTAGGACGGGTTGCCCGCATGGAGGCGGACTGCGCGCAGGCATTCGGCGAACACGGCAACGGTGGTCGCGTCGAGCGGGTCTACGTCGTCTGTTGGCGATGTCATCGATCTCGGTGGCGGACCGGCGGGTGTCCCATGCTGTCCGAGACCCTACCCGTCTCGGCGCAGTTGGTTGCGTGTTGGCCCAGCTCGTGGGCGTGCTGCTGGTGGGACAGTCCGGGTGTGTCCGGAGCGCTTGTCGGCCACGGTGTTCGCCCGGTGTGCTTGGTGTCGATGGCACGTCCTGGTGGGAGGTCAGCATGTATGCGCTGCGTGACGCCAATATCGAATCGACCGCGGGCTGGAAGACGACCTCGCCGTTCCACGGCCGTCTCGTCGAGGCGATTCGTGCCGCCTCGCTGGATGGCGTCGTCGCGGACAGCACGGTTACCGCGATGGCGAGTGTGGCCGAGACGGACCTGGCCACGCTGGCTGAGCACGTGGCGCATGCCGTGCCGAGCCGGTTCAGCCTCACGGGCGGTCTGGATCGTCGGGTCCTGTTCGCCGAGCGGCCAACAACCGTGGGTGGCTGGGTGGTGGCCGACTTGTCCGGGCAGCCACACGACACCCGCGTGTGGTCGGAATGGGTGTTCGGTCGGGTGAGCATCGCTGAGCGGATCGCTGGTTGTCCGTCGCCGAGTTGACTGACGATGCGGCCGATCGGTTGGCGCGCCCGCGGGTTCTGCTGACCTCGCTGTATCACCCGGAGTGGTTCCCCCTGCCTCGCTTCCCGCTGGCGATCTCCGACCTCGCGCGGGCGGCGCGGCTGACGCTGATGGGTCAAGTACACTTGATCGACATGCAACTGGGCGCCTCGCTGGACGACATCATCCGGTGGGTTCACGATGAACGACCGGACATCGTGGGGGTCTCGGCGACCTTCGGCCAGCACGACCTGATGCGCGACCTGCTCGACCGACTGGATCAGATGCCAACTCCGCCACTGGTGCTCGCGGGTGGCAGCTTGACCGTACGCAACGAGGCCCTGCTGCTGGAGCGGTACCCGTGGCTGCTCATCGCGCGCGGGGCTGGCGAACCGACGATCGCGGACGCGATGGCGTACTTCCACGGCGACCGCGAGCTCGCGAGCATCCGGGGCATCGGGTACCGCGGTGCGCCTCGTCGCGGGGCCGTCGAGCACGGCCGCCAGGCACGACGTACCGCGGTGGCGCCGAATCGCGTCCAGCGTGACTTCCTGCCCGAGCTCGACCTGCTGGATGCCACCTTCGCGTGCCACGGTGTGGCGCAGCTGGAGATCTCCCGCGGATGCACCAGTCATTGCTCGTTCTGCCCCCGCGGGCACAAAGGCTCCTGGTCCGGCGGCGACACCGACCGGCTGCCCTGGATGCTCGCCGAGATCGGGAAGGTCGCCGATCGGCACCCGGAGATCTCGCGCACCCTGTATGTGGTCGACGAGGAGTTCATTGGCCGCGGAGAGGACGCCGTCGACCGGGCGCTCGATGTGGCGAGCACGATCAGCGACGCCGGATTCGCGTGGGAGTCGTCCTGCCGGATTGACCAGGTTGTCCGCCCGGACCGCGAGCGCGCCTGGCACATGGAGCGGGCATCAATGTGGCGCAGCCTGCTCGGCACTGGCCTGCGCAGGATGCTGTTCGGCGTCGAATCCGGCGTGACCTCGATCCTTGCGCGGTTCGCCAAGGACAGCACGGCCGAGCAGAACGCCCTGGCTATCCGCACCCTGTCGGCCCTCGGAGTGCCGACGCGGTTCACCTACATCACCTTTGACCACCTGATGACCGACGACGAACTGGCCGCGAGCCACGCCTTCCAGGCCCGCACCGATCTGCTCCTGCGTCCGGTGCCCGAGCTGTCCGTCGAACAGATCGTGGACGGCGTCACCGACCCGGACTTCGTGGCCGAGCACGCGACCGGACGACCGTTCTACACCGAGATCTCCTACATGCTGGTCGCCATGGAGTGCCTGATCGGCGCCCCGTACACCCGCGCGGTGCACGCCCAGGGTCTCGCCGGCCCGGCGGACCCCACGATGGGGCGGATCGACGCACGATTTGTGGACTGGCGAATCGGTTCCTGTTCTCGCCGCGCCCAGATGTGGATCGATCGCCACTTCGCGCTCGACTACACCCTCAAGAGCCTGGAAAAGATCCTCGACGGCGTCCCCCGTCGTCGCGTGCGCAACGCACGTGTCGTGCTCAAAGACGGTTCGTTCGGGGTGCTCGCCGGAATGCTCGACCTCATCAGAACCTACAGTCCGGACACACCCGATCCCGGCCTGGACGCCGCGGTCCTCGCGCTGCTGGACACAGCGGTCGGCGAGCTGGCGCCGACGTTGTCGCTCGCGATCGAGCAAGTGCATCCGACCCTGCCAGCGACGAGCTGGCATCTGCTCGCTCGCGAATTCGCCCGATGGTGTGACGTCGAGGGGTGGCAGCTCATCAACGTGAACGGCCCATGCGGTACCTGACCTCCGCCGTCGCCCCGGTCGCCGTGGGTGGTGCCGGAGCCGGTGGGTTGCCCCGCCCATCCGTCATCACCACAATCGGTAGTCGTACCCTCCCTGGGTCACGGTCGCTACTGGGAGGAGCCGCGAGCGTGCCTGGCCGATTCATCGCGGTGGAGGGAACGGACGGAGTCGGCAAAACCTCCCTGGCGCGCCACCTCGCCGACACCAGCTACGAGACCGCCGTCGCCCAGCTCGCGCAGCCCACAGCGCACCGCTCGGCGGACGTGGGCACAGCCGCATTAGGGCGTGTCTGGTGGATCTTCCTTGGTTGGGGTGCGGAGCCAGATCTTGATGGAGGCGACGTCGACGGTGCCGCGGAAGACGAACTCGCGCTTGTCGGTGCGCATGGCCACCGCACGGAAGCCTTTGAGCCTGTTGTT
>JBBSGM010000106.1:0-14460 GCA_038254065.1 Mycobacteriales bacterium | reverse complement strand
CTCTGTTTCTCCGGTGGCTCGCACACCGTCCGTACCGGCCCGGTGCGCAACCCCTGGGACGAGACCCGATCGGCGGGCGGCTCCTCGTGCGGCAGCGCCGCACTCGTCGCCGGCGGGGTGGTGGACATGGCCACCGGCGGCGACCAGGGCGGGTCGATCCGGATCCCCGCAGCCTACAGCGGCATCGTCGGGCACAAGCCGACGCACGGGCTCGTCCCCTACACCGGCGCCTTCCCGATCGAGCAGACCATCGACCACGTCGGCCCGATGACCCGGACCGTCGCCGACGCCGCGCTGATGCTCACCGTCATCGCCGGGCCCGACGGACTCGACCCGCGCCAGCCTGCCGGGCTCGTCGCCGATGACTACGCTGTAGCACTGGGCCGATCCGCGGAAGGGCTGCGGGTCGGTGTCGTCAGCGAGGGCTTCGCCCACCCCAACTCCGAGGCGGGCGTCGACGACACGGTGCGGACGGCGGTGGAGACCCTGCGCGGGGCGGGGCTGACCGCCGAGGACGTCTCGATCCCCTGGCACCTGCACGGGGCCCGGATCTGGGACGTCATCGCCACCGAGGGTGCGGTCGCGCAGATGGTCGAGGCCAACGGGTACGGGATGAACTGGCAGGGGCTCTACGACCCCGAGCTCATCGAGCACTACGGCAACCGGTGGCGGGCGAACCCGGACGAGTTCTCCCAGACCGTCCAGTTCGTGCTGCTGACCGGCGGCTATACGATGAGCCGCTACCACGGCAAACACTACGCGATGGCCCGCAACCTGGCCTACGACCTGCGCAAGGCCTACGACGACGCGCTCGACCACTACGACGTGCTCATGATGCCGACCCTCCCGCTCACCGCGACATTCATCCCGGACGCCGAGGCGCCGCGCGAGGAGGTCATCCCGCGCGCACTGGAGATGCTGGCCAACACCTCGCCGTTCGACGTCACCGGGCATCCGGCCACGTCGGTGCCGGCCGGGCTCTCCGACGGGCGACCGGTCGGGATGATGATCATCGGAAGACATTTCGACGACGCGGTCCCGCTGCGGGTGGCGCACACCTTCGAGCAGGCGGTCGGGGGCTTCCCGGCGCCCGGAACCAGGACAACGACCGCGGGGAGTCAGGCATGAACGGCGTGCACGACCTGGGTGGGACCGACGGGCTCGGGCCCGTCGTCATCGAGGAGAACGAGCCGGTCTGGCACGCGGAGTGGGAGAAGGCTGCGTTCGCCATGTTCTCCATGCCGTTCCGCGCCGGGTTCTTCGGTGTCGACGGGTTCCGCTACGGCATCGAGCAGATGCACCCGGCGGCCTACCTGCTTTCGCCCTACTACGAGCACTGGGTGCACACGGCCGAGCACTACGGCGTCGCGAAGGGGGTGCTCGATCCCGACGAGATCGAGCGGCGCACCCAGTACTACCTGGAGAACCCCGACGCACCGCTGCCGCAGCGGGACGACCCGGACCTGCTGGCGTTCGTCGACGGCGTCGTCAAGGCCGGCGCGCCCGCCGGCCGGGAGTCGGATGACCCGCCGAAGTTCACCGTCGGTGACCGAGTGCGGGTCATCGACTCGAGCCCGCGCGAGCACACCCGCAAGGCGCGCTATGTGCGTGGCAAGACCGGCGTGATCGAGATGGCGCACGGCGCGATGATCTACCCCGACAGCGCGGGCAACGGCCGCGGGGACGACCCCAAGCACGTCTACACGGTGAAGTTCACCAACGAGGAGCTCTGGGGCCCCGAGGCCGCCGAGCCGAACGGCGTCGTCTACTTCGACGTCTGGGAGCCCTACCTGGAGAAGGCGCGAGACCTGGGTGCAGGGTCGAGCAATGGAGGCAGTCGATGACCAGATCCGAGATCACCCCCTCACCCACCGAGGGCATCGACGAGAAGGCGCTCGCCGGGCTGGTCACCCGGGACTCCATGGTCGGCACCGGCGCGGCGAAGGCACCCTGATGGCAGGGCTCCGGACCGACGCGACCGAGTTCGGCGATGCCCGACGTCGGGTCGAGGCGCTGGTCGGCGATTTGCGAGGTTGCGGCGAGCGCTCGTTCGAGCACCCCTGGGAGCTGCGGGCGTTCGCGATGGCCGTCGCCGCGTACCACAACGGGCAGTACGAGTGGTCGGAGTTCCAGCTGTCGCTGATCGAGGCGATCAGACGCTGGGAGACCGAGGGCGGGTGCGATCCCTGGAGCTACTACGAGCACTGGCTCACCGCGTTGGAGACGGTGCTCGCGGGCAGCGGCGCCCTGTCCGAGGCAGCTCTCGACGAGAAGACCAGGGCTGTGCTGGCCACTCCGCGCAACGCCAACCACCACGAGGCCCATCGCGAGCCGGTCGCCATCGACCCGGCGTGCTGATCTCCGGTCCGTCCGCGCTGCTCCCAAACGGACCGGTGACGGCGCTCACGGATCCCGGCCACCCCCGACCGGCTCCGGGGTGTTCACCCCTGCGCCGAACACGACCCCCTTCGCCTCAGGGCCGACAGCCAGCAGCACCGCCGTGATCACCAGGACCGGGGCGATGACGACGAGCAACGCGAGCCGACCACCGTAGGCCGCGGCCAATGACGTCTGCAGTGGCAGGTTGACCGAGGCGATGACGTTGCCCAGCTGGTAGGTGACACCGGGGTAGAAGCCGCGGATCTCGTCAGGGGACAGCTCCGTCAGATGCGCCGGGATGATGCCCCACGCACCCTGCACGAACACCTGCATGAGGAAGGCGCCGAGGGTGATGAGCGCGAGCGTGGGCGAGTAGGCGAACAGGGGGACGATCGGCAGCGCGGCGAGGGCACAGAGTATTCCGGTGCGGCGCCGGCCCAGCCGCTCGGACAGTGCGCCGAAGTAGGCACCGCCGATGATCGCGCCGAGGTTGTAGATGATCGCGATGACGGTCACCGTCGTGCGGTCGGCGTCGAACGTCGTGGTCAGGAACGTCGGGAAGAAGTCCTGGGTGCCGTGACTCATGAAGTTGAACAGGCTCATCAGGGCGACGAGATAGACGAACCGGCGCAGTACCTTCCGGTTGAAGAAGACCCGTGCCGGGCCGACCTGCGTCGCCCGGACCCTTTCGTTGGTCCGCTGCCACGCCTCGGACTCGCCGACTCTCGACCGGATCAGCAGCGCGATGAGCGCCGGGATCGCACCGAAGATGAACAGGCCCCGCCAGCCGAAGAACGGGGTGATGACGAAGAAGGCGACGGTGGCCAGCAGGTACCCCACCGGGTAGCCCTGCTGGAGCAGCCCGGACCAGAACCCGCGCTTCTCCGCCGGGATCTTCTCCAGCGCCAGCGACGCCCCCAACCCCCACTCGCCGCCCATGCCGATGCCGTAGAAGAACCGCAGCACGAGCAGCATGGTCAGCGAGGTAGAAAAACCGCTGAGTACCTCGACGAGCGAGTAGAAGATCACGTCGACCATCAGTGGCACCCGCCGGCCGACCCGGTCCGCCCACAGGCCGAAGACCAGGGCGCCGATCGGCCGCGCGGCCAGGGTCAGCGTGGTGGCCACCGCGACCGCGGTCTTGGACGTGTGGAACTCCGCGGCGATGTCCGCCAGCACGAACACCAGGAGGAAGTAGTCGAACGCGTCCATCGCCCAGCCCAGCCAGGCGGCGAGGAAGGCGTTGCGCTGGTCGCGCGTCAGCCCCCTCGCCTGTTCCCTCAGCCCCTGCGCCACGCGCGGACGCTATCGCCACGGCGCGGTCCACGCCAACCTGCGCGAGCAGGACGCGGCATCGATCGACGCGGTCATGGCGGGGATGCTCGACTGGGAGGATCACTGTGCTTGCGGGCGACGCGCCGGATCGGCCGACCCCCGACGGCATGCTCTGGTGCGTCGGTCGGCACCCGTGGCATCGGCACATCGAGGATCGGCGGGCCGACCGCGTCGAGATCCGGCGCCCGCAACGGCAGCCCGAGCTGCCCGGCGTCGGGGTCGTGCGGCCGGCGCCGGTGCGCCATGACCCAGCCGAGGTCGCGCGGATGTCCGTGCACGTAGACCACACCGCTCACCTCCCGCACCAGTACAGCACGCCAGACCGACAACCTGGCATCCTCGACAGTCGACGACGTGGCCGGGAGGCGGGTGATGGGTACCGAGGTGATCGTGGTGGGAGCGGGGCTCGCGGGCCTCGTGGCCACCGCGGAGCTGGCCGCCGCGGGCCGCCGGGTCCTCCTGCTCGACCAGGAGCCCGAGACGAACCTGGGCGGGCAGGCGTTCTGGTCCTTCGGTGGGCTGTTCCTCGTCAACTCCCCCGAGCAGCGCCGGACGGGCATCCGCGACTCCGTCGATCTCGCCCTGCAGGACTGGCTGGGCAGTGCGACGTTCGACCGTGGCGTCGACGACCCGGGAGGTGCGGACTTCTGGGCCCGACAGTGGGCCGAGGCCTACGTCGACTTCGCCGCCGGGGAGAAGCGCCGTTGGCTACACGGCCTGGGGATGCGCTGGTTCCCGCTGGTCGGCTGGGCCGAGCGGGGCGGCTACCTGGCCGACGGGCACGGCAACTCCGTGCCGCGGTTCCACGTCACCTGGGGCACCGGACCGGGTGTGCTCGAACCCTTCGTGCGACGGGTGCGCGACGCCGTGCGGGCCGGGCTGGTCGAGCTGCGATTCCGACACCGCGTCGATGAGCTGTCGGTCACCGACGGCACCGTCGACGGCGTGCGCGGCGCCGTCCTCGAACCCAGCCTGGCGGCGCGCGGCACCGCCAGCTCGCGCACCGCGGTGGGCACGTTCGAGCTGCGCGCCCAGGCGGTCGTCGTCACGGCAGGCGGGATCGGCGCCGACCACGAGCTCGTCAGGGCCAGCTGGCCCGCCCGGCTCGGGACGCCGCCGACACACCTGATCTCCGGCGTCCCCGCGCACGTCGACGGCCGGATGCTCGGGATCACCGAGGCCGCGGGCGGGCGCGTCGTCAACCGCGATCGGATGTGGCACTACCCCGAGGGCATCCGCAACTGGAACCCGATCTGGGCCCGGCACGGCATCCGGATCCTGCCCGGCCCGTCGTCGCTGTGGTTCGACGCCCGCGGCCGCCGCTTCCCGGCCCCGAACTTCCCCGGCTTCGACACCCTCGCCGCGCTGGAGGCGATCGCCGCGACCGGCTACGACCACTCCTGGTTCGTGCTCACCCGCAAGATCGTCGAGAAGGAGCTCGCGTTGTCGGGCTCCGAACAGAACCCCGACCTGACCGGCAAGGACATCCGGGCGACCCTGCGCCGGATCCGGCCCGGCGCGCCCGGTCCGGTGTCGGCGTTCCTGCGCCACGGGGCCGACTTCATCGTCGCACCCACCCTGCCCGAGCTCGTCGAGGGAATGAACACGCTGACCGACGAGCCGCTGCTCGAGCTCGCCGAACTGGAGCGGCAGATCGTCGCGCGCGACCGCGAGCTGGACAACCCGTTCACCAAGGACCTGCAGGTCATGGCGATCCACAACGCGCGCCGGCACCGCGGGGACCGGCTCGCCCGCACCGCCACCCCGCACAAGATCCTCGACCCGAGGGCCGGCCCGCTCGTCGCGGTGAAGCTGCACATCCTCACCCGCAAGACCCTGGGCGGGCTGCAGACCGACCTGTCCGGCCGGGTACTCGACGGCGCGGGCACGCCGGTGCCCGGGCTGTATGCGGCGGGTGAGATCGCCGGGTTCGGCGGCGGCGGTGTGCACGGGTACCGCTCGCTGGAGGGCACGTTCCTCGGCGGCTGCCTGTTCTCCGGGCGGCAGACCGGCCGGTGCGTCGCGACCGCGTTGGCGTGAGCCGGTTGCTCAACGGCGGTAGTTCTTGCGTTGGTTCCAGGTGCGGCCCTGGTCATGCCGGGCCCGTCCCACCTCGGCCCGTACGCGGCCGACGAAGTATCCGAGGAACCCGCCCAGCCCCAGAAACAGCCACAACTCCGCCGTCATGGCCGCACCCCCTCTGTTCCCTGAGCAGTGTCGCACTACGCAGTGAAACTCATCCTCGATCGGGTGCAGAACCCTCCGTTCGGCGTAATGTGGGAGAAAGGTGGATACTCTTGAGTGCTTGCGTCAAGGCTCGTTGAACCACTGCGACCTCATGCGAAAGCGGTCCGCTCACGGTGCCCGCCGGCCGGCTCGACGTCAGGATCCGCTCCTCATGGTCGAGTTGCTGGGTTGTGCGGTGCAGGTGTGCGCGAGACGCCACGCGGCGTTGACCAGTCCGATGTGGGAGAACGCCTGCGGGAAGTTGCCCAGCAGCACACCGGTGTCGGGGTCGGCCTCCTCGGCCAGCAGACCAAGGTCGTTCGCATGTGCGGTAGCACGGCGAAACCAGTCGAGAGCCCGCTCGGTCTCCCCGCCCAGTGCGAGGCACTCGACCAGCCAGTAGGTGCAGATCAGGAAGCCGCTCGGATCCCTCGGCCAGCGGCGAACCAGATTGCCGTCGCCCAGCTCGCGCTCGATCGCCTCAATCGTGGCCCACATACGCTCGTCGGTCGCTGGCAGGAAATCCACGAGCGGCAGCAGGAGCACCGAGGCGTCGAGGTCGTCGGAGGCGAAGGCACCCGCATAGGCGCCGGCCTGGTTGCTCCACGCCTGGTCGAGGACGGCGTCGCGTACCTCGGCGCGCGCAGCCGTCCAGCGGGCGGGATCGGCGTGGTCGCCGAGCGACGGGGCCAGCTGGATCGCCCGGTCCAGGGCGACCCAGCACATCACCTTGGAGGAGACGTACTGGCGGGGCCGGTCGCGGGCCTCCCACATCCCGGCATCGGGCTCGGCCCAGCCGTCTGCGGCGCGGTTGGCCAGGGCCACCAGCATGTCCTGGACGGGACGGTGAAGCTTCCCGAGCTTGTCGCGCAGCAGGAAGGCGGCATCGAGCACCTCACCGAGCACGTCGGACTGATGCTGCTCCCACGCCTGGTTGCCCACCCGCACCGGTCGGCTGTCGTGGTACCCGGGGAGGTGCTCAAGCACGTGTTCGGTGAGGTCTCGCTCGCCCTCGACGCCGTACATGATCTGCACCAACTCGTCACCGAGGTGTCCTGCGGCATTGGCGAACCAGTCGAACAGGCGAGCCGGTTCGTCCGGGCAGGCGGCCACCCACAGGGCTCGGATGGTCAGGCTCAGATCGCGCAGCCAGGCGAAGCGATAGTCGAAGTTGTCCTCGCCCCCGAGTCGCTCCGGCAACGAGGTCGTTGCGGCCGCCACCACGGCCCCGGAGGGTTGGAAGGTCAGGCCCTGCAGGACCAGTGAGCTGCGCCGCACCTCGTCGGGGAAACAGCCGTCGTAGCTGGTGTGCATGCCGGCCCATGACTCCCACCCCTCGAGGGTGTCCTGCAGCGTCGGCCCCGCGTGGTCACCGGACTGCGCGGCCGTACCGAACGACGGGGAATGGCTCAGGCGCAGCTCGACCACGTCGCCGGCGGCGATCGGGAACAACGCCGTCGCGGCGCCGTCCCCGCACTGCCAGCGCACCGGCCCCGTGCAGGACAACCGCACCGGACCGCCGCGGGCCTCCACTCCACCGGCGTGCGTGCGCAGGTGGGGCTCGGTCCGTCCGTACTCCATTCGTGGCACCAGCTCGGTCCGCATCTGCACGAGGCCCGAGCGACCCTCCACCCGACGCAGCAGCACGTGCGGACTGCGCAGACCGATGTCGTGTCCGCGGGCGCCAGGCTCCAAGGCGAGGGCGTCACTGATCGTCACCTCTCCGCTGTCCGTGCGGAAGACGGTGCGCAGCACAAGCGTGTCACCGACATAGTGGCGTTCGGCCCAGAACTCCTCATCTGGATGCAGCGACCAGTGTCCGGCGTCCGGGCCGAGCAGTCTGCCGAACACCGATGGAGAGTCGAAACGCGGCACGCACCACCAGTCCACCGAACCCCGCCGGTCGACCAGCGCCGCGGAGTGACAGTCGGAGAGAAACCCGTAGTCGGCGATCGGCGGACGGCGCCGGGTGCCGGCCGCACGATTCGAACCGGGACCGGACGTCACGAGGACGAGCGGTCGAGGTAGGACAAGGGCGGGAAGCCGAGCCTGCTCCTGCTCGCCGACCGGCTCGACGCCCACGACCTCGGCCGCCGCGTCGAGCGGCGCGATGCGGCCCTCGTATGACGCAGCTTCGCCTCCAGCGCGATCGACACGGTCGTCGCCGCGGTCCCCACCAAGCCGGCGAACGAACCCCTGCCCATCGCACCCGCCACTCGTTCGATCACTACAACCATCCGTTCGCATCTCGTCCGCGCCACGGGAGCGCGAGCCGCGGTATGGCACGTGAAGAAGCCGCGACCGCGATGGACCGGGATCTTCCCCGACAGCGACGACGCCACGGAGTCACTCAGATAGTCGCCCAGCCGACACCAGACGGTAACTCAAGATCAGCCTATCGCACGCTGGCGCGCGGTCACCGAGCGCGCGGTGCGTCCTGCCGGGCGGCGGCGATCAGGTCGTCCATCGCGACGGGGAAGTCCCCACTGATCTGCGGGCCGAGCTCAGGGCCGGCCTCATCAGCGCCGTCCCCGTCGATCTCCAAGCGATGGGTGATGGACGTGCAGGTCGCGCAGAGCCGCCCAGACGGCAGCGGGAGAGGCGGTGGTCTCGGCGGTGTGCTCGGTACTCCACATGATGTCGTCCCTTCGTCGTGGCAGTTGGTCTGCTCGATGCGTGCTCAGCCGGCGACACGCACGTAGTGCCCCCAGTAGCCTTGCCAACTGCCGTACCGGGCGGCGAGCTCGACGAACTCCACCTCGCCGACGGGGTGGCCGTAGACACGTGATGCGGCCCTGAGCGCCACCTTGTCCGGCGCCATCCGCTCGGTCCGACCGAGGCCACGGATCAGCAGGAAGGTGGCCGACCACGGCCCGATGCCCGGGAACTCGAGCAACCGGTCGCGGACGGCATCGTACTCGCCGGTACGCAAGAAGGCCTCGTCGGTCTCGGCCCACTGGCGCAGGGACCCGTAGAGGTAGCCGGCCTTGCGGCTGTTGCCGATCAGCTCCTGGAGCCTGGCCTGGCTCAGAATGAGGAGCTGGTCGAGGTCCGGGAAAGCCCGCATCGACCGGCCGTCGACGACGACCTCGTTGCCGAACTCCGCCATGATCGCGTGCTTCATCGTGCGGGCGACCGGCATCGGCACCCGCTGGCCCAGGATCGCCCAGCACAGCAGCTCGAGCGGCGACGGGAACTTCACCTGATGGTAGCCGTACAACCGGGCCACGACCGCGCCGAACGCCAGGTCGCCCGCCGCCAGCTCATAGAACTCCGACACCGCGTCGTCCAGGCCGAGGTGGAACCTCAGCCGGTCCCTGATGGCGGCCAGGGCGGGTTCGCTCAGCACCCTCGCCGACATCAGCTCGCCGTTCAGGCCGCACCGGTTCATCGCCGCGCGGAGCCGGACGCCCACCAGCGCGCCGTGTTCGCGCACGGCCATGGTGAGCGCGCCCGACCCGGTGTCCTGCTCACCGGTCATGGTGGGGAACCCGCGAATGAAACGCAAGGAGGCGTCGAAGTCGAACGGCCCCGAGGCGGGCAGGAACGTCTCGACGGTATGGCTGAGTGGCGCTGTCACGGTCACGAGACTTCTCCTTCTCCTCCTGGGTCGGCCAGACGGGCCAGTATCCCGACAAGTTCCGGGCCCGGGACGGGCCCGAAGAAGGCGGCGTCGAGGGCATGGATCTCGGGCATGACAGCGCGCAACAGCTCGATGCCCGCCCCGGTGGGACACAGGCGTGACGACCGCAGGTCGGCGCCGCCGGTCGACTCGACCAGACCGGCTCCCTGCAGCCGAGTCGTGCGGTGACATTCCGGCCAGACCTACCCGACCTGCCCGGTGGCGACCTGAGGCGGGGATCGAACGGGTGACCAGTAGTAGTCCCCCACGCCGCTACCCAGGCGTGGCCGAAGCGGCCGCGCAGTCACCGCGGCGGTAGAGGTGCTGGGCGAGTCGGCTGAGGCGGCGCCCGCCGCGGATCCCCTCGGCCGCGAACACCGCATGGTCAGCGCCCGCGGGCCTTGCGAATCGACACCATCACGATATATCGTGATAGAACGCGAGTCGATCGAGAAGGAGGCTCGTCACGAACCCGAGATCGAGGAGACGAACGATGAACGCGACGAATCCCGCCTGGGATCCCCGCTGGTCCTTCCGCCGCGGCGCCCCGCGTCCCGGCTTCCGGGCCGCGATGGCCGGCCCGCACGAGGACGACACCCACGGCCCCGACCACGAGCACCACCGGCACGGCGACCCGCACGGCCGGGGTCGCCGCCAGCACGGCGGGCACTTCGGCCCCGGCTTCCCGCCGATGGGCCCGCCCCGCGGGTTCGGCCCGCGCGGCCGCCGCGGTCGGCGCACCTCCCGGGGCGATGTCCGCTCGGCCGTCCTCGCGCTCGTCGCCGAGCAGCCACGGCACGGCTACGAGATCATCCAGGAGATCGCTGAACGCTCGGGTGGGGCCTGGCGGCCCAGCCCCGGCTCGGTGTACCCGACGCTGTCCCAGCTCGAGGACGAGGGCCTGGTCCGGGTCGAGCAGACCGACGGCAGGCGCGTGGTCCACCTCACCGAGGAGGGCGCCCGCTACGTCGCCGAGCATCGCGACGAGCTCGACCGGGTGTGGGCGTCGGTCGGCCGGGAGGCCGACGAGGACGTCACCGAGCTGTGGGAGCAGCTCGGCCAGTTGCACGCCGCAGCCATGCAGGTGATGGATGCGGGCACCCCGGAACAACGCGTGGCGGCCACGGCTGCGATCACCGAGGCTCGCAAGACGATCTACCGTCTGCTGGCCGAATAGCCCGTGCGGCGCTGTGGATCCGCCCGGGTGCGACGGGCCCGCTCAGCGCGCGTTGGAGGCGCCCGGGAGCTCGCCAAGGCCCAGCACCCGATCCAGTAGTCGGAACCGGTAGGCGGCGCTCAACGCTGCGACCCACAACACCAGGGCGGGTAGGACGGTGGTGAACACCGGTGTGGCGGGTCCGGTCAGCCCGAAGTAGGTCGACAGGGCCGGGACGAAGAGCACGGCGGCGAAGGCAGCGACCAGCACGGCGACCAGCACGGCCGGTCGCCTGTCGTCGGTGGGCCGGGTCCTTTGGCGAAGAACCGGGTGGGTGGGGCGAGAAACAGGATGAGCACGAACGAGGCCAGGCCGACGAACGTCGAAAGGCCGGTCCGCGCGCCGATCGTCGCCGCGGCCGTGGTGAAGTCGGTGTTGGTTCCGTAGGTCAGCGACCCGTGGTGAAGCCCTGCGTGACGGCCTGGTAGAGGTAGGCGTAGACGGCCGTGCCGAATCCGGCGGTGAGCACTGCGGCGGGGATGACGAAGCGGGCGAGGTTGCCCAGCAGGTGCTCGTCGGGCGGCACCGGCCGGGCCCAGAAGGTGAGGAACAGCGTCGGGACGCCGACCGTGAGCAGCGTCAGCCCGACCTGGGTGGCGGCCTTGAGCGCGCGGGCGTCGTTGACCCCGTCGCCGATCATGGCGACGTAGCGGCCCTGGCGGCGCAGCGAGGAGACGATCCGTTCCCTCTGCTCGGGAGCGATGCGGCCGAACACGGTGGTGCGGGCGACGAGACGGTCCGGGGCCGCGTCGTCGAGGCCGTCGAGCTCGACACCGGACACCGTCTCACCCGTATCCAGCCCGGCCTGGGTCGCGAGCGCGGCGACGGTGCGCGGGTCGTCGTCGGAGAGCACCTTGAACGCGACCCCGTTCTCTTGGAAGCGGGTGATGGTCTCGGCGACCTTCGGGCGCAGCTCGTCGGCGAGCACGACGACCGCGACCGGTTCCAACGGGGGCAGCGCCGGGCGCCCGCCGACGTCGCGCAGCCCGACAGACGGGTCGGCGGCGCGAGCGAGCACGAGCACGCGCAGCCCGAGCACGGTGCGCTCGTCGACCGTCACGCCGAGAGACGGGCCGGTGAGGTGCGGGGCGAAGGCGTCGGGCGCGCCGAGCACCCACACGCCGTCGTCGGTGACGAGCCCGGACCAGCACAACGAGGACGCGAACGGCACCTCGTCCCGGACGGTCCACAGCTCGCCCGGCAGCGCGGCCGCCAAGGCCGCGGTGGTGAGGTTCGGTGTCGTGACGCTGCGGGCGAACGCCCCGAGTGCCGCTTCCTCTGCCCCGGTGTCGCGCCCGTTGACGGGCTCGACCTCCTTGAGCGTGAGCCGTCCGGTGGTCAGGGTGCCGGTCTTGTCGGTGCACGCGACGTCGACGTTGCTGACCGACTCGACGGCGTTGACCTGCTGCACCAGCGCGCCGCGCCCGGCGATCGCCGCAGCACCAGCGGTGTAGGCGACGGCGATGAGGAAGAACAGGCCGTAGGGCACCAGCCCCGACAGCACGGCCGTGATCTGGACGACCCGCAGCAGGCCCCGGTCGGCACCGGAGGCCCGCCCCATGGCGCGGCTGTGGCAGGCAGCGTTGGCTGGCCGGCCGGACACCGGCCGCCGGTTCTCCGCGAATGGTGTATCGCCCCGCGGCGCCCGACTGCTGGTTTTGATCAACGCTTCTGGCCCAACGCGGACGGTTGCCCCGTGGGATCATGGGTAGCGCCCCTACTTGCTGGCGCCGACCACGTGGGTGGGCCCGGCAGGCGGGGTCGTTCCCGGTTCGAGGGAGATCACGTAGCCTTGGAAGCGGTTCGCGATCGGGGCCGTGCGCAAGGCGATTTCCCCATTCGCCGGGGTTACGTCGAACACGCCGATAGGGACCGCGGTGCCCGCGGTTGTCCCCCATAGCACGTAGGTGGTCCCCGCCGCGTTCGGCGCGAGCCCGATAGGGACTACCGCATGCTGCCCGCCGTCGTGGAGTACCACGGCTGCGGGCTCGCTCGCTGTCCCGGTGAGCACGGTGTACTGCGTCTGGCTGCCTTGAGCCGGGCTGAGACTCGAAGCCTGTTGGTCGGCTTGCGCGTCCCGCTGGTGCTCAAGCTGCACGGTACGGGCGGCGAGCCCACCCGCGAGAACCAGCAGCACCGTGGTGGCACCGGCCAGGATTTTCGCTCGACGTCGCCAGCGAGAGGCGTCGGTGTCACTATTCCCCGTGGCGGCGGAGCCGTTCGGCTCGGGCCGGCGACGGGAGATCCTCGTTAGCCGGGCGGCCGGGATGTCGACGGGGGGCCTTGTCTTGCGGCGACCGTGGTGGATGGCTGTCATCAGCCGTTGCCACGCACTGGGCGGCGGGTCGTACTGATCGGCGGTGAGCGCGAGCAGGGCTGCGCTGTCCTCGGTCTCGCGGACGATCTCGCTGCATTCCGGGCATTGCGGCAGGTGCGCGCGCATTACCGCTTCCTCGGCCTGCTCCAGCGCATACAGCGCCCAGCCCACGGCGAGCTCGGCCTGCGGGCAGCGGCTGTCCGATGTGCCGTTCATCCGGTACCCGCGGTGAAGTCGACCGAACTCAGGTCGGACACCAGTGGCCCGAGCAAGGCCTGCAACCGTCGCGCTCCGACGAACATCCGGGACTTCACGGTCCCCAACGGCACATCGATGAGCGCGGCGATCTCGCGCTGGGTGTAGCCGCCGAAATACGACAGGGTCAACGCCTGGCGCTGCTCGACGGGCAGCCTGTCCAGAGCGTCGCGCACCTGAGCTGCCACGACCGATGCGATCGCCGCCTCATCCGCCCCGGGGCCCGGTGGCCCGGACCAGTCTTGTCCATCAGCGCTACTGGGTACGCTCCGACGCCGCACCACGCTCTCCCGACGCACCGCGTCCACCGATTTGTGGTGCACCACGGTGAGCAGCCAGGCCGCGAAGGTGCCACGCGCCGGGTCATAACGCGAAGGCTCGCGCGACAACGCGAGGAACACCTCTTGAAGGACATCCTCGGCAAGCCCTACGTCATTACAAATCCGCCGGGCCAGCGAATACGCTGGACGCGCGTAACGCCCATACAGCAGCCTCATCGCCCGCTGATCGCCGGCAACGAGCTGGCCAACGAGGTCAGCATCGGACGGACCGTCCGCCGGAACCCGCGCCTCCTCCCGCCCAGCCGTCCCCCCGGAGCGACGAACGGCAGGAGTGCGATCGTTCATCAGCCAAACCCCGATCGACCTCGTCTGCACCGGTCACCGCTCACCGGTGTCCGGGCCGACAACAACAGACTCACCCACCAGGGGCGCCTCACAGGAAGCCCAAGTCGAACGCCGACCCACGTCCGGACTCAAACACTACGGCGGAGCTGGGGACACTGTCACTCCCGCCCAAATCCCTTCTCGCGCCGCGCCCCCGGGCGCGGCCAACGGGTCCGTGCCCGCCCGATGGCGCGGTCACCGTTATCTGCGAGACCTGCACGAAGATCGTTAACATCGCTGCGAAGATCTGCCGCCCCGCCTCGCAGCGAACGGGCTGATCCGGCCACGGCGTCTGCGGCGCGCTGCGCTAGGGCGTGTCTGGTGGATCTTCCTTGGTTGGGGTGCGGAGCCAGATCTTGATCGAGGCGACGTCGACGGTGCCGCGGAAGACGAACTCGCGCTTGTCGGTGCGCATGGCCACCGCACGGAAGCCTTTGAGCCTGTT
>JBBSGM010000105.1:0-14592 GCA_038254065.1 Mycobacteriales bacterium | reverse complement strand
TTGTACAAGCTCGCCACGCTTTAGGTCATAGACAATTACAAGATCCAACACCAGTCGACACGCCGAGAAACCGCAGCTCAGCACCTCGACCGCGTCATCGTTCCAGACTCAAGATCCAACTAACCGGGAAACTCGGGCTAGGCCACGGCGCTGTTGCGACGATGCCCGGAATGGCGTCGGACGCGGACCTCAAGGCGCTGCGGGCGGCCACCGGCCCCAAGCTCGACGTGCTGTTCCTGCAGCTCATGCTGCGCCACCACCGGGGCGGCGCCTCGATGCTGCAGTACGCGGCGGGGCACGCCGACCAGCCGGAGGTCCGCAACCTGGCCGCTCAGATGCTCAGCTCGCAGAACGCCGAGGCCGACTACATGACCCAGCTGCTCGGCGCGCGCGGGGGCGAGCCGCTGCCGCTATAGATCGTGCGCTAGGCTCGCTCGCCGGGCCCCCGTAGCTCAGGGGATAGAGCACCGCCCTCCGGAGGCGGTGGCGCAGGTTCGAATCCTGCCGGGGGCACCACAAGGATGGGACCCGAACCTGCGTTGTCGGGTTCTCCGGGCGGGTCGGACTCGGCAGGTGCGCTGTGGGATGCCCACGCCGTGCGTTCTGCCGCCGCCTGCGCTGCGGCTATCGTGGTGCCAGCAAGGGTGATCCGACAGCGTGCCCGGTTGTCCGTCTTGCTGTAGTGGATCTCCAGTCGCAACGCTTCGAACAACTCCCGGGCGAGTTCCTCGGGGAGCTGGTCGACCTCGACGCGGGTGATGGGCAGGGCGTCGATCAGGTCGGGGTTGGGCGCGGCGTGGATGCGGGCCTCGGCCTCGTCGAGCTGGGATTCGAGTTGCTGCCGGTGGGCGCGGAGCTCGGCGCGGCGCTCGTTGATGTCGCGCAGGAGGTCGGGGTCGGGGTCGTCGACGAGTTCGAGGCTGCGGATGGTGCGCTTGATCCGTTGATCGGTCTCGGTGATGGCGCGGCGCAGCGCGGCGACATGGTCGTCGTGGTCTCGGCGGGCGTCGGCGTCGAGGGCGGCGGCACTGGAGTCGAGCAGCGAGCGCCGGTAGGCCCCGAACACGTGCTGGGACAGGAAGTCGTTGAGGCTGTCGACCAGCTGGTCCTCACGGACGAAGAACGCCCCGCCGGTGGGGTGTCCTTCGGGGGTGTAGTCCTTCCGCGGGGCGCAGACGTAGTAGGCGTGACGGCGGCGGGTCTTGCCGAACATGCGCCGCCCGCACAGCTCGCAGAACAGGTAGGTGCGCAGCAGGTAGGAGCGCTTGGTGCGGGTGGCGGGCGTTGGGCCCGGGGGTGCTGCGGGAGCCGAAGCGGTGCCCGCTGATCTCCTGGACCTGGATGAACGTCTCCAGGCTGACCAGTGCCTCGTGCACGAGCTGTGGTGACCAGATCCAGGCTGAGACAGGGTTGGCGTGGTTGCTGCCGCTCTTGCGGGCGTGGCGGTTCCAGACCATGTGGCCGGTGTGCTTCGGATTGGTCAGGACGTCGCGCACGTTCGACGCGGTCCATCGGCCGACCGCGCGTTCCGGGTCGACCGGGACGGGCGGCGGGTTGCTGGCAAGGTCGGTGTTGAGGCGGTCGGCGATGGCCTGGTAACCGAGCCGTTCCCCAAGCCGCCAGGCGAAGATTCGACGGACGACGGGGGCCTGTGCCGGGTCGGGTTCGAGGAAGGTCTTCTTCTGGCCCTTGGCGCGTTTGGCCGGGACGGGGTGGGCGACCTGGCGGGCGCGGTGGCCGTAGCAGGGTTTGCCGATGTTGAAGCCCTGCTCGGTGTGGACGGCGAATCCGCCCCAGGACTTCTCGAGCATCTCGATGACGTAGAACTCGGTGATGCCCTGCTTGACCCGGCGGGTCAGGAGCTGGGTGGCCACCTTCGCCCGTCGGCCGCCGGTGGGGGTGAGGCTTAACGGCTCGTCCGCGGCCAGCAGGCGCACCCCGGCTCGTTCGAGACGGTTCTCGATGTCGGTGCCGATGTGGGTGCGCCGCGCGATGCGTTCGATCGACTCGCAGATCACGTAGTCGAAGCGCCGGTCGGCCCGGTCGGCCTCGGCCAGCAGGTCGTTGATGCCGCCGTCGCGGTGGATCGGGATCTCGAACATCTCGTGCGCGGTACCGCGCCCGCGGGCTTCGAGGTCCTTGCGTCCGGACTCCACGTCGTAGAAGTTCGCCACGATCACCGCGTCGTCGGGCAGCACCATCTGCGTCGCGTGATCGGCCCGGCCGCGAGCTGCCCGCTGACGCCAGGCCCGATCGACCGCAGGACGATGACATCCTCGTGCGCGATGAGGTGCAGGGGCAGACCGGCTTCGCGCTGCTTGCGGATGAAGTCGCGCTGGAAGAACGAGCCACGGGCGACGAACCCATCTTCGGCGACTCGGCCGAGCAGGGCGACGCAGCGCTCCACCGGGACGAGACCGGCGCGGATGGCGCAGTCGATGATCTGCGACGGCAGGTCGATCAATTCGGCGTGTTCCCGCCAGGGCCGAACGGTGATCGCGACGTGCCCGCCGGGGCGGATCACCTCGGTCAGCGCAGCCAGGATCCGCCGGAACCCGGCGAGCAGGCGATGGTGGCCGATGTTGGCGAGGTTCCCGCGGTCGAGCAGGTTGCCGTAGAGATGGTGGTACTTCCGCACCCCGCCGCCGGGGACGACGGACACCTGCCCATGTGTGGAGGGGCCGTAGGGCGGTCAGGTGACCACGAGCGCGCCCCGGCCGATGATGTCGGGCGAGAGCAGGGTGGCGAGGCCGCGGGCGTCGCCGTGCAGGACCCGCGCATCGGCGGCGTGGGGGGCACCGTGGTCGCGGGCGTGAGCGAGGTTGGCGCGGGCGACGTCGACCCAGTGGGGCTCGTACTCGACGCCGATCGCCCGCCGGCCGAGGTGGAGCGCCTCGACCAGGGTGGTGCCGATCCCGCACATGGGGTCGAGGACGAGGTCGCCGGGCTCGGTGTAGTGGGCGATGGCGTGCGCGGCGACGGCGGGCAGCATCTTCGCCGGGTGCGCGGTCGACTCGGGGGTGTAGCGGTCGCGGCGCTGGGAGGCGGGCGGATGTTGGGCGGTAAGCCATACCGACAGCGGCAGATCCTCTGCGGCAGCAGCGTTGGCGAGGTCGGGGATGGTCGCGCCGGTCGGGTCGGGCATGCGGGGTTCTTCCTGGTCGGGGAGGGAGTGGGTCGCGGTCGAGCTGGCGGCGGGTGGCATCACGGCTGGACGTCCGGCGCGGACGGGCGCGACAGGTCGCCGGGACCGTCGGCGTGGTCGTGGGGCTGGGCGAAGACCAGGACATCGCTGTGCACGCGCTCGTGTGCCCCGCCGCCCGTGAGGGTGCGGGTGGCGAGCACACCGGCGGCGCGGGCGACGTCACGGTGGACGGCGCGCAGGAGGCGGGTCATGTCTGACACGGCGGTGCTCGAGCACGGCGCACCCGGCCCGGCGAAGAGATCACCGCTGCGGGGTTGCCGCGCCGCTGGCGCGGCTATGACCGCGCCGGGGTCGAGACCCTGCTCGGCCGGGTCCACGCCGACTACACCGGCGCCATCGACCGCATCGTCACCCTCGCGCAGGACCGCGCCTGCGCCCGCACCGAGCACCAGGGCCTGCAGGCGCAGCTCGGGCAGCTCACCGACACCGCGCGCACCGCGGCCGAGCGGACCCGCGCTGATGCCGACGCCCGCGATCCGGGCCCGCGCCGAGCAGGCCGCCGCGCTGATCCTGAGTCAGGCCGAACAGGGCGCCGACGCGCTGACCCGCCGCGCCCAGGCTCTGCACGTCGCGGCGCAGGCCGACGCCGACACCGCCCGGACCCGGTTGGAGGACGCCGACCGCCGCGCCCGCCAGCTCGAGGACGCCGCGCGGGACCGGTGGGAGGCGCTGCGCAGCGACACCGAGGCCCGCTTCGAGCAGCTGCAGATCGCCGAGCGGCGCTTCGCGCAGCGGATCGCGCACATCGAGACCACCGTGGGTGCGCTGCGCTCCCAGGTCGGGCTGCTCGATCAGGTCCAGCAGATCGAGCAGGCCCTCGCCGCAGTCCGCACCGACACCCGCCCCGCCGCGCCCCCGCTGTCGCCGGACGCCGAGCACAGCAACGGCCACCCCCACTGACCACCCGTCGAGCCGGTAGCGATGAGAGGGTCGGCGCAGGTCAGTGCGGGTTCTGGGACAGGGAGCTCGCCACCACCTGAGCGATCTGCTCGGGACTGGTGAACACCATCGGCGGGCTGACCGGGGTGATCGTCCCGTCGGGGTGCAGCACGTAGCTCAGGGGCAGCACCGGTGGGCTGTGCAGCGCGGCGAGCAGCGCCGCGTGCGGGTCGGTCACCGAGGGGTAGTGCACGCCGAGCGAGGCCAGCAGGGTCAGCGCGTCGGCGGGCTGGTCCTGCACGTCGATACCGATGACCGCCACCGCGCCGGGTTGGGCGGCGTAGCGGGCCAGCACCGGGATCTCCTCGCGGCACGGGCGACACCACGACGCCCACACGTTCAGCAGCGCCGGGCGCCCGGCCAACCCGGCGGCCACCTCGACCGCGCCGGGCCCGCCGAGACACGGCACGGTGATCCCCGCCAACGGCCCCGCCACCGGCGACGCACCGCGAGCCCCGGCAGACGCAGCAGGGCAGGGCTTGAGTGCCGCGTGGGCGCGCAGCGGCGCGAGGGCGGCGTCATCAGGCGTGGGAGCGGTCCGCGGTCCCGGGGTGAGGACCTGCGAGACACCGCTGGAGGACACGCCGCCCGCGGCGCTGGACGAGGGTGGTGTGGTGCGCGGCCACAGCGCGATGATCCCGGCGACCGCGAGGACGACCACCACGATCGTCGCGCGCAGCTCCGGGCGCCGCCACAGCCGCGCGGCGTCGGGCCTACTCACCGCCGCCCGCCCCGATCCACCGGTTCAAGGGGCCGGACCGGCATGGCGGCGCGGCGCGGCGCGGCGCGGGACGCTGAGCAGGCGGCCACGGTCACCGCCCTCCGCAGTGGGCGGGTGGGCGGGCATTCTCAGGTGAACGCGGTCATGCACAGCGGGAACACGGTGAGCATCACCAGCGCGGTCGCGGCCGGGCCCAGCAGCAGCGCGCCCGCGGCGACCCCGCGGGCGCGGCGCAGCTGCGCGGGGTTGGGCGGGAACAGCAGCCGCTCCACCCGATCGGCCACCCCCGGCCCCGCCGCACCCAACGCCGCCGCCGGCAGCACGGCCGACATCCCGGTGGCGCTGCGGCTTGGGGCGGTGAGGGCAAGAAGCGCGCCGACGACGGTGTCGCCGCCGTGGCGGCGCGCGGCGGCGTCATCGGCGGCCATCTCGGTCAGCCGGGCGATCGCGGCGGCGCCGTCGGTGAACAGCCGCGCCCCGGGCAGGATCCTCGCCAGCGCCCCCGTGACGGCCAGCAGCACATGGTGGCGCCCGGTCAGGTGCGCGCGTTCGTGGGCCAGCACCGCCGCGAGCTGCGCCTCGTCGAGCGCGGCCAGCGCCCCGCGGGTGATCACAATCGTGCGGGGGCGGCCCGGGAGGCAGTACACGCTGCGGTGCGCCGCCTCCACCACCAGCGCGCCCTGCGGGCCGCGCGGTGCGGTCCCGGCGGCCAGCAGCGCCGCCTCGCCGTGGCGGCGGGTGTCGCGGCGGCTGCGGCGCAGCGCGAGCACCACCCGCACGACCACCGCGGCGATACCGGCGGCGGCCGCGACGATCACCCCGGCCAGCCCGGCCTGCACGACGCCCTGCTGGGCACCGCCGGTCACCGTGCGCAGCAGCGCGAAACAGCCGGCCAGCACCGTGTCCACATGCCCCCAGGCGTGCAGTAGTTCACCGCCGAGCAGCGCCGCGGCCAGCACCCAGGACACGATCACGCTGGCCATCGCCGTGGCCCAGGCGGTGATCCCCAGCCGGGGCGCGGCCCCGCCGCGGGTGGCCCGCCCGAGCAGCGGCGGCCCTACGGTCAGGACCGCGAGGCTGTAGACCAGCACACACACCGCGAGGCTCATCGGCTGGTTCCCGGCGCCCCGGACGATCCCTGCGGGCGGCGGGCCAGGACGGCCTGCAGGCGGGCGAGTTCGTCCTCGGTCATCTCGCCCACGAAATGGGTGAGCACCGCCTCGGAGTCGGTGTCGGTGCTCAACGCCTCGCGCATCAACGCGGCGGTGTGCTCGGGATGGCTGACCAGGGTCGCGAACCGGTGCGCCTTGCCCTCCCGCACCCGGGTCAGATGCCCCTTGCGGTAGAGGTTGTCCATGGTGGACAGCACCGTGGTGTAGGCGATCGTCCGATCCTGCTGCAGCCGCTCGAGCACCTCGCGGACCGTGCCCGACCCACCCAGCGCCCACAGCTGGTCCATCACGACCGCTTCCAGCTCCCCGAAAACGCGCACGCCACCCCACCATCATCCGGGTCGGCGCCCCAAGGCACCGACCGACGACCGACGCCGCGGCGCCGGGCCTGCCACCCAGCATAGCGGACCTACTATGTCCGTACCGAGAGCGTAGAAGTGGGTAAGGGACAGGGTCGAGCGTAGAAGTGGGTAAGGGACAGGGTCGACCGGGTAACCATGATCGCCCACGTCCCACCGGACATCGATCAGGAACGACGCACGAGAGCAGGAGGAGATCCGATGATGAGCTGGATGATGGCAGGCATGGGCCTGTGGGGCCTGGTCGCGATCGTGGTCGTCCTGGCCGTGCTCGCGGCGGCCGGCGTGGGTGGCGTGACGCTGTGGCGCCGCCTGCGTACCGACGACAAGACCGCCGACACCCCGGTCGTCGAGGGTGACGCGGCCCGCGACACCCTGCGCCGGCGCTACGCCGCCGGCGAGATCGACGACGAGGAGTACGAGCGCCGCCTGTCCGGGCTCACCTGGCGCTGACCGGGTGTAGCCCGCCCGGCGCCGCGGCACCGCCCGCCCAGATTTTCACCCTCGGCTCACGCCGACACGCTATCTTGCTACGGTCTCGGTACGGAGACCGTAGATCGGTGTCGGTGTGAGCGGACGGAGCGGTGCTCGATGGGTGAGCTGCTGGTGGGGACCACCGTGCTGGTGTCGTTCCTCGGTGGGATGGTGGCGCTGCTGGCGCCGTGTTGTGTGTCGGTGATGCTGCCCGCCTACCTCGCGACCGGGTTCCGCCACTGCGGCGGGGTGCTGGTCGCGACGCTGGTGTTCGGGGCCGGGGTGGCCACGGTGATCCTGCCGATCGGGCTGGGCGCGGCGGCGTTGAGCCGGCTGTTCGTGGACCAGCACCTCACGATCTACCTGGTCGGCGGCGCGTTGATGCTGCTCGGTGGGGTGGCGGTGCTGGGTGGATGGTCCCCGAAGCTGCCGATGCCCGGCGGCCGCACCGGCGGCGGCGGGTTGGGGTCGGCGTATCTGCTGGGGGCGTTCTCCGGGATCGCGAGCGCCTGCTGCGCCCCGGTCCTGGCCGGGGTCGCGGTGCTGTCGGGTGCGGCGGCGTCGTTCCCGACCGCGCTGGGCATCGGGCTGGCCTACGTCGCCGGCATGGTCGCCCCGCTGGCGGTGGCTGGGCTGTTGTGGGACCGCCACCAGGACCGCGCCCGGTCGCTTCTCACCGCCCGCTCGGTGCGCCTGGCCCTGGGCGGTTGGTCACGCCGGTTGCCGCTGGGCACCCTGTTCAGCGGGCTGTTGATGATCGGCATGGGCGTCCTGTCGGTGGTGCTGGCGTTCCTCGGCCCCGACATGTCCACCGATGGCTGGCAGACCCGGCTCTCGGCGGGCCTGGCACACGCCTCCACCGTCGCCGCGCAGGTCCTGGCCTGGGTGCCGGGCTGGGCGGTCCTCATCGTCCTGGTGACGGGCTTCGCGCTGCTGCTGCGCCGCGCCCTGCACGGCCGCGGCGCCCGGCCGGCCGACGCCCCTCCCGAGGATCCCGCATCCGATGTGCCCCTCGATTGCCTCGCGGTGACCGACGACCCGGCGGCGTCCGCGGTGTCGACGACCGCCGCGCCGACCGCAGCGGTGAAGGAGACCCGATGAGCCAGAGCCGGTCCAAGACCTCCCGGGCCCGGTCGGGCGGCCGCGGCCCGGTCGGTGCGGCCCGCTCGGCGCAGCGCCCCCGCAGAAACCGCAGCCTGGTCGTGGCCGCGGTGGTGGCGGTGGTGGTACTGATCGGGCTGTTCATCGTCTACCGGTCCAACTCCGCCGCCGACACCGGAGCCGCGGCCGGGTCGGACCGCTTCGACGTGGGCAGCCCCGGTATCGGCGCGATGGCGCCGGAGTTCACGCTGCCCGACGTCACCGCGCCGCCCGCGGCGGGTGGCGGGCCGGCGACGGTGGCGTTGAGCGCGTATCGCGGCAGGACGGTGCTGCTGTACTTCCACGAGGGCCTGGGTTGCCAGCCGTGCTGGGACCAGATCCGGGACCTGCAGAAAGACCCGGGCGCGCTGCGCGCGCTGGGGGTGGATCAGCTGCTGACCATCACCTCCGGGCCGCTGGACCTGGTCGCGCAGAAGATGCACGACGACGCGCTCACCGCGCCCGCGCTGGTCGACACCGGCCTGCGGGTCTCCACCACCTATCAGGCCAACCGCTACGGGATGATGGGCACCTCGCGGGACGGGCACAGTTTCGTGCTGGTCGGGCCGGACGGGCGCATCGAGTGGCGCGCCCGACTACGGCGGCCCGCCCCGGTTCACCATGTACGTCCCGGTCGAGCAGCTGGCCGCGGACCTGCGCGCCGGCCGGAAGACCCCGTGATCGCGGTTCCCGCCGCCGTGATCGGGCCCGTGATCGAGCCGTGCTCATGACCGAGGTCACCGTGCTCACCCAGCACGACTGCCGGTTCTGCGACATCGCCACCGCGGTCCTCGACCGGGTCGGACACGACCATCGGCTGGTCATCCGGCGGGTCGACCTGGACAGCGACGAAGGCCGCGAGCTCGCCGCGCGGCACGGAGTCGTGTTCGCGCCGGGGATCCTGCTCGACGGGGAGATGTTCAGCTACGGGCGGCTCTCGGAGCGCCGGCTGCGCCGTCACCTCGACCGGGCCGCCCGCCCCCCGGCTGACGTGCCCGACCTGGAGGACCACCACCGGTGACCACACCGTCTCTCCCACGGCGCTCGCCGCGTCGCCTGCGGGTAGGGGCGCTGGTCGGACTGCTGGCCATGGTCCTGGTGGCGTGTGCCGGGAAGAGCGCCGGCCCCCGGGACGACACGTTCACCTTTGTCGCCCCCGGCGGGCAGACCAGCAGCTTCTACGACCCGCCCGCCACCCGCGGCACGGTGCGCGGCCTGTCCGGCGACAGCCTCACCGACCCGGGTCACACCATCGGCGTCGACGACTTCCCCGGCCAGGTCGTGGTGCTCAACATCTGGGGTTCCTGGTGCGGGCCGTGCCGGGCCGAAGCCCCCGCGCTGCAGCAGACCTACGACCTCACCCGGGCCTCCGGGGTGACGCTGCTGGGGATCGACGTGCGCGATGACCGGGGCGCCGCGCTGGACTTCGTGCGCGGCCACGCGATCACCTACCCGTCGATCTTCGACAACCCGGGGCGGTCGCTGTTCGCGCTGGGCGGGTTCCCGCGCAACACGGTGCCCTCGACGATCGTGCTCGACCGCCACCACCGGGTCGCCGCGGTGTTCCTCACCGCGCTGCGGATCTCCGAGCTGCTCCCGGTCGTGCAACGCGTCGCCGCCGAACCCGCCCCCGGTCCTGCTCCCACCCCGGGTCCGGTGTCGTGAACGGGTTGACCGAGCTGGCCATCTCCGGGCCGCTGCTGCTCGCGGTGGCGCTCGCGCTGGCCGCGGGGGCGGTGTCGTTCGCCTCGCCGTGCTGCCTGCCGCTGGTCCCGGGCTACCTCGCCTACCTCACCGGCCTCGCCGGCACCACCGTCGGCAACAGCACCGACCCAGGCGTCGATGGCGGGAACACGCCGGTGGCGACACGCCGGGCCGGGCGGGTGCGACTGGTCGCGGCGTCGGTGCTGTTCGTCGCCGGGTTCACCACCGTGTTCACCGCCGCGATCACGGGCGTGCTCGGGCTCTCGGACCTGCTGGTGCTCAACGAGGAGCTCCTGCAACGCCTCGGCGGGGTCGTGACCATCGCGATGGGCCTGGCGTTCCTCGGGCTCATCCCGGCCCTGCAACGCGAGGTGCGACTGCACCGCCGCCCCGGCCACGGCCTCTGGGGCGCCCCCGTGCTGGGGGCGGTGTTCGGGCTGGGCTGGACCCCGTGCCTGGGCCCCACCCTCACCGGCGTGCTGGCGCTGGCCGCCGGCACCCAGGTCGGGCCCACCACCGTGCGCGGGCTGATCCTGGTGCTCGCCTACAGCCTCGGGTTGGGCCTGCCGTTCATCGCGCTCGCGCTCGGCGCGGGCTGGGCCGTGCGCACCACCGCCTGGATGCGTCGCCACACCCGCCGTATCCAGATCGTCGGCGGGATCATGCTGCTGCTGGTCGGGGCGCTGCTGGTGACCGGGCTGTGGGGCGAGTTCATCGCGTGGATGCGCGCCCCCATCGGCGGCTTCAGCACCCCGCTCTAGCCGGCCGCGAGCACTCGCCGTGGCGTGGCGTGGCGTGTTCGAACGGCGCCGGTCGGCCCGGCGGCGCGCCATCGCGCCCGGCGATCACCTCGACGGAGATGCCCTCGACGTGGCGTTCTGACCCGAAATCAACTACTGTCTCGGTACGGAGATAGTAGTTGGGTGGTGGGCGCGACGCGCCGGCCGACGTCGAAGGAGACACATGCAGACGCTGCTCTACGGGCTCGCGGTCCTGGCCTGCCCAGTCGGGATGGGCGCCATGATGTGGATGATGATGCGCGGCCAGCGCCGCGGTCCCGACGGCACCGGGGGCCAGCAGCAGGTTGATCAGTTGCGCGCCGAGATCGACCAGCTCAAGACCGAGCGCGCCACCCAGCGCGCGCAGAGCCCGAACTGATGCCCACCGCCCTGGCCGCGGTGATCGCCGTGGCCGCGATCGGCGCGACCTACCTGTTCTGTGTCCGGCCGATGCTCCGGGGCCGGGGCCACTGCGCACCGAGCGCCGGTCCCGGCCCGGACGCCGAGGTCGATCGGCAGGTCGCGGCGTTGCGGGAGGAGCTGCGCATCCTGCGGGCGCAGGACTCGCTGGGCAGCGGCCGGGGGTCCGGCGCCGCGCCGTCACCCCCCGCCTGACGGGTGGCGCCCTCGGCGACGCCCCCGGGATCACCCCGGCCGGCCACGCCGCACGTGGTCTCCTCGCGGCCGGTTCCCGGCTGCGATGGCGAGCCGGATTGAGGAGACGCGACACCGATGCCGCAGGTCGTCCTGGTCGTCGACGACGAGCCGAAGATCCGGCAGCTGGTGCGGGCCTACCTGGAACGCGACGGCTACACCGCGCTCGAGGCCCCCAGCGGCGCCCGGGCCGTGGAGCTGGCCGGCACCGTCGATCTGATCGTCCTGGACCTCGGGCTACCCGACCGGGCCGGGCAGGACGTAGTCCGGCAGGTGCGCCAGACCAGCTCGGTCCCGATCATCATGCTGACCGCGAGAGCGGGCGAAGCCGATCGGATCGCCGGGCTCCGGCTGGGCGCCGATGACTACATCAGCAAACCGTTCAGCCCCCGTGAACTCGTCGCCCGGGTCGCGGCCGTGCTGCGCCGCAGCACCGGGCCCCGTTCTGCAGGGCCGGTGTCGTTCGGCGGTGGTGCGCTGATCATCGACGCGGAACGCCGCGAGGTCCGCGTCGACGACGTGGCGGTGGAGCTGACCCGCACCGAGTTCGACCTGCTCACCGCGCTGGCCGGGCGACCGGGGCGGGCGTGGTCGCGCCCGGAGCTGTCCGGGCGGATGCAGGGCGGGGAACGTGAGGGGTCGGACCGCACCGTCGACGCGCACGTGAAGAACCTGCGCCGCAAGCTGGCCGACCGCCCGGACCGACCGCGGTTCGTGGCCACCGTGGCCGGCCACGGCTACAAGCTCGCGGCGCACCACGATGCCTAAACGGCGCCCGCACCTGTGCGGGGGTGGGCCTGGCGGGGTGTTCGGGGGGCGGTTCGCCCGCCGGCTGACCGCGGCGTTCGCCGCGACCGCGGTCGCCGCGGCGGCGCTCACCGCGATCGTGGTCAACCTCGCGTTCAGCGCCCGGTTCACCGACTACGTCGACGCCCAGCGCCAGGCCCGTGAGCAGCAGGTGACCGCCGTTCTGGCCGACACCTATCAGCGCAGCGGCGGTTGGGCGCCACCCGCCCTGGACCGGGTCGCGGCGGGACTGGTGATGTCCGGGGTGGAGCTGGAGATACTCGGCCCCGGCGGCGACCGGATCTGGTCACCGGCCCAGAACGGCGCCGACCCGGAGATGGCCGCGATGCACACCCAGATGATGGGTGCCCCCGACCTCGGCGCCCCCACCGCCTCGCCGGTGATCGTGGCCGGCCGCCAGGTCGGGACCGCGCTGCTGCGGGTGCCCCGCGCCGCGACCCCCGCGGTGGACGAGGCGTTCCGGGCCTCGGTCAACCGGTGGCTGCTCGCCGGGTCGCTCGCCGCGGGCACGATCGCGCTGCTGGTCGGGCTGGTGATCACCCGGCGCACCACCGGGCGGGTGGTCGAGCTGACCGCGGCCGCCGACGCGCTGGCCGCCGGTCACCGCGACCGGCGCGCGGAGGTCTCGTCGGCCGACGAGATCGGGGACCTCGCCGCCGCGTTCAACGCGATGGCCGACACCGTCGCGCGTGAGGACGAGCTGCGCCGCGGCTTCGCCGCCGACATCGCCCACGAGCTGCGCACCCCGCTGGCCATCCTGCGCAGCCAACTCGAGGCCGTCCAGGACGGTGTCACGGCACCCACCGCGGCGGTGATCGACTCGCTGCACGAGGAGACCCTGCGGCTGGGCCGGCTGGTGGCCGACCTGGAAACGATGGCCGACGCCGACGCCGCGGCGTTCACCCTGGATCGCTGTGCGGTGCCGCTCGATGCGGTGGTGCGCGACACCGTCGCCGGGCTGGCCGGCCTGTTCGCCGAATCCGACCTGCAGCTCGTCACCGATCTCGCGCCGGTGTGCGTGTGGGCCGATCCGGGGCGGCTGCGGCAGGTGATCACCAACCTGGCCGGCAACGCCGCCAAGTTCACCCCACCCGGTGGCAGCATCACCGTCACCCTGTTCGCCCGCGGCGGCTACGCCGAGCTGGCCGTCGCCGACACCGGGGCCGGCATCCCCGACGAGGACCTCCCGTGGGTGTTCGAGCGGTTCTTCCGCGGCGCGGGAGCCTGCGCCGACGGATCGGGTATCGGGCTGGCGGTGGCCGCCGAGCTGGTCACCGCCCACGGCGGGGACATCTCGGTCGACACCCGCCCCGGCTACACCCGCTTCCTGGTGCGTCTCCCGCACACACCGCCGGATACTGCACCGCGATCGCATCGCGGCTTCATCGAATCTGCACCGGCGCTGCCTACCGTCGGGGTCATCCGAGCACGACCCCCACACGAGAAGTGAGCACCGCATGAGCAGGACACGCAACACGACCATGATCCGATTCGCAGCCACCGCGGCAGCCGTCGCCCTGAGCGTCGGACTGGCCGGAGCGGGCGTCGCGGCCGCGGCCACCCCGCCCGCTGTGCCGCAGCCCACCCCGCCCGCGGCCACCGGGCCGAGCAAGGCGGCGATGGATCAGCACATGGCCCAGATGATCGCCGGGCTGCCCGCGGCGCAGCGCGCGGACGCGCAGCGGATGCACGATCAGATGCGCCCCGCGATGGAGCACATGATGACGACTCCCGGCGCGATGATGGGCAAGGGATCCATCGACATGGGCTCGATGATGGGCGGCTGAGGATGGACGGACGGCAGATGTTCGCTGACCGGGCCGGGGAGACGCTGCGGGTGCGGGAGGTCTACGCCCGCACCGCGCGGCACTACGACCCAATGATCGGGCTGGCCGAGCGGCTACTGGTCGGCGACGGCCGGGCCTGGGCCGCCGGCCGCGCCCGCGGCGAGGTGTTGGAGATCGCCGCTGGCACCGGCCGCAACTTCCCCCACTACCCGCCCGGCCTCCGGGTCACCGCGCTGGATCTGAGCCCGGACATGCTCGCCCGCGCGCAGGCCGGCACCGAGCGTGCACGGTGCCCGATCGTGCTCACCGTCGGCGACGCCCAAGCCCTCGAGTTGCCCGACGCCCGGTTCGACACCGTGCTGGCCACGCTGGCCCTGTGCAGTATCCCGGACCCGGGTGCTGCGGTCACCGAGATGGCCCGGGTGCTGCGCCCGGGCGGGCAGCTACTGCTCGTCGAGCACGTCGCCAGCCCGAACGCGGCCGTGCGGGCCGCACAACGGCTGCTGGATCCGCTGGCCGTTCGCGGCGCCGCGGACCACCTGCTGCGCCGACCCGAGCACGACGTCGCCGCGGCCGGGCTGATCATCACCGAGCTGCGCCGGTCCAAGGCCGGGATCATGCTGCGGCTGACCGCCACCAAACCAATGCGGTAGACCCGCCCTCGGCGAGGCGCGCCGACACCACGTGCAGGGGCCGGGCCCTGCACCGCCCGCCGGTCGTCGGGGAGCTCATTGCGACGCGTCGGCGACACCGTCTGGTCAGCAGCAGTCTTCGCCGCGCCACGCGTTGATGCCCTCGCGGGCGGCGAGGCCGGCGATGAGCAGGCCGACGGCGGGGTCGAGCCACCACCA
>JBBSGM010000104.1:0-14689 GCA_038254065.1 Mycobacteriales bacterium | reverse complement strand
ACCCCTCACCCGGAGCGTGGAACCCGGCGCCCGACCCGAGGGTCGGACCCCAACCCTGCCCACGAACAGGAACCCATGATCAAAATTACATGGCTGTAGTTCACACGACCCGCTCGTCACCCCCGTGAAAAATCCAGGCCAGGACCTGAATGTTTACGGCGGGACGTACCCCTACGCTTGTATCGGCGGGTCGTCGAGGTTCGGGACGGGGCGCTGATACTCAACCCCTACCGCCTTAGCGCCGACACCGCAGCTCACCGGGACCTTGGTGTCGCATCGGGACTGAACGGCAGCGCGTTGGACGCTGCAGTTGAAGCAGCGGACCTAGCGGTCGCGCTAGGGCGGTACACCAGAGGCACTGGCCGGCGCGCTAATGGCATTCGACTTGCGGAGTCCGTCCAGGATGACCTGCAGCGCGAGGCCATCTGGCTCGAGTCAGTTTCCCGTGCTTTCGCCGAGCACCGTATCACTCCAGTCGACGACAAAACGGCTAAGGAGCGCTGAGGCCACTCGCCCCAAATGGGAATCGCTTCCGGGTTTCCCAGCCCTTCTCCTCGTCGAGCGCTACCACGTGCAGTTCCGGGAACTGGCAGGTAATCGGTAGCAGCGAGTCAACCAGTCTGACGATTGCGGCCTGGTCCACCGCGTCGGCTCCGAGAGCAATGCTCACGTGCGCTGGAGCGTCCGCGTACTTCCCACCATAGGGGGGAAGTACGGGCCACCGCGCCTGTACCGATTTGAGCAACCGTTGAGTCTGCCCGGGTGGTTCCGGGACCAAATAGATCAACCCAGGCCGCACGTGGCAACGGCTGAAGCGCACTGAAGTTGGCGCGATATCTCCCGCAATCTGCGCACATGCCTCGATGACTGACATGTCGAGCTTGGCTGCGGGCACAAACGGATACAGCACCGTCAGATGCGCCGGGACGCCCCCGCGCACCCTATTCGGGTACCGGGCGGCAACCGCTGCCAACAGCGGATCAGCAGCAGGGACCAGTAGCACCAGCGCGGTCTGTCCTGGTTGAGGCATGTGGCCCTTCATACCAGAGACCCGTCATCCTCATTGTTTCCGCGGAGTCTGCGCCGTCGCCGCGGACCACCACCGCAGACCAGTACGCGGTCGGGTGTAGTTCCAGTCGCCGTGGATTCGTCTCGGATGATTGGGAGGGTCCGCATCTCTCGGTCGCTGATCTTGATTCCGGTCGGGTAGAGGTCGGTGTCGAGGGTGGCGGGCTACGACGACGACCTCGCCGCCCAGTCCACCCGCCTGACCAACCGGCTCCGCGACGCCCTGCTGCACATCCACCCCGCCCTGGAACGCCTGCTCGGACCTCGTCTGGAGCGCGGCGGGGTGCTCGACCTGATCGTCGCTGCCCCGACCCCGCAGGCGCTGCGCGACCTCGGCGAGCACGGCATCACCGAGATCATGCGACTCCGATCCCCGCGGCTGGCCAAGACGATGCCGACCAAGATCCTCGCAGCGCTCGACGCGCAGACCGTCGTCGTCCCCGGCACCACCGCGTTCGGCCGGGTCATCGCCGGAGTCGCCGCGCAGCTGCGCGACGTGCGCACCGAACGCGACACACTGGCCGCCGAACTCGAGGACCGCCTGGAGGCTCACCCTCTTGCCGAGATCCCGACCTCGATACCCGGCACCGGGTTCAGGACCGCCCTCCCGACAGGGCAAGGGGGTGGTCCTGAATCTCACAGGAGGTCGATGTCGAGCGCGGGATCGATGCGGTGGAGCCGGCCGGGGTCGGCGCTGAGCGCGGGCCAGCCCCGGTGTCGGGTGGCGTACACGACGTGGCCCCCGGTGGCGTCGAAGACGCCGGCATCGAAGAGGAGCTGGTCGACTTGGGCGGCGGTGGTTGCATCGAGTTCGCCGAGCACGATGGAGGGGTGGTCGAGGACTTCGGCGAGTTCTGGTCCGGCGTCGGGGCGGACCGCGCGCACCTCGGCCAGCGCGAGGGTCGGCAGGTATAGCGGCAAGGACAGGGTTCGTGCCGTGGCGAACCATGCTGCGGCGGACACGCGTCCGCGGACGAACGCGGCCAGTGCTGATGCGTCGAGGACTTTCCCGCCGATCACGTCACGGAGTTCGGGGCGACCAGGTGACGGCGGCGGATTTCCTGTTCGCCGGGCCATTCGGCGCCGAACCCGTCGTAGGCGCGGCGGTAGTCCTCGATCGATGGGGCTCCGTGGCGTGCCACCATCCGGGCCTCGATCGCGCGTGCTCGTTCGTCATCGCTTGCGTCGGGGGCCGCCAGCGGCGGTAAGCACTCACCAAGCTGATGCTGTTGTTGGGTCACGTGGGCACGGTAGCCGGTGGTGGGGACCAACCCGAAGCACCCCGACCCGACAGCGTGTAGCGCAGTGGGGCACCTGCTCACCTGGGTACTGGCCCTGTAGATCGCTTGGCCGATACCCAAGGGGACGTGGTCACAGTCGGCGCCAACGTGACCTTTACCCACACCCTCGGCGTCCTCTCCCTCGGGCTGGGGCTGTCGGTGTCGGCCGCGTTCGCTCCGACCGCCGTGGAACAGTACCTGGCCGTGGCGGATTAGGAGATCGTCGACGCACACGACGCGATCCGCGATTGGCAGCACTTTTACCCAGCCCGCCCAACCGCACCGAGGGGGGTGCGGGTTTGAAGAGCTGCGCCTAGCGGCTTGATCTTCACCGGCCTGGGCTGGTAGTGGTTGTGTCCGGCGACGCGGTGAGCGGTCCCCCTCGGGGGCCGAGCTGCGGCGCGGAGGACGACGGGGAGGGGGAGTCACGTCGCTGGGCTGGGTTTCGGCGGACCGTCGGGGCTCTGGTCGGTTCCTTCGCTGTTCGTCGAGCTCGGCTTCGCTGGTGCTGGGTTGCTGCTGCGGGAGGAGGACTGGGGCACGAGTGGACACTCTGCGTGGTCGTCGACGCGGACTGGTGATGGCGAGCCTGTGTGGTAACGGCCCGCGGACGGGCCGCGATGGATGAGCCGACGGATGTTCTCGATGAGTTGGTGGGACCTGCGAGGGCAGGTGACCGCGGGGCGGTCGAACGCATGCTGGCCCTCATCGGGCCATTGGTCGTGCGGTACTGCCGGGCCCGGCCCGGGTGGACGGATCGGTCGTCGGTCTCGGCGGATGACGTCGCGCAGGAGGTGTGTGTAGCCGTGTTGGCGGCGTTGCCCGGCTACCGCGAGCAGGGGCGCCCGTTTGTGGCGTTCGTCTACGGCATCACCGCGCACAAGGTGATCGACGCGCATCGTGGGGTGACCCGCAGCCGGTGCGAACCGGTCGCCGAGGTCCCCGAGGCCATGGACGTGGGTGAGGGTCCTGAACGACGGGCGCTGCGCGGTGAGTTGTCCGCCCAGCTGGCCCGGCTGCTCGACGCGCTCCCTGGCAAGCAGCGCGAGGTTCTTGTGTTGCGTGTGGTGGTGGGGCTCTCGGCGCGCGAGACGGCGGACGCGGTGGGTTCCACACCCGCCACGGTCCGGGTGACCCAGCACCGGGCGCTGGTCGGGCTCAGACAGGTGTTGCGCGAGCAGGCGGTTGCGCGAGCAGGCGGTGGTCTGGGTGGGTGATCGCCCCCGCGCCGGTTTCGGTAGCTGGCGTGGCTCTGGTGAGGACCACCCCCATGGTCGCAACGGTGCCCGGGTGCCCGGTGTGCACGGCCTTCAGCGCGCCGGGATCGAGCAGGCCGAGCCTCTGATTGATCTCGTCGCGGTGCAGGCCGACGACGAGCTGATCAACGCGCTGTCGGGCGGGTTGGCGGTTTCCGCCCTGGGTCTTGAGGGCGACGGGGGCGACGACCACATGGTGGATCATCGGGTTTTCTAACAGTGTACGAGACACCGCCGGTCAGCTGATCAATATCGGAAATCCGATGCCTCCGGAACTCCCCTGACCGTCCCCGGCGGGCATTGTTGGTTTTTCGGCGGCGCGGTCGACGGGGAGGACGCTATCCGCGCGATGGTCCGGGACAACGCGGCCGCCGGCGCGGACGTTATCAAGGTCATGGCCAGCGGTGGGCAGATGACCCCGGGGGGCGCCAATATGTGGGAGGCGCAGTTCAGCGTCGAGCAGCTGCGGGTGGTCGTCGACGAGGCCAGGGTGTGCGGGCTTCCGGTCGCGGCGCACGCGCACGGCGCCGATTCCATCGCGGCCGCGGTGACCGCGGGGGTCAGGACCATTGAGCACTGCACGTGGATGATCGGGGCCCAGCAGGTTGGGCACCGTGAGGACGTCGCCCGTCAGATGTCGGCGGCCGGCATTTACGCCTGCGCAGCGTTGAGCCGCGGCTGGCCGGGCCTGGTCGAGCGGATGGGCCCTGAGCGCGCCGGGAAACACTTCGGGCGGCTGCCGTGGATGGACTCCCTGGGGGTCCGTCTCATTACCGGCACCGACGCTGGGCTGTCCGGCTCGGGTTTTGATGATTTCGTGGGTGCTCTGGGGTTGTACGAATGGCTGGGGTTCTCCGCGGCCCAGATCATCCAGTTCGCCACCGTCAACTCCGCGGCGGCATTGGGTTTGGCGACGACGACGGGAAGAGTCGCCGCCGGTCTCGCCGCCGACCTGGTTGTGGTCGACGGAAACCCGTTGACCGATCTGCAGGCACTCCGCGCCCACCGCCTCATCATGGTGCGCGGACAGATCCGCCGGTTCCAGCCTTCAGGGCCTCGCTGAGCTGCTCGCGCAGTGGACCTCACTGGCCGTCGGTTCTGGGCGCGGCGGCACCGTTCTGGTGCCCGGGTCGCTGGTAGGCGCTCGGCAGCTCGCTGTAGGACGGCAGCGGCGGTGGTGGTGGTGGTGGTAGTAGTAGTAGTAGTAGTAGTAGTAGTAGTAGTAGTAGTAGTAGTAGTAGTAGTAGTAGTAGTAGTAGTTCAGCCGTCGGTCCAGACCCAGCCACCGGTCCGCCGGTTGCCCGGACGTGGCGGAGTGGGAGCTTGCACCGCGGGCTGCCCGGGAACGGTGACGTCCAGCAGCGCCGCTCATGCGTGGAGGGAAGGCTGATCGAGCGCTCACTTCGGGGTCGGGGCCTGCCGGGCGGTCACGATCAACCGTGCGAACAGTTCGGGGTGGGTGACGTGCGCGCCGTGGCCCGCGCCAGGCAGCTCCACGAATACACCGCCGTCGAGCAGCAAGGCGAGCCGACGGGCGACCTCGAGGTGGTGCGGGAGCGACTCGGTTCCCGCTCCGACGATAACGCGCATTCCGGTCAACGCATCCGGATCCAGATAGGGCTCGGCCAGCGACGGGTCGCCCATCTCGATCAGCAGGGACCGGCCGTCGGCCTCCAATTCCCCGGGCCGCCGCCGCTCCGGGCCGGGTCGTTGTCCGGTCACTGCGGTGAGCATGGCTGTCGCGACGGCCTCCGGTCCCTGCGGCGTCGCCTCCCGCACGACCCGCTCCCACGGTGCCTCGTCGGGCCACCAGGGTAGCCACCGCACCGGCGGCTCGTAGACGACGACCGCGCGCACCGAGGGCGGACGGCGCGCGGCCGCGCACAGGGCGACGATCCCGCCGAAGCTGTGACCGACCAGCACCGGGGGCTCCTGAGCGGATTCGAGCACCGCGAGCAAGTCCTGCACGTGGTCATTTAGGCGGACGGCGCCTCCTCCAAGCGAGCGCGAACGCCCCCAGGCGCGGCGATCGTAGGTCGTTACCCGCCAGGACTTCAAGTGTCCGAGTACCGGTCGAAAGCTCGCCGACCGGTCCATGGTGCCGTGCACCAAGACCACCTCCCCGCGGGATGACGCGGAGTCGTGATGCACCCGAACGGCCGGCTGGATCACGGCGGGCTCAGGCATAAGTCCGCACCCGCTCGACCAGCGACGCGGTCCCGATTGGGGTGGGCTCGTGAAGGAAGTCGTCCACCTCGACGGCGACGTGGAACTCCTCCTCGATCCGGCGGAGCAGCGTGGCCGTGGACAGCGAGTCACCACCGAGGGAGAAGAAGTCCGATCCGGTCCGCACCTGCACCTGCGGGACGTCGAGCGCGACCGCGAACATCCTCGCTGCGCTCCACACGGCGGCCGTCCGTCGCCGTTCCTCGGGGGATCCGTCTTGCCCGGGCAGCGGCTGCATCGGCGGTTCCGGGGACGGCTCCGGCGGAGGAGGCGCCGAAGCCGTGAAGCTCGGCGTATCCCCCTCGCCGCGATTGGCCTTGCCCGCACCGTCGCGCGGCAGTTCCGGCACGATTGTGATCGTCCGCGGGGTCATGCCGCTGTACAGCGTGTGCGCGATCCGAGACCGCACCGTTGACTCGTCCACCGTCGTGCTGGCGATGGTGGCATGGAGCGCACCGTCGATCACCCGGACCACCGCGGCCCGCACGCCGTCGATGCCGCCGAGCGTCGCCTCCACCTCTTCCAATTCCACGCGCTGGCCCCGGATCTTCACCTGGCGGTCCCACCGGCCCACGTACTCCAGGTCTCCGGAGGGCAGCCAGCGGCAGATGTCACCGGTGCGGTAGAGCAGGCGACCCGGCTCCGAACCGAACACGTCGGGCAGGAACCGGTCCTCCATCAGATCGGGTCGGCCGAGGTAGCGGCCGAGGCCCACGCCTCCGATGCACAGCTCGCCGTTGCTGCCCACCGGCAGCGGTTCGCCGGACTCGTCGAGGACGTAGACGCGCTTGTTCGCGATCGGTCGGCCGATCGGGTAGGCGACCTCGTCCGCGCACTCGTGCCAGGTCGTCCAGATGGCCGCCTCGGCCGGACCGTAGAGGTTGAGGAAGCGCCGCCCGTCCGTACGCCAGCGCCCTACCACCGAGGGGGTCAGGACCTCTCCGGCCGCAGCGGCGATCCGCAGCGCGGGTAGGTCTTCTACTGGCAGCGCGTCCCAGACGCTGGGGGTCAGCGTCATCATCGTCACCCCGGTTCGGGCGGCGAGCCGGACCAGACCCGGACCGGCAGCGAGCTCGGCGAGCGTGGCCACGACCAGCGTGGCACCGCTCATCAGGGCCAGCGAGAGATCCCAGACGCAGCCGTCAAAGTTCAGCGAGAAGAACTGCAGGACCCGGTCGGCGGAGTGCAGTCGTATCACCTGCTTCTGCCCGACGTGCAGGTTCACCATGCCCTCGTGGGTCACGGTGATCGCCTTGGGTTGCCCGGTGGTCCCGCTGGTGAACACCAGGTACGCCGGGTCGCCCGGGCCGACCCCGGATTGGGGCGGGCGCTTGGCGGTGCCGTCCGGGAGGACGAGCACCTCCCGTGTCCCGTCGGGCTCCCACAGGGCCGACCTGGCGTCCGATCCGGCTTTGTCCGGCCCGGCGTCGGTCAGGACCAGACGCACCCCCGCGTCATCGAGCATCGTTCGGACGCGCTCGGCCGGTGCAGTGGTCTCGCAGAGCAGGAACGCCGCCCCCGCCTTCGCCACGGCCAGGGTGGCGATCACCAGGTCTACCGACCGTTCCATAACCACTGCCACCGGTGTCCCCGGCTCGGCCCCGAGGCGCCGGAGATGGTGCGCGACGGCGTTTGCCCGCCGGTCGACGTCGCGGTAGGTGTGTCGCTGCCCGATCGAGGTCAGCACGGCGACCTGGTCCGGGGACTCCATCGCGTGCCGTTCGACGTGCTCGTGCCAGCACATCAGCGGCCCCAGCGGCGTGGCGGTGTAGTTCCAGTCGTCCACGACCCGCACCTCCTGCGCCGGCTCCCCGTCCCGTCGGGATGGGCCCTCCCCTCGCAGCGCAATGGGTCGCGCGGCCACGGTGACCGGGCAGCGAGCTCGGCACCGCGTGTTCGGGTGCCCGCCCCATGCCTCGTCGACATCCGCGGCTGCTTCGTAGTCCGGGTACCGGTCGAGGAAGCCGAGCACGGCCCGCGCGGCCAGTCGCTCGGCGTAGGGTGCGCCGATGCAGTAGTGTCGGCCTACGCTGAAGCCCAGGTGCTTATTCCCGGCGCGTTCGATGTCCAGATGGCGCGGCTCGTCGAACCTCTTGGGGTCAAGGTTGGCCGCGGCCACGTGGACCAGCACGGTTTGGCCTGCCGACATCTCCCGGCCCCCGACGACGGTGTCCTCAGTGACCCGACGCGCGAGATACTGGCTCGATCCGTCCAACCGCATGAACTCTTCCACCGCGCCGTTGATCAGCGACGGGTCCTCGATCAGCTTCTGTCGCTGCTCTGAATGCCGGGCGAGCAGCACCAGTCCGGTCGAGACGAGGTGGGCCATCGTCTGGTACCCACCCCCGACCAGCAGCACCGCGTTCGCCGCCACAGTGTCCAGCCACCGGTCCATGTCCTGCGTGGAGCGGGCTGCCATGCGCGCCCCGGCGGCCATGTGTCCGAGCAGGTCCCGCGGTTCGGCGTCGTCCAGCCGGGTGGTCACCTCCTCGCGGAGGGTGCCCAGCGCCTCTTCCAGGACGGGGATGACCCTGACGTCGCGGACGTCCGGGAGACTGGACAGGCTCCCTAGCAGCGTGCCGTAAGCGTCGGCCCATTCCGTCAGCTCGTCCTGGCGCTCGCGCAGGCCGAGCAGATCGCCGCCCAGGGCCACCGACATCCGGCCCGCGAAGTCGGAGATAAGGTCAACCTCACCCCGCTCAGGCAGGCCGTCCAGCGCCGAACCGACAATCCGGTCCAGGACGCCGTGATGGGCGCGCACCTGTGCTGGGGTGAAATAGTCGCGCATCAGTGCGTGGATCTTGGTGTGTTCCGGCGGGTCGGAGAACAACGCCTGGTCCATGACCATCTGCAGCATCCTCGAGCCGTCCCGCGGACTGCGGTGGGCGAGACGCTCGGAGGTCGCCCCGCGCGCGGAGGAGAACGTCCGGTGGCGGGTGAGCACCTGGACCGCCTCTTCGTAGCCGGTGCAAACCCACATTCGGCCCACCTCATCGAAGAACACCGGGTCGAGCTCGGTCAGCGCGTCGATGTACCGAGTGGGGTCGGCCACGACGTCCGGGCGGGCGAAGTTGTGGACACCGTGTCGGGCACGGTCGTACTGGTCCGGGTGTGAGTACGCGATCGTCATGCTGTCCCCCTGGCGGTGCTCAGAGCGGCTTGCGTGCCAGAACCAACGAGTGCAGGTGCTCGTCGTCGACCCACTCGCGGGTGATCTCGAACCCGGCTGCGATCAGCTCGGCTGCCATTAATCCTTGGGGGAACTTGGCGGACACGTCGGTCTGGAACCACTCGCCGTCGGCGAACGAGGCGCGCAAGTCCAGGCTGCGCACGTGCACCTCCATCGGCCGGCTGGCTTCGAGGAACGCCTCGATCCGGTTCTCCACCGGGTTCCACCGCGCGACGTGTTCGAACGCCTCCGGCTCGAAGTCCGCGTCGAGGCGGGCGTTGAGCATCCGCAGGATGTTGCGGTTGAACTCGGCGCACAGCCCCGAGCGATCGGCGTACGCCGCCTCCATACGGGGGATGTCGGTGATCAGACCCGCGCCCAGCAGGAAGTAGTCGCCCGGAGCGAGCGCGGCGTGCAGGGAGACGAAGAAATGGTCTCGTTCCGTGGGGGTCAGATTGCCGACCGTGCCACCCAGAAAGAGCAACATCCGACGGTGCCCGCCCAACTCGGACGCCACCGTGAGATCGTGGTTGAAATCCGCCACGAGACCATGTATGCCCATATGCGGGTAACGCTCGGCGAGCTTTACTAAGGCATGACGAAGCGCCGATGTTGAGACGTCAACGGGGATAAAATGTTCGACGTCGCTGGATTCCGCCGAGTACGCGTCGAACACGATCTGCGTCTTCTCCGAGAGGGGGCCGGAACCGAGCTCGATCAGGGTGTCCACAGACGCTAGCCGCGCAAGTTCTGTTGCGATTGACTGGAGCATCTGACGCTCAGTTCGGTAAGCGAAGTACTCAGGAGTGTCGTTGATGAGTTCGTAGAGCTCGCTGCCTCGGGCGTCCCAGCGCCAACGCGGGTGGATCCGCTTGGGAGTGCTGGTTAGGGCGCTGACGACGTCCTTCTGTAGCGCTCGCAGCACGTCTTCGTCGGTCAGGTGGACTTTGAGCAGCGGAATAGGCATCGCAGCGCCCTCTCGTCGGACAACCAGGGTGACAGGATCCGGCCACCGTCATGGTAATGCGGCGGCTCTGAAGGGCTCTAGGTGCTACCCCATCGACGCCGCCTCGGGTGCTGTAGTGGGACTGACGCGACACCGATCCTGAGTCCCCGATCCGGATTGATTCCCCGGAGTGTCAGGCCGGTGTACGTTACCCGCGTGCCCAACGCCAACCATGATAGTGCGGGGCGAAGCAGCCCGTACCGCCATTCGGGTGACACCAGAGGAGTGTCATGAGAATTCACCGAGACCGGTGGACTCCGTTACTCCTCGTTCTTGCCGGTGCATCACTCGTCAGCGCTATGGGGAACAGCATTATGACGGTGGTATTGCCTCGTGTTAGGGCAGACTTTCTCACCACCTCGACCGCTGTCGGCTGGACGGCGACTGCCCAGTTGCTCGCCGTCGCCGTCTGCACCCCGCTGTTCGGACGGGTCGCGGAGCTGTACCGGGTGTGGACGGCGTTCTGCGTCTCGGCGCTGGTGTTCGGGGTGGCTTCGCTGGGTGCCGGTATTGCCCCGGGCATCGAGAGCCTGGTCGCGGCGCGGGCCGCCCAGGGGGTTGGCGGAGCCGGCCTGATCACGCTGGCCTCAGTCGTGGTGGTCCGGGTGATCCCGCCCGCGCGGCAGGGGTGGGCGTTCGGGCTGATCGCCAGCGGGACAGGCATCGGGCAGGCGTCCGGTCCGGCGCTGGGTGGGTTCGTGGCGCAGGTGGCTGGATGGCGGGCGATGTTCGTTTTGACCGCGGTCCTCGCCGGGGCCGTCCTCGCCGGGGGATGGCGCACGGTGCCCAACACGGGCCGGGAGCCGAGGGCTCGGCGTTCGATGGACCTGCTCGGCGCCCTGCTGCTCGGCTCCGCGGTCGGTGTGGGTTTGCTCGCGGTGACCCGGATCGTGACGCAGAGCGCGCTCGGAGCGGCGGCCACCGGGATCGCCGGCCAATGGGGCGGGTGGATCCTCGCCGCGGTCGCGGTCCTGTTTGTGGCCGGCTTCGCGCTGCGGGTGGCGAAGGCGGCGAACCCCTTCGTGCCCCCGTCGCTGTTCCGAAACGGCCGGTTCCTCGCGACCTGCGCCGTGGGCTACCTCGCGCTGTACGCGTTCCTTGCCACCGAGACGCTGATCCCGTTGCTGAGCGCCGACCTGAACGGGCTGGGCAGCGGAGCGATCGGCCTGGTGCTGCTGCCCGGCCCGGCGGCGATCGTGCTCGTGTCCACCCCGGTCGGGCGGATCACCGATCGGGTCGGACCACGGACAGTCGGTGTGCTGGGCCTGCTCGGGCTCGCCGCGGCCGCGCTGTTCCTGTCCACGGTCTCCGCAGCGTCAGCGGCAGTGGTGGCCTCCGGCACCCTCCTGGTCGGCCTCGGGTTCGCCTTCGCCACCATCCCAGCACTCACCGGGGCGGCGCAGGTCCTCCCCCCGGAGCAGCGTGAGGTCGGGCTCGGGCTGTTCCAGAGCATGTACGCGCTGGGCGGTGCCTGTGGCGCGGTGCTGTCCCCCGCCGTCCTTGACGCCCGCCACGGTGCGGCCTCGGGGTGGAATCCGTTCCAGGCCGACCTCGCCGCGCAGCCCTACTCGGACGCCCTGCTGTTCGTCGCGGCGCCGCTGGTGCTGGCGCTGATCCTGGTGCCGGCACTGCCCAGCCGGCTGACGGCATCCGCCACGACCACGTCGCGCAAGGGCGGCTGAATCTGGATCCACCGCAGTGCTTTGACCGCCCGGTAGTGGATCTTCTCTGTGGTGTGTGAGTCCGCCCCCCGCGGAACCGGAGCCGTTCTGGCACGATCCGGGACACGACACGCCCGGAAGCACCGAACTTGTTATTGCGTGAGTCCTTACCAAACCACCATCGGGCGGCGCGCGCGGCCCGGGCGACCAGCGGTTTGACCAGAGCAGCACCCGCACGAGACTGGCGGTACTTCGGCGCGTCCGGCGCCGACCGGTTGGGTGAGTGAGGAGCGTATGGTGGAGTTGCTGTGGCTAGTCGTGGTGGCACCGGTAGCGGTCATGGCGGGCACACTCGGGCTGGAGAAGCTCGAACGAAACCTCCTCGAGGACCCCGCCGCCCGACCACGTAGAGCCTCCACACACCTGGGTGCCCGACGCCCACCACCACCGGCGGCGAACCTTTCATCAGCTGAACACGGCGGCTCTCTCGCCATCGACCCGCCAGCGCCAGGAAGATCGCTGGGCGAGGTGTCTGCACCAACTCATCAGGAAACCCGTGTAGCCGCGCCCCGGTAGCAGTAACCCCTCTGATTCGGAGAGGATCCTCACCGCCATGTCCATCGGTGTAGGAGGTGGCGATCTCGCGGCCGTCGAGGACGAGATCCGACTTCTGCGTGCGGCGGCCCGTTTCCGGTGCTCGGCACGCGGATTGTTTATTGCCGTACTGCGCGGCGGGTGTAGATGACGGAGCTGCGTCACCGGCACTGAGCGGCGGGAGGACCGAGCAGGCCGGCGGTTAGTGCGACGAGCTCGCCGTAGGTGGGGCGCCTCTTGGGGGGTGGCGAGCTGTTCGTCGAACTCGGTGGGCAGGGGCTGCGCGACCCGGTGGTGATCTGGGCGGTACGGAAGCTCTTCGCTACCCTTCGTCCATTAGCGGCGAGCTGGAGTCGGTGGACCTGCCGGCGGAGCTTCTTGACGAGGCGCGTGATGCTGCCCGCGGCGGGGCAAGCAGCGTGTCGGAGTATGTGGCGGAGGCTGCGCGGCTTCGTCTTGTGAAGGACCGCGCCATTGGGCAGGTCATCGAGCACTTTGGTGGCCCTCCGCCCGAGGACGTCCTCGCCGCGGTTCGGCGCCGCGCCGGGCTTCAGCCGCGCCGCGCCGCTTCGTGATCGGGGGGCGAGTCCTGGATGTGACTGCGATCGTCGGTTTCGCTACCGGGCAGTCCGTCTACGCCCAAGCGCTGGTGATGACCGCGATCGAGGAGAACATCGTGTTGGTGGCGCCCGCCGCGGCGCCCGCTTGCGCCTGTGCGTTGGTCCCTCCACGCCACGAGCTCGGTGTCGGGGTCCTGCTCGGGCTGCCGTGTACCGTCATCGAGGTCCTCGACGTCGCCCAAGCGCGTACGGCCGGCGCGCTGCTTCAGCAGAGCGGAGAGCCGGGTCGTGGTGTCGCCGCCGCGCAGGTCGTGCTGTGCGCGCGCCAGCGTGGCTGGCCCGTCGTGACCAGCGATCCGGAACCGCTGCTGACCCCTCGACACCTCCGTGGAGATTGAGAGCTTGCCCTGATCGCGTCGAGGTGTGCAGGTGTGTGGTGTTATTCGAAGAAGATTTCGCCGCATTGCACGAACCGGCGGCTTGGTGGTGTGTCGCCGGTGTCGGCCCAATGGTAGTAGTCGGGTTCGTCGCAGATTGTGTAGCACTGCAGGTAGAGCGGGGCGTCGACCATGTCGAGGTCGCCGAAGATGTTGGGGCCGTTGTGCAGCACCAGGTGCGGCTGGGAGATCACCCGGAATCCGCGGATGAGTCGGTGGGGGGTGTTCAGGATGACCCGGGCGCCGATCGTGGCGGCGCCGCCCATCTTGTTGCCTTGGCGGGTGTGCCGGATCGGGGGACGGGTGGGGTCGACCCGGAGGGTGTCGGCGTTGAGGTGGGGTTGGAGTGGGGGGATCTCGAGGGGAGGGGGGCGGAGCTGGTCGGGGATGGAGGCCCAGTCTGGGTAGAGGTCCTCGACCCACAGGTGGTGCAGGGCGAGACAAACGGCGGGTGTTTTGCCCTTGATCCGGTTGGTGCGGGCCAGGGTGTGGACGTCGAGGGTGGCGACGGCGTACCCGTGTTGGTCGTCGGGGAAGGGTTCGCTGACCGCGGTGATGTCGTGGCGCCAGCACCGGTTTTCCGGGTCGGTGAGGATGAGGCTTCGTCCGGTCAACGGTTGGCATTGCGCGGCGGGTGTGGGCACGAGGAACGGTTCGGGGCGGTGCGCCCAGGCCAGGTCGGGGATCCGCTCGGGGTGGGCGTGCGCGGTCACTGGCGGGTTCCCTCCCGTGGCGGTCAGGTGCCGGGTCTGGTGGCCAGCGGCACGAGTTCTAGTTCGGTGAAGCTGATTGTGCGGGTTCGTACGGGCGTTCCGGTGTCGTAGGCTTCGACGATGTGGTTGTCGCCGAGGTAGAGCGCCACGTGGTGGATGGTGGCTGGGTCCTGCGGGCTGTAGGCCCAGAAGAGCAGGTCGCCGGGTTGGGCTTGGGCGGCGGGGAGGTGTTGCCCGGCGTTGTACTGTTCGCGGGAGGTCCGTGGTAGCGAGATGTTCGCTGCGGCGAAGGCACGCATCATCAGTCCTGAGCAGTCGAACGCCGCGGGGCCGGTGGCGCCCCATTGGTAGGGCTTGCCCTGTTGGTTCAGCGCCCATCCGATGACTGTGGCGGTGACCCCGGTGGGCAGCGCAGCGCCGGGTGTGGCCGCGCATGCGGTGATGTCGGTTGCGGCGGCGGCGGCGGCGGTTCCGGCGAGCGTGTGGACGAGGACGGCGGCGAGGGGTTCCCATTTGGCGTAGGCGGAGGGGAAGGCTGAGCGCTGCACGGTTTGGGCGGCGACGGTGACGGGCAGGGTTTCGGTGAGTAGCCGGGGGGATTTCACCCCCCGGCTCTCGTTGAACCGTGCGTGACACTCTCGCGTCACACGGCTCCCGCCGCCCAGCCGTCGGGGTAGGCTCCGGCCTTCCAGTGTGCGAACAGCCGGGGTCGCTCGTGT
>JBBSGM010000103.1:0-14892 GCA_038254065.1 Mycobacteriales bacterium | reverse complement strand
TCATCACCCACACCGCGGGGTTCGGTTACTGGTTCTGGAACGCCGACCTCGTGCGCTGGGAGTCGGTCACCGGCACCCCCAACGTGCTCGCCGGGGTGAACCAGATCTTCACCGCACCGCTGGTGGCCGACCCGGGTACGAGGTTCGAGTACGGCATCAACACCGACTGGCTGGGCAAGGTCGTGGAGGCAGCCAGCGGTGTCACGCTCGACGTCGCCGACGCCATGGTCAACCTGCTGACCTGGGCGCGGACCGGTACCGTCACCCCGGCCTACCCCAGCCGCGAGCAGCGCGACGCCGACATCGAGGCCGGGGCCGGCCGGCCCGCCGCGGCGATCCGGGCCGACGTCGAGGCCACCTCGGACGCGCTCACGGGGGTGGTCAAGGCGATGCCGGAGGCGGCCTGGTCGGCCACCGTGCGCAACACCCAGGGTGTCGCGATCGTGGCGACCGACATCCCCTGGGCCCGGGCCAGGGAGATGTGGGTCCACGCGGTCGACCTCGACGTCGGGGCGTCGTTCGCCGACCTGCCCCTGCCGATGGTGTACGAGCTGCTCACCGACGTGACCGCGACCCTCGCCGCGAAGCAGTGCGGGCCCCCGGTCCGGCTGGTCGCGACCGGCCGGCACCGGGTGTGGTCGATCGGGGAGGGCGCCCGCGCGGTGTCGGTGCTCGGCCCGGCCGCGGAGCTGCTCGGTTGGGCACTGGGCCGGACGCGGAGCCGCGCGCTGCGCACCGCTGACGGGAGGCCGCTGCCCACGCTGCCCGGGTGGCTCTGACCCGCCGGCCTGGACCGCCGTGGGCTCAGCGGCCATCCCGGCGGGTCAGCTCGTCGAGCCGGGTCTGGACCTCGTCGAGCCGGGTCTGGACCTCGTCGAGCCGGGCCTGCAACAGGGCGACCTCAGCGGTGAGCACCGCGACCGCACCGGGCTCCGCGTCCGGCAGCGGCGCGACGGGACCGGTTGCGGGCCCGTCGGTCGTCACCGGGATCCCGCCGGCCAGCCGGCCGAACCCGGCTGGGCGCAGCACCGGGCGGGAACCCGCGCAGCCGGCGCAGACCGGGACGAGCCGTCGCCAGCCCACGCTGCCCACGCCGGAGTCGGCCAGCACGTCGGCCGGGCGCCCGCAGTCGCAGCGTCCGATCCGCACGCTGCACACCCGCTGGCGGGCATAGCGCAGCCCGCGCTCGTAGCGGCGGTACCGTCCGGACACCGCGACCTCGAGCAGCACCGCGCCGCGGTGCTCCGGCTCGCACGCCAGATCCCGGGCCGCGTCGACCGCGTGGAAGCAGTAGAAGCCGCAGTCGCACCACCGCGACGGACAGGCGTGCCGTGACCCGTGCACACAGATCGCGTCGTCGACCGCGCGGTACACATGCGCACGTCCCAGCGTCACCCCGCTGAACCCGGTGGTCGTGCCGTCGGCCGACAGCATCGGGTAGGCCAGCTTGTACCCCGGCAGCGGCCGGTCCGAGTGCTCCCGCGGGGCCCGGGTCACCGGCCAGCCCACGGTACTCAGACCGCGGCGTGCCGTTCGGCCTGCGCCGGCTCCCGCGCGGGCTCCCGCGCGGGCTCCGGCGCAGCGGCGCGGCGGCCGGGCGCGACCAGCTCGTCGACGGCTGCATCCGGCGCCAGCTCGCCCCGGTCAGCCACCGGATCAGCGGCAGTTCCCTCACCGAGATTCCTGCCCAGTCTCATTGCGCCTCCCGCGATCGACGTGGACTCGCTGACACCAGGCTGACGCCCGCGAGCCCAGATGTCCATAGCTACCGGTGCGGCTGCGCGACGGCGTGGACCAGGGGAGTCAGCTCAGGTAGCTCACCGGCAGCTCCGGGAGCGCCCGCGGCGCGGGCGGCGGCCCGGCCGGGGTACCGAGGTGGATCCACCCGGTGACCTCCTCACCGTGGGCCAGGCCGAGGTGCGTGCGGACCTTCGGGGCGGTACCGAGCCAGCCGGTGCGCCACATCGCGCCGTAGCCACGCGCGTGGGCGGCCAGGACCAGCCCGTATGCGACGCATGCGGCCGACGCGCGCTGTTCCCACAACGGCACCTTCGGGTGCGGGCCCGGGATCCCCACCACGACGACGATCATCGGCCCCCGCCGGGTCTTCGCCCGCGTCCGGTCCAGCTCGGCGGGTCCGGCGCCCGGGTCGCGTTCGACGTGCGCGGCGGCGAAGGCGTCGCCGAGCGGACCCAACGCGGTGGTGTCGACGACGATGAAGCGCCAGGGTCGCAGCCGGCCGTGGTCGGGTGCCGAGCAGGCCGCGGTGAGCAGCTCACGCAGCTCGTCGTGACCCGGTCCAGGCTCGACGAGCTGCGGGCACGAACGGCGCTGGTGCAGCGCGGTGAGCAGGTCCACAGGCGGGGCGGACGTCGCTCTCGGCACGCTGGTTCACCCCCTTTCCGGGACCGTTGCCGCACCTTCGGGTGCCAGGCATGTAAGGCTACCCTCGCCCTGGACGGGGCGAGTCGGTCAGCCCTGAGTACTCGTTTTCGCGCCGTCCCGCCACCGGAGGTCCACCAGTGTCCAGTCGCAGGTTCCGCTATGGTATCGAGCACGAGTGCGCGCTGCTGCGCGCCGATGGATCGTTCGCCGACTTCACCGATATCGGGTTCGACGAGCTCGCCGCGATCATCGAGAGCCTGCCCGAGGACCCCGCCGACTACCCGGACCTGCGCGTCGGTGACCAGCGGATCAAGCTCAAGCGCTGGTACATCGAGGGCTTCGAGCGCTTCGACGAGCGCGGCGAGCTGCTCCGGTGTGATCCGAAGGGGATCGAGATCCGAACCCGGATCCACGACACGGTCGCCGACGCCGTCGCCGCACTGCGCGCCGACCAGGTGCTGCTGGACGCGGCGGCGGCCGCCCGCGGGCTGCGCACCACCGCGATCGGGTTTAACCCGAACCGGTCGGTGTACCCGATCGTGCCACCGCTCAACGCGTGGGAGCAGGTGCACCGGGCCGGCTCACCCGAGGAGCGGACCGCACACCTGCACATGGTCACCTACGGGCCCGACCTCAACCTGTCGTGCGTGGGGATGGGGGTCGACGAGCTGATCGACGTCGGCGCCAAACTCACCCACTACAGCCCCTGGCTGGTGCCGCTGTCGTTCTCCGCACCGTTCCGGGACGGTGCGCCGTGGGGCGGGCTGTCGGCGCGCACCGCGCTGCGCACCGGGGCCCGCCCCGCCGCGATGGTGTTCCTCGACGACCCGGCGCGGATGCTGCCGGTCGACCCTTCGTTGACCCAGCTGGCCCGGTTGCCCGCCGAGATCGGCCGGATCGAGTTCAAGGCCTTCGACGCCTGCCCCGACCCCGAGCTCTACGGCGAGCTGCTCAGCCTGCTCACCGGGCTGGTGCTCGACACCACGCTGACCGGGCGACGAACAACCCCGGACGCGGCCGCCCACCGGCACTGCGCCCGCGACGGGTTGACCGATCCACGGATCCGGGCGGGCACCGAGGCGCTGCTCGACGCGGCGGCCGCGGCGCTGGCCGGACGCCCCGCCGATCTGGCCCGGCTGGGCTCGCTGCGGGGGCGGGTGGAGCGCGCGGAGTGCCCGGCTGAGCACATGCTCGCCCGCTACACCGCGGGCGAGCCGGTCGCCGGCCTTCGTTCGGCCGACCCCCGCGAGTCGGGGTATCTGTGCGGGTGAGTCGGGCTATCTGTGCGTGAGTCGGGCTATCTGTGCGTGAGTCGGGCTATCTGTGCGTGAGCCGGGTATCCAGGGAAGCACCGGTGGGCTTCGCCGATCCCGGACCGCCACCCACCCCAGCTACCCGCGTTCAGGAGTACGAGTGGTCCGCGTCCGGATACTCCCCGCAGCGCACCTCGGCACCGAACCGGCGGGCCGCGTCGAGCAGCATTCCCCCGAGGTCGGCGTACTGCTTGACGAAGCGGGGCTTGCGGCCGCGATTCATCCCGGCCATGTCCGACCACACGAGCACCTGCGCGTCGCAGTCCGGCCCCGCGCCGATGCCGATCGTCGGAACCCGCAGCTCTGCGGTCACCCGTTTGGCGACGTCGGCGGGCATCAGCTCCAGCACCACGGAGAACGCCCCCGCGGCCTGCAGTGCCAGCGCGTCCTCGATCAGCCGCTCCCCGGCGTCGCCGCGGCCCTGCACCCGGTATCCGCCCAGGGCGTGCTCGCTCTGTGGGGTGAAGCCCAGATGCGCCATCACCGGGATGCCCGCCGCCGACAATGCCTCGACCTGCGGGGCGAGCCGCGCTCCGCCCTCGAGCTTGACGGCGTGCGCGCCGCCCTCCTTCATGAACCGGAACCCGGTGCCCAGCGCCTGCTCGGGGGAGACCTGGTAGCTGCCGAACGGGAGGTCGGCCACGACGAGCGCGCTCTTCGTCCCGCGCACCACAGCCTTGACCAGCGGTATCAGCTCGTCGACTGTGACCGGCAGCGTAGTGCCGTAGCCGTAGACGTTGTTCGCCGCCGAGTCGCCGACGAGCAGCACCGGGATGCCGGCCTCGTCGAAGATCTCCGCGGAGTAGACGTCGTAGGCGGTGAGCATCGGCCACCGCTCGCCGCGTTCCTTGAGCTCGCGCAGGTGGTGGATCCGCGTCCGCTTCGGCCGCGCAGGTGCCCGGTAGGGCGACTGCTCCTCGGCCGGGTTCGCGGGGGGCACGCGGGTTTCCTGGGTAGCTGACATCGTCGTCCGTCCTCCCTCGAGGCCCGCGCCGCGGGTCCCCGGGTCGTCGGGGGCTGAGGACTGAAGCGTGACACCCGTCGGGTCACCGCGCAGCGACGAGCGACGGAGTTCACACGCGATGGGCGCCGACAGCCCGGCTGACGCGTCGCACGAATACCCCGACTCGGTCGCACGAATACCCCGACTCGCGGAGTATCGGTCAGGGGCGCTTCTCGCGCCACGAGTTCGTGATCGGCAGCCGGCGGTCCCGGCCGAACGCCTTGAGGCTGATCTTCGTACCCGGCGGGTACTGCCGGCGCTTGTACTCGGCGCGGTCCACCATCCGCACCACGTCCTCGATCACCTCGGCGGCGAACCCCGCTTCCACCAGGTCCGAGAAGCCCCGGTCGGACTCGACGTACTCGTCGAGCACGGCGTCGAGCAGCGCGTAGTCGGGGAGCGAGTCGGTGTCGAGCTGGCCGGGCCGCAGCTCGGCCGAGGGCGGTTTGGTGATCGAGCTCGGCGGGATCGGCGGGGTCTCGCCGCGCTTCTCCGCCTGCTCGTTGCGCCACCGGGCCAGCGCCCAGACCAGCGTCTTGGGTACGTCCTTGATCGGCGCGAAACCGCCGACGGCATCGCCGTAGATCGTCGAGTAGCCCACGGCCAGCTCGGTCTTGTTCCCGGTGGCCAACACCAGATGCCCGTCCGAGTTCGACAGCGCCATCAGTGTGACACCGCGGCAGCGGGCCTGCACGTTCTCCTCGGCCAGCCCGGTCAGCCCCAGCTGTGCGACGAACACCTCGACCATCGCCGCGATCGGCTGTACCGAGAAGCGCAGGCCCGTCCGCTGCGCCAGGTCGGCCGCGTCGTCGCGGGAGTGCTCGGAGGAGTAGTCCGAGGGCATCGACACCCCGTACACCGCGCTGGCCCCCAGCGCGTCGACGGCCAGCGCCGCGACGACCGCCGAGTCGATCCCACCGGACAGCCCCAGTACCACCGAGGCGAAGCCGTTCTTGCGTACGTAGTCGCCGAGTCCGGTGCGCAGGGCCCACCAGGTCTCGGCCTCCTCGAGCAGCGGCTCGACGATCGCGGTCCCGTCGAGGGGAGCGCGGTGCGGCGCCGCCCCGGCCGCCAACTCGACTCGGTGTAGCTCGAAGCCCGGAGAAGCGTCCCCGCCCACCCGCGCACCCGCCGTCGTCACGTCCACCACGAGCAGGTGCTCGACGAACTGCGGGGCGCGGGCGAGCAGCCTCCCGGCGGCGTCGACGACCATCGAGTCACCGTCGAAGACCAGCTCGTCCTGGCCACCGACCAGGTTCACGTAGGCCAGCGGGGCGCCCGCCTCGCGCGCTCTGCGGGCGACGAGACCGCCGCGGGTGTCGTCCTTGGCGCGCTCGTAGGGGGAGCCGTTGAGGCACAGCAACAGGTCGATACCGACCTCGCCGTAGGCCGCGACCGGTCCGCCGTCCTGCCAGATGTCCTCGCAGATGACGACGCCGAGGTCGACGCCGCGGAAGCGCACCACGGGCAGCGCGTTCCCGGGTTCGAAGTAGCGGAACTCGTCGAACACGCCGTAGTTGGGCAGGTGGTGCTTGAAGTACCGGTCGACGACGACGCCGCGGTGCAGGATGGCCGCGGCGTTGCGCGGGCCGACCTCGTCGGCGTCGAGGTAGCCGAGGACCACGAGCAGCTCGCCCAGCCCGGCCTGCACCAGCCGGCCCGGCAGCGCGTCGCACGCCCGACGCGACGCCACGGTGAACGACTCGCGCAGCGCCAGGTCCTCCACCGGGTAGCCGGTGAGCACCATCTCGGGCAGTGCGACGACCTCGGCGCCGGCCCGAGCCGCCCGGGCGCAGGAGTCCAGCACGAGCTGCGCATTGCCCGTGATGTCCCCGACGCAGGCGTTGACCTGGGCGAGCGCGATGCGGAGCGGGGGCATGGGGTGATTCTGCTCCACCATGGGTACCGCAGCCGGTAGGCGGGCAGGCACGCCGCTGGCATGCTGGCGGGGTGCCTGCCCGTCGCAAACGTCCCCACGCCCGCTCCCTGACGGCCGTTCTGACGGTGGCCCTGTGCGCCGTGGTCCTCGCCACGGCCGCGTGCACCGCCGTCTCGCCGGGTTCGCCCGGCCGGGCGGCCGCCGGGTCGCCGGAGTCCGCGCTGGCGACGTTCTACGACCAGAAGCTGTCCTGGGGCCCGTGCGCGCCGTTCGCCACCACCGACGCCGACGCCCGGGCGTTCGCCGACCCCAGGTACGACTGCGCGAAGCTCGAGGTGCCGCTGGACTACGCCCGGCCCGACGGACGCAAGGCCGAGCTCGGCGTGCTGCGGCAGAAGGCGCTGAGCCCGGCCACCCGGATCGGGTCGCTGCTGCTCAACCCCGGTGGCCCCGGCGCATCGGGGATGAGCGTGGTGCCGGCCATCTTCGGGAGGAGCCAAGGGACGGGCCCGCTCGCGCAGCGGTTCGACCTGGTCGGCTTCGACCCACGCGGGGTCGGTTCGAGCACCCCGACCATCGACTGTCTCACCGACGCCGAGCAGGACGCGGAACGGGCCAAGACCTTCGCCGATCCGTCGCCGGCCGGCGTCGCGGCCGCCGAGGCCGACAGCAAGCTCATGGCCGACCTGTGCAGCGGGCGGGTGGGCAACGGCGCGCTGGCCGACGTCGGCACCAGGGACGTGGTCAAGGACGTCGACATCCTGCGGGCCGCGCTCGGTGACAAGTTGCTCACCTACCTCGGCTTCTCCTACGGCACCCAGATCGGCTCGACCTATGCCGAGGCGTTCCCGGGCAACGTGCGCGCCTTGGTTCTCGACGGGGCGCTGGATCCCACGGAGACCCTCTTCGACCGCATCGTCAAGCAGAACGCGGGCTTCCAGCAGGCGTTCGAGGCGTTCGGGAAGTGGTGTACCGCACAGCCGGCGCCATGCCCGCTCGGGACGGATCCGGCGCAGACCACGGCCACCTACCAGGCGCTCGTCCGGCCGCTGATCGACAAGCCGATCCCGGTGGGACCCAGCGGCCGCATCCTGAGCTTTCCCGACGCCCAGATCGGGGTCTCGCAGGCGCTGTACCTCTCGCAGTTCTGGCCGCTGCTGAGCAAGGGTCTCTCCGCGCTCGCGACGGGCGACGGCTCGATCCTGCTGAACCTGGCCGACATCTACTACGAGCGCGCGCCGGACGGGAAGTACGCGAACACGCTCGAGGCGTTCACCGCCATCACCTGTGTGGACACCGAGCCGATCACCGACCGGGGTCAGGCCCGCGCGCTCGCCGAGAAGGTCGACGCGGTCGCGCCGTTCCGCTCGACCGGCCGGGGCGCGGTCGGTGCGCTGGACCCGTGCGCGTTCTGGCCGGTGCCACCGACGACCAAGCCGCACATCCCGCAGGTGCAGGGCCTGGTGCCGACGCTGGTGATCTCGACCACCGGGGACCCGGCGACGCCCTACCAGGCCGGGGTGGACCTGGCCAAGGCCCTCGGCGGCAGCCTGCTGACGTTCGAGGGCACCCAGCACACGGTGGCCCTGCGCGGCGTGACGTGCGTCGACGACGCGGTGAGCCGTTACCTGATCGACGGGACGCTCCCACCCCCGGGAACGACCTGCCACGCCGCCTGAGTGACCTCGGTCGTGGGACATGACCAGCGACGAAACATGTCCGTAACAGACCGTTCCTAGGCTCCGGTGCTATGGACCGCCAGCAGGAGTTCGTCCTGCGCACGCTCGAGGAACGCGACATCCGCTTCGTGCGGCTCTGGTTCACCGACGTGCTCGGTTATCTCAAGTCCGTGGCGGTCGCCCCCGCCGAGCTGGAGGGGGCGTTCGCCGAGGGCATCGGTTTCGACGGCTCCGCGATCGAGGGCTTCGCGCGGGTCTACGAGTCGGACATGGTGGCGCGCCCCGACCCGTCGACGTTCCAGGTGCTGCCCTGGGAGTCGGCGACCGGCGAGCACTACTCGGCACGGATGTTCTGCGACATCGCAATGCCCGACGGCTCACCGTCGTGGGCCGACCCGCGCCATGTGCTGCGCCGGGCGCTCTCCAGGGCGGGCGAGGCCGGGTTCACCTGCTACGTCCATCCCGAGATCGAGTTCTACCTGCTGCGCGACCTGCCCGCCGACGGCAGCCCGCCGGTGCCGGCCGACTTCGGCGGCTACTTCGACCAGGCCAGCCACGACATCGCACCGCATTTCCGGCGCAACGCGATCGAGACGCTCGAGTCCATGGGCATCTCGGTGGAGTTCAGCCACCACGAGGGCGGGCCCGGCCAGCAGGAGATCGACCTGCGCTACGCCGACGCGTTGACGATGGCCGACAACATCATGACCTTCCGGTACGTGGTGAAGGAGGTCGCGATGATGCAGGCGGTGCGGGCGTCGTTCATGCCCAAGCCGTTCTCCGAGCACCCCGGCTCCGCTATGCACACCCACTTCTCCCTGTTCGAGGGCGACCGCAACGCCTTCCACGACCCCGACGACCCCTACGAGCTCTCCGCGACCGGCAAGGCGTTCGTCGCCGGGGTGCTCCGGCACGCCCGCGAGATCACCGCAGTGACCAACCAGTGGGTGAACTCCTACAAGCGGCTGATCACCGGCGGCGAGGCGCCCACCGCCGTGACCTGGGGACACGCCAACCGCTCCGCGCTGGCCAGGGTGCCGATGTACTCGCCGGGCAAGTCCTCGACGCGGCGGGTGGAGATCCGCACCCTGGACACGGCCTGCAACCCCTACCTGGCGTTCGCGGTGATCCTGGGGGCGGGGCTCACCGGAGTGCAGAAGGGTTACGAGCTGGCGCCGGCCACCGAGGACGACGTCTGGTCGCTCACCGAGACCGAGCGCCGCGCGCTGGGCTACGAGATCCTGCCGCAGAACCTCACCGAGGCGCTCGCGGCGATGGAGCACTCGGAGCTGGTCGCGGAGACCCTCGGCGAGCACGTGTTCGACTTCTTCCTGCGCAACAAGCGGGCGGAGTGGGACGCCTACCGGCGCCACGTCACGCCCTACGAGCTGGCGACGTACCTGCCGGTGCTGTAGTCCCGAGTGCTCGCCCGCCGCGCCCGCGAGTTGTGCGCCTGGTGGACGGCCTGCTGACCGAGCTGTTGGCGGGTCTGCCGGCCGTCCGGAAAACGGTTCGTGACGCCGGGAGGCAGCGATCATGATGGTCGGGTGGAGATCCGCCGGCACGATCCTGGCGCCCAGGGGCTCACCGCGTTCGCCACGCTGGCCCGCCCGCTGCTCGACATCGACCCGGTGCGACATACGGTCGCGCTGAGCGTGCTCGACGGGCTGTGCCGCACCGGTGAGCGGGCGGCTGTGCTGGTCAGCGCGCACGAGCAGGGACGGGTGGCGGGGGTCGCGCTGCGCAGCACCGGTCGGCCGTTGCTCGTCTCGGGCCTGCCGGCCCGGTACGCCGGCGCCGTCGACGAGGCGCTGGCCGTCGCCGATCCGGAGCTGCCCGGTGCGTTCGGCCCGGCCGAGGAGGTCGCCGCGGTCGCCGCCGCGCGCGTCGCCCGCAGTGGCGACCGGACCGACGTCGCGATGCGGCTACGGCTCTACGCGCTCGCCGCACTGATCCCGCCGCGGGGCGTGGCCGGTGCGCCCAGAGTGGCCGAGGCCGCCGATGCGGCGTTGCTCGCCCGCTGGCGGCTTGCCTTCGCCGCCGAGGCGCAGGGTGGGTGGCACGACGCCCTCACCCCGGCCCAGGCCACCGCCCGGGCGTTCACGCTCGGGCACCGGCAGCTGCTCTGGGAGCGCGCCGGCGCGCCGGTCGGGTTCGCGGTGGCGGGGTCGCCGGTGGCCGGCACGGTCCGGATCGGGCCCGTCTACACCCTGCCGGAGCACCGCGGCCACGGCTACGGCATGGCGGTCACGGCCGCAGCGGCGGCACTGGCGGCGGGAAACCGCAACATCGTGCTGTTCGCGGACCTGGCCAACCCGGTGACCAACGTGATCTACCCTCGGCTCGGGTTCGTCCCGGTGCGCGACGCGCTCGACGTCCGGTTCCGGTCCTGACGGCGCGGCGGGCGACCGGCGGTCCCGCTGGCCTGGACCCCGCTGGCCTGCCCGCCGAGCAACGTCGAGGTGGACCTCGCTCTCCGCCACCGGCGCGCTCTACCTGCGCATCGACTGCCTTCCGGTGCACGGCGTGCGGGCGCCACGCTCCGGGTGTTCCCGAGCGGTCGGGGCGGCCGACGCCGCGGCACTCTGGTGGATCTCCCGCGCAGCCTCGGCCAGCGCGGCGGGCCCGCAGGGCCAGCGAGGTGCGGCGCGGACGCTGCTGGTGCAGGCCCGGCAGCGCCCGTCCGGGCCGGCGACGTGCTCGGTGAGCAGCCTCGACCACAGCTGCTGCCAATCGGCAATCGCAGCGGCAGCCGCGGCGATGTGGTCCCGGTATTCCTCAGCCATGACGATCCTTCTCTCTGGACTCGTCATCGAGCGTCCTCACGGCAGGTGTGGACCGGAACCTGATCATGTGCAAGTTCCACATCCGGCCTTGTACCTGTCACGATGCGTCGTCGGCCGGTGGCGGGGAGCGGAGGGTGCACGGTGCGGAGCGGGTCCACGGTCCGGAGGCGCCAGCTCGCCCGGCAGCTCCGGCTGCTGCGCGAGGAGGCCGGGCTCACCCTCGACGCGGCGGCTCCCGCGCTCGACTGGTCGCCCAGCAAGCTCAGCCGGATCGAGAACGCCCACCAGGCCGTCGACGTGCACAGCGTGCGCAGCATGCTCGACCTGTACGACATCGGCGGCCAGCAGTGGACCGAGCTCCTCGACCTCACCCGGGCGGCGCGGCAGCGCGGCTGGTGGCGGGCGTACGGGCTGGACGACAAGGGTTACGTGCCGCTGGAGGCCGAGGCCAGCACGGTGCGGGCATTCGCGATCACCGTCATGCCCGGCCTGCTGCAGACCGCGGACTACGCCCGCGAGCTGTTCCGGACCGCCCTGTACCGGCGCTCAACCGAGACGCTGGACCGGATCGTCACCGTGCGGATGATCCGGCAGGAACGGCTGACCTCCGAGGAGGCGCCACTGGAGCTGGTGGCGATTGTCGAGGAGTCGGTGCTGCACCGGCCGGTCGGCGGGCCGGCGGTGATGCGTGCCCAGCTCGGGCACATCGTGGCGGCAGCGGCGCTGGGCTCGGTCACCTTCCAGGTGCTGCCGACGGCCGTGGGCGCCGGCCCGGGGCCGGACGGCAACTTCACCCTGCTGAGCTTCGACGAGCTCGGCGAGCCGGACATGGCCTACGTGGAGCACGCGATGGGCGCGGTCCACCTTGAGAAGGAGGACGAGGTCGCCAGGGGTAGGCTCGTGTTCGACCACCTCCGCTCGGCGGCCCTGAGCCCGGCCGACTCCGTCGCGCTCGTCGAGCGGGTGGCCGCGCAGCTGTAGCGTCCGCGACCGCGAGGAAGGTGCCCGATGCCCACCCCGATCCCGGCCGGCGTCAGCTGGCGGAAGAGCAGCTTCAGCGGCAACCAGGGGGACAGTCTCGGCTGCGTCGAGGTGGCCTTCCTGCCCGGCGGCGGCGTCGCGCTCCGGGACACCAAGGACCGCACCGTGACCCCGCACCGCTACACCGCGGCCGAGTGGGACGCGTTCGTGGCCGGCGTCCGGGCCGGGGAGTTCGACCGCCCCTGACCTACGTCCCACGGCGACCGGCGGCCCATCCAGGCCCATCCCCCGGGGCGCATGGGCCGGATCATCGGGGCGGCCCGGTCGGCGTTCGAAGAGCGGTTCTGGCAGCGCGCCGTGTCCCGGTTCGATGAGCCGGCCAAGGCCCGCCGGCTCGCCCTGCTCGGCCCTGAGGCGAGCGCCACAGCCCGCGGCGGGCGCGGGCTGATGGCGGAGCTGAAGGCCGATCCCGGCCCGGTCGGGCTGGAGACGCTGCTGCGCGAGGTCGACAAGCTCAACACGGCGACCGGGCTCGGCCTACCGGCTGGGTTGTTCGCCGACGCCAGCGAGAAGCTGGTCGACGCCTGGCGGGCGCGTGCCGCCCGCGAGGACGAGGTCCAGATGGGCCCGGTTCCCGTGGGCTACTCGCCGGGCTGTCCGCCCTGCTGGGTGATGAGCGTGTTCAGCATGTCGACGATCTGCTGCTGGCCCGCGGCGGCGGCATCGAGTTTGGCGCGCATTTCAATGAATCCGTTGTCGACGTTCGTCCGCAGGTCCGTCAGGTCCTCGCGCGTGGCGTTGAAGCTGGATGTAGTGGCCTGCCGGAAGTCACGAATCTCGTCGCGAATCTGGGCCACGTCACGGGCGGCTCCGCCGGCCAGCACGCGGGCGGCTGCCGCGTCCTGTTCGCTGGTGCGCGTGCGGTCGGCCAGCTCCTGGACTTGGGTTTCCAGGGCGGCTACGCGAGCCTCCAAGCCGTTCGGCTGCGCCATGCCGGCAGCCTAGCGGTGCGGCGAGCCGGCCGGTGGCGGCGTCGGGTCGTCGGCCCTGCGTTGTCAAGGCCCAGACCGAAGAGAATGCCGCGCGGTCTGTCAGGCCACACCGGCCGCGAGGATCTTGGTCGAACCCGGACCCGGTTGGTACGGCGCTATCGGAGAAGCCGCGGTCGGGGCCGTCAACGGACGACACGCGGAACACTCTTACCGAACACCTCGACCGGCAGTGTCTTGTGCGGGGCCAGGGGGGGTTCCGGTGGAGGATCGCCTTGAGGCGGATCCAATGAGCCAGATATCTCTCTCTCATTACTGCCGAGTAGCTACAGTCATTCACTCGCAATGTGTCGCGAGAGAGCACGGCTTCCAATCGCAATGGTGAGTGCGACTACGATCAGAATCGCCGCGACTCCGAACGTGATCCGCATACCGGTGGTAATGGCTTCGGGACGCGCCGTTGTGACGTCGGTCGTCGCTGATGCGAGCGCGAATACGGCGCCCATAACGGATGCACCGGTGATGAGCCCGAGATTACGCGATAGGTTGAGCATGCCGGAAACAACGCCCCGTTGATCCGGGCGGATATCTGCCATGACGGCGGTGTTGTTGGCTGTCTGGAACACCGCATAGCCGACGGTGATGACGACTATGGGGACGACGTAGCCGGAGATGCCGAACGTCGCTGACGTCATGGATAGAATGATGGAGCCAGCCGCTATTCCGATGAGGCCAACGATGGTCATGCGTTGTACGCCAACACGGTCCGCGATACGACCGGCTGGCACACCGGTCAGCGCAGCGACAAGCGGACCGACCGACAAGACGAGTCCAACAAGAGCCGCATCGAGCCCGAGCGTACGAGAGAGATAGAACGGCCCGACCACCAGCGTCGCCATCAGCACCGTCGAGACGAGCGCGCTCATGGCGAGGCTCGCACTCAGCACTGGATCGCGGAACATCGCCAATCGGATCAGAGGTGACGCTGCTCTCGCCTCGGCGCGCAGGAAGAGGCCGACTCCGAACGCAGCGGCCAGCAGCAGAACCATGTTGAGCAAACCGAAACTGCCGCGCCCGATTGTCATGGCGAGTGCATATGCCGCGAGCGTCAGAGCAAGCAGCAGCGTGCCCACCTTATCGAAGCGGGTCCGATCAGTCTTCGGCGCCGGTCGATCAACGGGCAGGTGGCGATGCGCGAGCAGAAGAGCCAGGATGCCCAGCGGTGCGTTGACGAGGAAGATTGCCCGCCAGCTGAGTCCGGAGATCAGAACGCCGCCGAGCGATGGACCGAGAGTGGTGCCGATCGCGGACCTCGTTCCGAGCAGCCCCATGGCGCTACCGATCTTTGCTCTCGGAACCGTCTCACCAACAAATGCCATGGTGAGGGCTATCATGACGGCCGCTCCGAGTCCCTGCGCGGCCCGGGCGGCAATCAGCAGCGAGAGCGTGGGCGCGACGCCGCACAGGATCGAGGCCACCGTGAACAGGAAGATTCCGGCCAGTAGCAGCCGCCGGCGGCCGGTAATGTCACCGAGCCGACCGACGCTGACGATCAGGGTGGTGATGGCGAGGAGATAAGCGAGGACGATCCACTGGGCTTCCTGGAAAGAGGCGCTGAACGCCTGCCTGCGCCAACGTCGGCAAGCCAACATTGGCGATGCTGGTCCCGAGCGAGGACAGCAACATGGATAGCGAAAGACCGGCGAGCGCCCACCGAACCGAAGGTGTCAGTTCCGCGATTCTAGTTACTGCCACATCGCGTCGTAAACATTCAGGTGCCGGTTCCGGCCCTGGTCGGGGCATGATCGGGGCCGCCGTGATGGTTCGGCGGTGAGGGGGTGTCGGGGTTTCGGGCTCAGGTCGGGGCGAGGGCGGGT
>JBBSGM010000102.1:0-14926 GCA_038254065.1 Mycobacteriales bacterium | reverse complement strand
GTCGGGGCGGGCCCAGACGTCGCACCGTTGCGCCGGATCGTCGCCGTAGGGCAGGTCCACCGCCTGCCGGAAACGGTGCCGGGCCCACCAGCGGGCGAACAGCTCCGGACCGCTCGGTGCGCTGTTCGGTCGCGGCTCGGCGGGCAGCCCGAGTGGGGTCAGCGCCGCGTCGAGCACGTCTCGGGAGCGGTCGGCGTCGCGGCGCAGGTCGGCGAGCGCGCCCACCGCGGCGGCGTTCAGCAGGGCGCCCGCGATCCCGGCAGGTCGCCGCCAGCCCCCACCGGTGAGCGCCCCAAGGCCCGCGATGGTGTGCACCAGGGCCTGTGCCGTCGGGGCCTCCGACGCGAGGGTGCACGGAACGGACTGCAGGATGGACACCGGCCAGCGCCGGATCACCGGCACGCGGGTTCCGAGTGCCCCCAGTGTCCCGGCCACGCCCACCGCGATCACCGCGCGTCGAGTCACTCCAGGCTCCTCTCGGCGTGCCCGCCGAGAAGCGCCGGACGTCCGCTACTGCACAGTACGCGCGCGTCGTCGCCGTCCGGCGCTCCCCGACCACCTTGCGTCGGCACGCCCCGGGCCCACCCTCGGACGGCCGCCCGGCAGGGATACCGTCGTCCGGGTGGTGTCGGGTACGTGATCGTACCGAAACCGCGGAACCGCCCGTTGACGTCGTGCAGCCATTCGTCCGGACCTTGAACGCTCCCGGACGACACGGCGGATCGGCCGGGTCCGCAGATCGACCGGGAAGGGAGACGGTGCGGGTGCCAGGAGCACACAGTCCACCGTCCTCGCGGTCCGAGCGGGCCGTCGGAACGAGCAGACAGCCGGCAGGCCATCGCTCCCGGCGCGCGGCGACGCGTTCGGCCGCAGTCGGCTGGTGGCAGCCACCGAAACGGCCCCGGCCGCGGCGGTCCGGTCGGCCCGCCACCGTCAACGAGATCGCGGCGCGGCTGGGTCCGCTCGAGCCGCCGCCCAGCCGGCCCGGCCCGGTCGAGCTGCCGCCCAGCCGGCCCGGCCCGGCCGAGCCGCTGTTCACCAGGCCCGGTCCGGTCGAGCTGCTGCGCAGCCGGCTGGGCCGTCCCACCGGTTCGCAGCATCGCAGCCCGTTGCGCCCGGAGCAGCAACGCACTCGGCGGCGCAGGCGGATCAGGTGGATGATCGGCGGGTCGCTCGCGACCGTCCTGCTGGGCCCGCTGCTCGCGTTCGCGTTCGGGTACCTGTTCTTCTCCATCCCGAGCTCCGACGAGGCGGTCAACAACCAGGTCGCACTCGTCTCCTACGCCGACGGCAGCCAGCTCTCCCGGCTGGTTCCCGAGCAGGGTAACCGGATCAAGGTGCCGCTGGAGGCGATCCCGGTGCCGGTGCGCAACGCCGTGCTCGCCGCCGAGGACAGGACGTTCTACACCAATCCCGGCTTCGACCTGTCCGGAATCCTGCGCGCGGCCTGGAACCAGCTGCGCGGTGGCGTGGGCGGCGGCTCCACGATCAGCCAGCAGTATGTGAAGAACACCCTGGTCGGCGACCAGGCGACGTTGTGGCGCAAATACAAGGAGATGATCGTCTCGGTCAAGCTCAACCAGGAGAAGTCGAAGGACGAGATCCTGGGCGACTACCTCAACGCGATCTACTTCGGCCGCGGCGCATATGGCGTGCAAGCCGCCAGCCAGGCCTACTTCGGCAAGACCGTCGACCAGTTGACCGTCAGCGAGGGCGCGCTGCTCGCCGGGCTGATCCAGTCGCCGTCGAACTGGGACCCGGCGATCAACCCGGACAAGGCCGTGCAGCGCTGGGAGTTCGTGCTGGACGGCATGACGTCGCAGGGCTGGCTGAGTCCCGCCGACCGGGCGTCCGCCAGGTTCCCGCCGACCCAGCCGCACCGCGCCGTCACCGGCGGTGCACCCACTGACAACCGCGGGCACATCGTCAACGCGGTGAAGACCGAGCTCGAGGAACTGGGCATCTCCGACCAGGAGTTCAGTCAGGAGGGGCTGCGGATCAGCACGACGATCGACCCCGCGCAGCAGCAGAAGGCGGTCGACGCGGCGCACACAGCGCTCAGCGGCCAGCCGGGGAACCTGCGCACCGCCGTCGTCGCGATCGATCCCGAGACCGGGGGGATCCGCGCCTACTACGGGGGCGACAACGGCGTCGGGCTCGACTACGCGACGGTCCACAAGCAGCCCGGCTCGACGTTCAAACCGTTCGTGGTGCTCGCTGCGCTGCAACAGGACCCACCGATCGGGCTCGGTGCGACGTTCAGCGGCAAGGAGCTGCCAGGACTGCGCAACGCCGATGGCGCCGACTGTGCGCGGTGTGACCTCAAGCAGGCATTGACGATCTCCAACAACGTCGTGTTCACCACGCTGGCGAAGAAGGTCGGCCCGCAGAAGGTGGCCGACGCCGCCCACAGCGCCGGCATCACCTCACCGCTGGACAGCCCCGACGCGCGCATCGCGCTCGGAAACAAGGAGGTCACCCCGCTCGAGCTGGCGTCGGCCTACGCGACGATCGCGGCGGGCGGGGTGTGGCACCAGCCGCATCTGGTCTCCAAGGTCGTCACGGCCGACGACCGGGTGCTCTACGAGGCGCCCAAGTTCGACGGCGAGCGCCGGTTCCCCGAGCGGGTGGCCCGCAACGTCACCGAGGCGATGCTCGGGGTGGCCAGCAATGACGGGCTCGCGCTGCCCGGTGACCGTCCGGTCGCGGCGAAGACCGGTACCGTGCAGTCCCGTATCGAGGGCCAGAACAACGACGCCTGGATCAGCGGCTTCACCCCCTCGATCGCGACCGCGGTGTGGATCGGCACCGACCTGAACTCCCCGATCCGGACCGCGAGCGGCAACCCGATCAGCGGCAGCTCCCTGCCCGGCGAGGTGTGGCAGACCTTCATGTCGGATGCGGTTCGCAATACCCCACCCGAGGCGTTCGCACCGTTCCGGCCGATCGGCGAGCCGCCTGCGAACGCTCGACCCGGCGAGCCGACATCGAGCCCGGTCATCCCCGCGCCGACCCCGACGCCCGCGCCCTCGGCGGCCGCCGCACCGGCGACCCCCGTGCCGACAGCGGCCGTCCCGCCGGACGTGGTCCAGCCGAGCGCAGTCCCGCCCGGACCTGATACGTCCACCGCACCGGACGCACCGGCGTCGCAGCCCGACGCGCCGCCGTCCGACCAACCGACCGCCCGGGTCCCTCCGACATCCGGCACGCAGCCGAGTGCGTCGCCGACCCCCTGACCGGACTGTGGCGCCGCCGCATGCGGCGGACCGCCGATGCGGTCGCCGGAGGTCCCGGTAGCCGGGTCAGCGTGCTGCCAACTGCTCCAGCACCGCACCGGGCACCACCAGGTCGGCCCGGGCGCGGGTCGCCGCGACGCGCGCCGCGTTGGGGCCGTCGACGTCGCGCATCCACCTCGTGGCGAACCCCGGCTCCTTGCCGAACGCGACGTGCCGCGCCACCAGCCGGCGAAGGCGCAGGTCCTCGCGCAGGTCGCAGTACCACACCTCGTCCAGCGTGCCCGTCACCAGGGGCCACGGGGGGTCCCCGAGCAGCAGGTAGTTGCCCTCGGTGAGCACCAGCCGGGCCGCGGGTGACACCGGGATGGCGCCGGCCACCGGCTGCTCGTCCGTCCGCTCGAACGCCGGGGCGTACACCACCTCGTCCACATCCGCCCGCAACCGCCGCAGCAGCGCGAGGTAGCCGGCCGCGTCAAAGGTGTCCGGGGCGCCCTTGCGGTCGCGACGGCCCAGTCGGTCCAGCTCGGCGTCGGCGAGGTGGAACCCGTCCATCGGGACCCGGGCGACCCACTCCCCCACGGTCAGCCCGGCGGGCGGGTGCGGACGCAGGGTGGCGGCCAGTGCGCGAACCAGTGTCGTCTTGCCGGCACCCGGGCTGCCGGTGACGCCGAGCAGCGTCCGGCGGGAGCCGTCACCGGTCAGGGCGCGGGCCCGGGCCACCAGGTCGTCGAAGCGGAGCACGTTCACAGGGTGCCCGACACGATGGGCGCCAAGGAGGCCGCAACGGCGTATCAACCGTTCGCTCGCTGCGCTCATTCAGCCGGCTGACCACCCGACCTGCAACGGAGACCGTCATGACCGTGCTTCCCGCTCCTGGCGCGAGCACTCGACCCCGCAGGTCGCCCGCTGGTGCGCGGACGCGGGCGGTGGCCGCCGCGCTGTGCAAGCGGTTGCCCTTCACCATCCTGATCGCCGTGGCGGTGCTGCTGGTCGGGCTCGCCACCGGCGCGCTGTGGAGCAGTGCCGTGGACCGCGCCTGGTTCCCCGAGGTCGCCTATGGGTTGCCCACGCTGACGGCGGGGCGGTGGTGGACGGTGGTCACCGGGGCCATCTTCGCGTTCCGTCCCGGGTTCTACCTGCCGATGACGGGCGGGTTCATGCTCCTGGTCGGGTTCGCCGAGTGGAGGCTGGGCACCCGCCGTGCCGCCGTGGTCACCGTGGGCGGCCAGCTGGTCGGGGTGCTGGGCGCGATAGCGTTCCTGCTCGCCGTTCACGACACCGGGTGGCGGTGGGCCGCCGCGGTGGCCGGCCAGCTCGACGTCGGCCTGTCCGGTGGCGCCCTGGCCGCGCTCGCCGTCGTCTCCGCGGTGGTCCGCCCGCCCTGGCGGGTCCGGGTGCGTGCCGCGCTGTGCCTGTACGTCGCGGTCGCGTTCCTCTGCGTCGGCACGCTGGCCGACCTGGTGCACCTCGTCGTGGTCGTGGTCGGGCTACCGGTCGGCGGCAGGCTCACCCGCGGCTCGGCTCCGGAGGTTGCAGGCAAGCCCGGCCGCCGGGAGTGGCGGCTGGCCGCCGTCATGGGTCTGGTGTCGATCGCGGCCGCCTCGACCGTGGTCTGGCTGCTTCCCGGGGACGGCCCACTGGGCTCCACCGCGAGCGCCGACCAGTCCTGGACGGACGTCGTGGTCACCGTCGTGGTCGTCGGGCTGCTGGTGCACGGCCTGCGCCGGGGCCGGCGATCGGCGTGGCGCTGCGCGGTCGGGATCGGCACCCTGAACGTCGCGTCCGGGCTGCTCGTCCTGGTTCTGCTCGCCGTCGCGGTCGACGGGCCAGTCACGTTCGAGAACGTGCCGCTGTTCGTCGCCGGCCGGCTGGCCTGGGCCGGGCTGCTGGTGGTGCTGATCGCCGGTCGCAGGGCCTTCCGCGTGCCAGCGCGACGCCGGCTGCGAAGCGGCCTCCCGAACAGCATCGACCAGCGAACCGCGACGGAGCTGCTGCAACGCAACGGGGGCAGCACGCTGTCCTGGATGACGACCTGGCCGGGCAACTCACACTTCCGTACCCGCGACGGCAGCTCGTCCGTTGCATACCAGCGGCACGCCGGTGTCATGATCGCCGTGGGCGATCCCGTGGGCCCCGCCGCGACGCGGACGGCCGCGGTCGCCGAGTTCGCTCGGATGGCCGAGCGTGCGGGCGCGGTACCGGCCCTGTTCTCCGTCACCCCACCGACCGTGCACGCCGCCGCAAGCCTGGGCTGGCAGCACGTCCAGGTCGCCGAGGACACCATCGTCGACCTGCCGGAGCTGCAGTTCCGGGGAAGGTCCTGGCAGGACGTGCGCTCGGCGCTGAACCGCGCCGCCAAGGAAAACATCTCCTTCCGCCTCGTGACCCTCGCCGACGAGTCCCCCGCACTGGTGGAGCAGGTACGGGCGGTCTCCCGGGAGTGGACCGGGGACAAGGGGCTGCCCGAGATGGGCTTCACCCTCGGCGGCATCGACGAGGCGCTCGACCCCCACGTGCGGGTCGGCCTGGCCCAGGACCCGGACGGCACCATCCACGGTGTGACGTCCTGGCTGCCGGTGTACGGCGCGCAGGGGCAGATCCGGGGCTGGACCCTCGACGTCATGCGGCGGCGCCACAGCGGGTTCCGGCCGGTCGTGGAGTTCCTCATCGCCTCGAGCTGCCTCGCCTTCGCCGCCGAGGGTGCCGCGTTCGTCTCGCTGTCCGGGGCTCCGCTGGCCCGGACCGCGGACGCCGACGGCCTTCCGGTCCTGCAGCGCCTGCTGGACAACCTCGGCGCGAAGATCGAGCCGGTCTACGGCTTCCGCTCGCTGCACGCCTTCAAGACCAAGTTCCACCCGCGCTACGCACCGCTCTACCTCGCCTACCGGGACGAGGCCGACCTCCCTCGGATCGGAATCGCTCTGACCAGGGCTTATCTCCCGCACACCCCGGTGCGCGAGCTGGTGAAGCTCACGAGGCGGGCCGGGGAGGCCCACCTCGACCGGATGGTTCACCCCGGTTCTCGCACCGCACCGGCACCGGCCGCGCGCAGCGCCAGGACGACGACGTCGTCCCCGGTGTCGGCGCCCGTCTCGCGGACCAGATGGTCACAGAATGCGGCGAGCGGCAGCCCGGCGGCGGCGCGGACGAGGTCGAGCAGCTGTGCCGTGTCCTGGTCGTCCGGATCGTGGCGCCGCTCGACGAGCCCGTCGGTGTAGAGCAGCAACGTCGAGCCAGGGGCCAGCTCGACCTCCCGGTCCCGCCGCGGCAGGTCCGGCTCGACCCCGAGCACCACGTCGACGTCGCCTTCGAGCAACCGCGGGACTCCGGCGGGGTCGACGAGCACCGGGGCCGGATGACCCGCACTCGACCAGCGGAACAGGGTCCGACCGTCAACGCGGCGCACCCGACCGTAGATCAGCGTGGTGAACCGGGTCACCCCGAGCCGCGACGCCACCCGGTCCAGCCTGCGCAGCACGTAGGACGGGTCGCCCTCACTGTCGAACGCCAGCGCCCGCAACATGCTGCGCAGCTGACCCATCACCGCCGCGGCGGACAGGTCATGACCGACGACGTCCCCGACGGCCAGCGCGAGGTCGCCACCGGGCAGCCGGAACGCGTCGTACCAGTCGCCGCCGACCTCGAGCTCGGCCGCGGCCGGCAGGTAACGGGCCTGCACCTCCAGCCCACTGATTCCGATGTCGGCCGGCGCGGGTGGCTCGGTCAGCATCGAGTCCTGCAGCGCCAGTGACACCTGGCGGGTCTGCTGGAAGCGCAGCCCGTGGTCCACCGCCGACGAGGCCCGCGCGACCAGCTCGGCGACCAGCGCGAGATCCTCGTCGACGTAGTGCGGCCGGTCGCCCGCCGCGAGGAACATCAGTGCGGCGACCACCCGGCCCGCCGAGTGCACCGGGGCGACCAGCATCGAGCTCAGCCGGACCCGGTCGGCCCAGGCCTCCATCGCCGGGCTGCCCGGCCACCACTGCACTGCTGTCACCGGGAGCTCCACCAGCACCGGCAGGCCGGTCGCCGCGGTGCGGGCTATCGGGTGGTCGGAGGGAAAGGTGAACCGCTCGTCGTCCGACGGGGACGCTTCGACACCGGGCGCGACCCTGGTGACCGAACGCTGCCCGGTCACCGTGTCCCACCGACCCGGCGGCGGCGGGTCGACCAGGTACACCCGGCACAGGTCGGCGAACGCCGGTACCACGGCGTCGGCCAGCGCGGCGAGCTCGGTCTCCGGGTCCAGCGCGCCGTTGACGGCCACCGTGGCTGCCGCCAGCACGCCGAGCCGGTGCTGGGCGCGATGCTCGTCATCGATGTCGGACTCGGTTCCCACCCATTCGACGGTCCGGCCGCCGGTCCGCACCGGCACCGCCCGCGCCCGGAACCAGCGGTAGCGGCCGTCGGAGGTGCGCAGCCGGTTGGTGTGCACGAAGCCCGAACCGGTGCTGACGGCCGCCAGCCACGCCGCCCGCGTCGACGCCCGGTCGTCGGGGTGAACGGTGTCGAGGAAACCCCGGCCGAGATAGTCGTCGCGGCTCTGCCCGGTGATCGCCCGCAAGCTCGGCGAGTCCTGTCCCGCGCTGCCGTCGGCGTCGCGGATCCACACGGCGGCACTGGTTGCCTCGACCAGTGCCTGGTAGCGCTGGAGCAGGTGCTCGCGCTGCACCGCGGCCTGCGCCAGCTCCCGGCGGGTACGCTCCGCCTCGGTGACGTCGGTGAGCACCAGCCCGGCGCCGACGATCTCTCCGCCCGCGCCGCGCACCGGGTACATGTTCACCAGCCACGCCTGCTGCGGACCCCGGCCGTGCCAGAGCCGGCCGTGGATCGCCATGTCCTGCCGGGGCCGGCCGGTGGACAGCACCTCGCGCAGTCCGTCCGCGAACTGTGCGCCGGTCTCCCCGTGCACGTCTTCCAGGGTGCGACCGAGCCGGTCGTCGGAGCTGCCGCCGTCGATGTCGAGCACGGCACCGTTGACCCGACGGTACCGCAGCCCCCGGTCGAAGTAGGCCAGCCCGACCGGCGCGGTCTCCCACAGCGCGTCGAGCAGCGCGAACGCCTCCTGGCCGGTCCTGGCGTCGAGCACGTCCTGGACGACGCCGACCACGAACGGGTCGCCCTCGCCGACCGGCGCGGCGCGGACGTACAACGTCGCACCACTGGGTGCGACGTCCGGCAGCCGTCCGGTGACCGGCCCACCCGCGATCAGCCGGCGCAGCGCCCGCCTGGCGGCCGGCCCGGCGGCGTCCCCGAGCGCCAGTGCGAGCGCGTGCTTACCCAGCACCTGATCGCGGGGCCACCCGGTGACGCGGACGGCCTCGGCGTTCCACAGCACGACCAGCCCGGCTGAGTCGAACCCGAAGACCCCGACCGGCAGGTGTTCGATGGCACTGCCGAGCAGGACGTCAGGCTCCACTCCGGACCTCCCCCCGCACGACGCGTGCCGCCCCCCGGCGGCCCATCGTAGGGGTGCCGAGCTGGTGCCGTCTCGGACTTCGGGTCATCCTGGTGAGGTGGGACCAGCCGAGCCGCTCTCCCGGCTGCGCGCGCTGTGCCTCGCACTGCCGGAGGTCACCGAGAAGCTCAGCCACGGCGAACCGACCTGGTTCGTGCGCAGGACGTTCGTCATGTACGCCGACCGCCACCATGACGACCGGGTGGCGTTCTGGTGCGCGGCGCCACCGGGCCTGCAGGAGGAGCTGGTCGCCGCGCACCCCGGCCGGTTCTTCCGGCCGCCCTACGTCGGAGGCCGCGGCTGGCTCGGGGTGTGGCTGGATGTGCCGGTGGACTGGTCCGAGGTCGCCGAGCTCGTCCTCGACGCCTACCGGGAGGTGGCGCCGAAGAAGCTGGTCGCGCTGCTGGACCCGTGAGCGGTCGTGAGCCTGCCCCCGAATCCGCCGCCTTCCCTGATCGGACCCTCCGATCAGACCGCGGACCAGCCCGTCCAGCGCTCTGGGGTGATCACCAACAGCGGCCCGCGCGGCCGCGTGTCGCGGTAGGGCGGGTACTTGGCCGCAAGCGCGTCCAGGGCGCGTTCGCGCCACCCGCCGTCGACGTGCACCGCGGCGACGCCGTCGATCCGCACCCACCAGAGCGTCGACCAGTCGTCCGCGTAGTGGTCGACGACGAGTGCCACCCGCGGGTCGCGCTCGACGTCGGACAGCCGGGCCAGCCGGGTGTGGCGCTTGCGCTTGACCTCGTCGGCTGCCGAGCAGACCAGCCCGTCGACCACCGCGAGCGTGATCGGAACCAGCCGCGGGGTGCCGTCGGGGCGCAGCGTGGCGAGCCGGGCGACCCGGGCCGTCGCCACCCGGGTGCGCATCTCGAACTCGGTCACACCCGGCTCCTGACCTCGGCCCGCCTCCGGAGCACCCCGGAACTGTCGGTGCCCGCTGGCACGATGCTCCCAGCCCGGTGGGGAGCACCGGTCCCGGAGAAGAGGAGCACGTCATGGCGGGTATACCCGGTCCGGTCGCCGACGAGCGGGAGGGCCTGCTGGCCTTCCTCGCCCAGCAGCGCCACGTCATCCGCGTCGCCGCATACGGCCTCACCGACGAGCAGGCCGCGCTCACTCCCACCGCGGGCGCGCTGAGCATCGGCGGGCTCGTCACGCACGTCGCCGTCACGGAACGGCACTGGCTGGGCAGGGTGCTGCAGCGCGAGCCCGAGACCTCGGCGTACGCCGACACCTTTCGGTTCGGGCCCGGGGAGAAGCTGGCCGACGCGCTGGCCGGGTACGAGCAGGTCGCGCGGGAGACCGCGGAGATCGTCGCCGGGATCGCCGACCTGGGACGGCCCGTGCCGGCTCCGAAGGGGGTGCCGTGGTTCGCCGACGTCGAGGCCTGGTCGGTGCGCTGGGTGCTGTTGCACCTCATCGAGGAGACCGCCCGGCACGCCGGGCACGCCGACATCGTCCGTGAGTCGATCGACGGGGCCACCGCGTACCCGTTGTTGGCCGCGGCCGAGTCCTGGCCGGAAACTCCATGGATCACGCCGTGGCGCCCACCCGTGGAGGCCTGACCACAGTGCGGGAATGGACCGCGCCGCGGCACCGTTGGATGCGATAGTTGTGCTCGCAACTTTCGGCCGCGGGTTCGAGATCGTCACCTATATCATGGACGGCACCTTCGAGCACCAGGACAGCTACGGCGGTGGCGGGATGATCACCAACGGTGACACCCAGTGGCTGACCGCAGGAGGCGGCCTGGGCGGGCGGGGCCTCGGCAGCTGACCACCGGAGGCATCAGGGTGGCGCCCGGGGGCGCGCCGTGCAAGCACCTTTCGGCTCCGCAGTTACAATGGTTCAGTGCCCCGCCCGGGGTGGCCGCCGATCAGCACATGACGGCGGCGACCGGCGCGGCGAGGCTCCCGAACATGTTTCGAGGGCAGCCGGGTCGTTCCGCATCCGGGTGTCGGTAAAGCGTACGCAGCGAGAGGGCCTAGGTGGCAGCCGCAGACTCCGCAACCCGCACCGATCCGTCCGTCGACCCGACGACGAGTCCGGCGCCCGCGCGCCGTACCCGTAGGGCAGCGGCCGGCTCGGTTGGATCGTCCTCGAAGGCCGCGGCCCAGCCTCGGTCTCGCCCGGGGGCGAAGGCGCAGGTCAAGAAGGTGGCCCCCGGTGGCAGTGAGGAGGTCGTCGAGCCCGACGACGCCGAGCTCGAGGGCGCGCCCGAAGCCGGCGACCTCGAGGACGTCGAGGTCGAGCTCGAGGACGCCGAGGTGGTCGTCGTCGATGTCGATGTCGTCGACGTCGTCGACACCCCCGAGGTCGACGTCGACGAGGACGACGAAGAGGACGACGACGAGCCGGAGACCAACACCGGCGCGAACCGGCGGGCCCCCACGACCCGCGCGTCGCAGCAGAAGTCGGCCGACTTCGTCTGGGACGAGGAGGAGTCCGAGGCGCTGCGCCAGGCCCGCAAGGACGCCGAGCTCACTGCCTCGGCCGACTCGGTCCGGGCCTACCTCAAGCAGATCGGCAAGGTCGCGCTGCTCAACGCGGAGGAGGAGGTCGAGCTCGCCAAGCGGATCGAGGCCGGGCTCTACGCCGCCGAGCGACTGCGCCGCGCGATCGACGCCGGCGAGAAGGTCTCCCCACAGCTTCGCCGCGACCTGCGCTGGATCGTCCGTGACGGCGAGCGCGCGAAGAACCACCTGCTGGAGGCCAACCTCCGCCTCGTGGTCTCCCTCGCGAAACGCTACACCGGCCGCGGGATGGCGTTCCTGGACCTGATCCAGGAGGGCAACCTCGGCCTGATCCGGGCCGTGGAGAAGTTCGACTACACCAAGGGCTACAAGTTCTCCACCTACGCGACCTGGTGGATCCGTCAGGCCATCACCCGCGCGATGGCCGACCAGGCGCGCACCATCCGCATCCCGGTGCACATGGTCGAGGTCATCAACAAGCTCGGCCGCATCCAGCGCGAGCTGCTCCAGGACCTGGGCCGCGAGCCCACTCCGGAGGAGCTGGCCAAGGAGATGGACATCACCCCGGAGAAGGTGCTGGAGATCCAGCAGTACGCCCGGGAGCCCATCTCGCTGGACCAGACCATCGGCGACGAGGGCGACTCCCAGCTCGGCGACTTCATCGAGGACAGCGAGGCGGTCGTCGCGGTCGACGCGGTGAGCTTCACGCTGCTGCAGGACCAGCTCCAGTCCGTGCTCGCGACGCTGTCCGAGCGCGAGGCCGGCGTGGTCCGGCTGCGCTTCGGTCTCACCGACGGCCAGCCGCGCACCCTCGATGAGATCGGCCAGGTCTACGGGGTCACCCGGGAGCGGATTCGGCAGATCGAGTCGAAGACGATGTCGAAGCTGCGTCACCCGTCGCGGTCTCAGGTGCTGCGGGACTACCTGGACTGATCCATCCACATCGGCCGGCTGCGCCGCCGACCGGAGAGGCTTCACTGCGGCCCGAGGGCGCCGGCATGCTGGTCCTTGCGTGCCCACCCGCCCCGGGCGCGACGGCGCTGCCGGTGGTGCCTGCGACATGGGATGCTTGTCGAGTGACGCCGGAGGACCTGGCCCACCTGCGTCGCGCCCGCGACCTGATGGATCGCGACTACGCCGCGCCGCTGGACGTACCGGCGATGGCCCGGGCCGCGCTGATGTCGTCGGCGCACTTCTCCCGCCAGTTCCGGGCCGCCTACGGCGAGACGCCCCACAGCTATCTGCTGACCCGGCGGATCGAGCGGGCGAAGGCGCTGCTGCGCCGGGGTGATCTCACCGTGACCGAGGTCTGCATGGCGGTCGGTTGTACCTCGCTGGGCTCGTTCAGCGCGCGTTTCACCGAGCTCGTCGGCGAGAGCCCGAGCGTCTACCGAGCGCGCAGTCACCACGCCGGCGCGGCCATCCCGGCGTGCTACGCCAAGGTCCTGACCCGGCCGAGCAGGAATGGAGAAGCGCGGCGGCCGACGTCCGAATAGCGTTGCCGCCATGGAGCTCACCCTTTCCCACACCTTCATCGCCGTCCATGACCAGGACGAGGCGCTGGCCTTCTACCGCGACGTCCTCGGCCTCGAAGTGCGCGTCGACGCGCCGTTCGAGCACTTTCGCTGGCTCACGGTCGGCCCGGCCGCCCAGCCCGAGATCGAGATCGGCATTGTCCCAGTCGGTATGGGCCACTCCTCCTCGGATGCGGAGACGCTGCGGGCGCTGCTGGCGAAGGGCTGCCTGAACGGGGTCATCTTCGGCACGGACGACGTGGACGACACCTTCGAGCGCATCCGGGCGGCGGGCGCCGAGGTGCTCCAGGAGCCGATCGACCAGCCCTACGGCCTGCGCGACTGCGCCTTCCGCGACCCCTCCGGGAACCAGCTGCGGTTCTCCCAGATCCCGAAGGGCTGACCCGGCTGCCTACCGCACCACCACCGGAGTCATGGCAGCTCGTCCATTCCCAGGTCCGGGTCCAGGGCTCGCAGCGCAGCGGCGTTACCGGTGAGCACCGGCCAGCCCCGGTGGTGGGCGGAATGCACGACGCAGGCCACGCCAGGGCGTCGGAGGTCAGCGCGGCCGAGTCGGGGGCGCCAGCGAGAATGCGGCCCAGTCCTGGGGGCCTCGTTCTGGGGGCCTCGGCATCGGTGATCGTCGACGTTATCGGTATGGCGTCACTGCCGTCCAATCCGCGTTCTGTGGCGCCGGACCCCACCCGTCCTGACGCGCGGGCACCGGTAACGTGGGCGGCTGAAGCGATGTCCCCGACGTCGCTCGCCATCGACTCCGGGAAGCGGACCGGACTGAGAGGTAGCACGTGGACGAGGGAATCGGTCCGACCATCGGCCAACGCGTTACCCAACTGCGTGGCACGACGATGACCCAGACCGCGCTCGCCGCTGCTGCTGCTGGGGTGTCCGTCGACCTGGCGCGGAAGCTGGAACAGGGCCGCCGGCACACCGTGTCCATCGCGAGCCTGCACCGGCTCGCCCGCGCGCTCGACGTCGATGCCGGCGAGCTCCTGTCGAAGACCACCCCGCTCCCTGACCCCGGCCCGACTCCGGCGCCGTCGCGATCCGCCACGCCCTCACCACCGTTGACGACCTCATCGGCGACGACCCCGACCTGACCCCGCTCACCCTCGCCGAAGCGCGGCGCACGGTCTCCTACGGCTGGGCCGCCTACTGGAACGGGCGCTATGACGACCTCGGGCGGCTGCTGCCCGGGGCGATCGCCCAGCTGCGGGCGACCGTTCGCGAGGCCCGGGACGCGGAGCGCGTGCAGGCGCATGACCTGGCCGCGCAGGTGTACGGGCTGGCCGCGAGCACGGTCGTGCATCTCGGGTACGGGGACATCGCGCACCTGGCGCTGCGGGAGGCACTGGCCCTCGCCGAGCGTGGCACCGACCCGCTGCGCCCCACCGCGCTGCGCGGCTGGCTGGCGTGGTTACTGCGCACCCAGGGTCGGTTCCTGGAGTCCCACAAGCTCGCCACCGCGAGCGCGGCAGGCATTGCGCCGGAGGGAAAGTCTCCCGTCCCGGCGTGGTCGCTGTACGGCTCGCTGCTGCTCACCGGCGCCACCGCGGTGGGCCGGGCCGGGGACCGGCCCGTCGCGAGCGCACTGCTCGACGAGGCCGGCGACGCGGCCACCAGGACGGGGAACCGCTACGACTACGAAGCCGCGTTCGGTCCCGACCAGGTGCTCATGCAGACCGTGGACATCGAGGTCGTCACCGAGAACTACCCGGCCGCGCTCATCATCGGGAAGCGGATGCCCCGGGACACGTCGCTGCCGCTCGCGGCGCGCGCCCGGCATCTCTCCGACATCGCGCTCGCACACACCCGCCTCGGCCACGACGGCGCCGCACTCGACACACTCCTCGCGATGGAGAACCTTGCCCCGACATGGACCCGATACCAGGCTCAGCCCCGACAGATCATCCGGGAGCTCCGGGAGCAGTCGGCGAACCTACCCCGGCTGACCGAGCTGGCCCGCCGCCTGGGCGTCGCGCACGTCTGAACGGGTGATCCGCTGGGACGCCGTGTCCTACTCGGACAAGCCGTCCTACCGCCGCCGCCGACGCCTGGGGCACCGACGTCGAGAACCAAGGCCATGACCCATCCGGCGAGACCCTGCACGTCGAGCAGATCGCGGCACCCCCGGCGGTAGCTCGCCTGCTCGGCCTCGACCCCGACACAGACACCTGCGTCGTGCGTCGCCACGTCCGCTACATCGACGGCGAACCAGCCATCATC
>JBBSGM010000101.1:0-15000 GCA_038254065.1 Mycobacteriales bacterium | reverse complement strand
GTCGACGGAGCGGTGCGGTACCTCCTGCGGCTGCTCGGCGTGGACCCCTTCGACGAGGAGGCTCATCTGGACCTCGTCGCCGTCCTGTCGGATGCGGGACGCCTCGGTGCGGCACGTCGCCGTCACCACATCTACGTACGACGGATGAAGGAGCTCGGCGTCGAACCGCGTCCGATGCCGCGGGTGCGACGAGCCGCCCGTCGAGGTGGCCACACGAACGATTCCCTAACCGGACCGTAGGGCACCCAGAAGGGTGTCCGTCTGACGTGTCTCACGACAGCGGTGAGTAGCTGATTTGTTTCATCCCGACCGGTCGATGGGGTACTCAGCTGATGGCGGACTTCAATTTCAAATCTGCCGCCTCGCCGCATCCCTGCGCGCCCGCACCGTCACACCGTCGGCGATCCTGCGGACCCTGCAACGCGGCCCCACCTCCTCCAGCCTCGCCCGCGCCCTGGCCGAACTGGGCCGGGTGATCAAAACTCTGCACGTGCTCGAGTACTGCCACGACCGCCGATACCGCCGGACGATCCACCAGCTGCTCAACCGAGGCGAGACCCGCCACAGCCTGGCTCGCGACGTGTTCCACGGCCAACGCGGTCAGCTACGCAAGCACTACCAGGCCGGCCAGGAGGCCCAGCTCGACACTCTCGGCCTCATGATCAACGTCATCGTGCTGCGGCAGACCGTCTACACCCAGGCCGCTCTCGACCACCTCGCCGACCGTGGCCACCACCCGAACCCCGACGACGTCGCCCGACTCTCCCCACTCGGCCATTCCACGATCAACCTTCAAGGCCCGGTGCTTGGGTAGCTGACCCTGGGGGCGAACTTACTTGCTGGTAGGACGGTCCGACGGACGGTGTGGACCTGCACACCGGCACCTCCGGGGGTGTGGCTGGTCGACCGGTCTAGCCTTCGCCTTCGCTGGTTTCGCCGCTGGTGCAGTGAGGAGACGTTGTGGCACGCCGCTGGGTTCGTTATGAGCTGCCGGCGATGGTCTGTGTGGAGATCAGCGAAACCGAGGAGCTCGAAGAAGTCATCCAGGTGGTGCTGGGGGTGGAGGAGTCCGACATCGTCCTGGCACGCGACGCCGAGCATCGCGTCCTGGTCTTCGACGAGAACATGGAGCGTGTCGCCGAGGATGATCCGCTGGCCCGCGCCGCTGTTTCGCTGGCCGAGGCCCGCGGCGAGTGGCCCGAGCGCGGCGCGTGGGAGGAAGGTCCTGACGCGCTGCGGGATCGGTGGCTGTACGACGAGGGTGACCTCGAGGGTGTCGATCTGGCTGCGCGCGTCGCTGCGGGCGCAGAGCAGGGTCCCCTGCCGCGTCGGTGAGATGCGGTGGACAGGGGAGCCACGGGATCGGCGCCGCGACCGGGAGTGCCGCTTGGCCGGTGGGCATCGGCACTTGGCGGTTTCTCGGCGACCTGCACCCGCGGATATGTCCGGGGTTGATCGGCGGGTGGCGGTGGAAGTGCCGCCACCGGTCAGTGGCGGCACATGTAGCGCCTGTGCCCACGCTACGTCCTGCGCCAACGCCCGAACCCGGCACCAGAAAACCTACCAAATGCCGATGCCAAGCACGAACTCGGCACTACTAGAAGCCCCTCCGGTGCCGTCGCGGCATGTGTTCAGGGCGATCCGTCGGGGTCGGTGCCATGGGCTGCGCGCGGACAACAGCCTGACCAGCGAAAGCCCCCGCCGTGTGTACTTCATGGCGCCAGCCTTTACCGACGGGCCAACGGGGAAGAACGCCCTGGTCCAGGCCGGAACGAGCTCTCGCGTTCCCAACGAGGAACCACGGAACTCACGGGTTATCTCTTACAGGGCGTCGCTGATGCGCTCGACCTGATTCACATCGCGACCCCAGCAGTAGCAAATCACTTCGTCGACCCCGAGTTCCTCGTACTGGGCGATCACTGTGCGGAGCAGCTTTGGTGTGGTGACCATGTATTCGGCAATGCGGGGGGCGTCGTCGAGGTATCGGTAGTAATCGACCAATGTTGTGCGCGCATCCTCGATCACATCCTCGTTGCCGAGCGCGACATAACAGTGGGCCACGATCCGCGGCGCGCCGGAGCGCCCAGCCTCACGCCAGTACCCGAGAACCTCCTTGATGAGGTGGCCCATGTAATTCGGCGGTCCGGCAGCGAGGAAGCCGGCACCCCAGCGAGCGACTCTGGCGAGAGCGCGTGGTTGGAAACCGCCGAACAGGATCTCGGGCCCGCCGAGCTCCGTCGGTTGCGGCCCGATCGATGCGGTGTCGGCATCGAAGGCTTCGCCTGTCCAGATGCGGCGCATCTCCGCCACCTGTTCGTCGAGACGGCGGCCGCGCGTATGGAGGTCGACACCTGCGACGTGGTAGTCGTCGTAGAGCGGGCCTCGATAGTTACCGACGCCGAGCCCGAGCACGAATCGGCCGCCGGACATCCGGTCGAGGGTTGCCACCTGCTTCGCCAACAACGCTGTGTTTCGCAGAGGCGCCAGCAGCACCTCAGTCTGCAACCGGATTCGGCTCGTGGCTCCAGCAAGTGTGGCGAGCGTGATGAGGGGATCGGGATTGAAGTACACGAGGCGATCGAGCGCGCCGATCGTCGTGAACGGCCCTTCTTCGGCGCGTTGCGCCCAGTCGATGAGGGAAATGGGATCGTGGGGCGGCAACCCGATTCCCACCTTCATGGAAACCTCCGGAGGGTTGGCGATGGAGCAGTGACAGGGCTGGTTCGTTCGGCCGGCTTCGCCACGGCCGCATCCAGGTCGCTGGTGACGACTTCTCCGGTCATGACGACGGCGCGCAGCTGCTGGGTGTGGAGTCGGTCCGCCGGGCCACCGTCGATGACCACGACGTCGCCGACACCGCCAGGGACCAGCCGGCCGACCCCCTCGGCGAAGAACAACGACCCGGGTGCCGACGTCACGGCGGTCAGAATGTCGTCCAGGCCGAGACCACACGAGCGCAGCAGTGCCAGCTCGGCGTGCAGGCTCGCTCCGGGGACGACGCCGGGGAAGGCGGCGTCGGTACCGGCCATCAGCTTGACGCCGGCGCATGCAAGCTCCGCGACGAAGCGCTGGGTGCGTTTCCATGCCGCTGGGTCGGACGTCGCTCGGCCGAGCTGGCACGCGTGCGCCGCCCACGCCTGGTTGACACGACGCGCGACCGTCCCCGCGAAGAGCTCTCCGTGGCCTATGCCCAGGGCCGAGGCGATCGCGACGAGCGTGGGAATGACGAACACTCCGCGCCGGGCAACTTCCCGGACGAGTTCCTCGGCTGCCGCATCGTCCGGGCCCGGAACCACCGCGTGGGCGAGTCCGTCGACGCCGTTGCGCACGGCGACCAGCCCCCCGGCCGAGTCCGTCACGTGCGCGAGCACGCGCACCCCCCTTCGGTGCGCGGCTGTACAGACCGCGCGCACCGTGTCCGCGTCGGGCACGGGCAGAACCCGCCCGGCAACCCGGCCGGACTCCAGGAACACCTTTAGGAAGGCGCTGCCCTCCTCAATGCGGGCGTCCACGAACTCGGCAACCGAATCGGCCGGGTCGAGACTGGGGAACACCTCGTACATGCCCTGCCCGATCAGCTGGCGGGGATGACCGCCTTCCACCGAGACGCCGACGCCGGCCGACACCCACCGTGCGGAACGCGGATATCGCGCGGACTCGCGCCGGACTGCGTCGAGGACGCGTGGCGTGCTGAACATGTCGACCGCCGCGGTCACGCCGAAGGCCGGGAGGCGGCTGACGAATCCCGGGAACAGGTGGAGGTGCGTGTCCACGAACCCGGGCACGACCAGGCACCCCCGCGCGTCGAGTCGGGTGTCGCACCGCGCTGCCGCTGCACTCGCCGTGATGCCGGCCACCCGCCCGTTCTCGATGACGAGGTCGCAGTCCGGATGCCATCGGGTGCCGTCGAAGATCGAGCCCCCAACGATGCGCAGCACGCCGCCTCGCCTCGACGGACCGGTCAAAGGGTGTTGCTCGTCGTTTGCCCGGCGCGCTCGACCGTCGCGACGGTCCATGCGAGCACGAGCGCTTCGTCGCGCCATGCGCCGTAGCGGCCCGTCTGTCCCCGGTGCCCGCCTTGGAATGCGGTGCGCAGCAGGAAGGGGCCGCCTTTGGCCGTGTGGCGTAGTTGGGCGATCCACTTCGCCGCCTCGTGCACCCGCGTGCGGGTGTCGTTCATCGACGCGAGCGCGAGAACGGGAGGGTAGGACTCGTCGTGCACGCCGTCGTACGGCGCGTACGAGAGCAGGTACTCGTAGGCTTGCGCGGAGCCCAGTGGGTCGCCCCACTCGTCACGCTCGGTGACGGTCAGCGGCGCGGTTTCGTCGAGCATCGTCGAGAGCGGATCGACGAACGGCACTCGCGCCAGGACGCCGCCGAACGCCGTCGGGTCCTGATTGACGGCCGCAGCCACGAGCAGCCCACCGGCCGAGCTGCCGCGCGCGATCAGGCGCTCAGGACTCGTCCATCCGGCCTCGACGAGCCTCCTGGCGCAGCTGAGATAGTCCGAGAACGAGAGCTTCTTGGTCGGGCCACGCGCGGCTTCGTGCCAGACCGCGCCCAGATCGCCACCGCCACGGACGTGTGCGACCGCGTAGCTGATGCCCCGGTCGACCAGGGACAGCCGCTGGATCGAGAAGCCCATGTCGGCGGCACGCTCATACGCGCCGTATCCGTAGAGCACGCAGCCAGCTTGACCGTCCCGTGGGGTGTCGGCGCGCGTGACGAGCGTGATCGGGATCCGGGTGCCGTCATCCGCGACGACCCAGTCCTGCACTACCTGGTAGTTCGCGGGGTCGAACGCCGTGCCGTCCGGGCCGGGAAGTACCGGTCGGCTGCGGAGCAGGGTGAGCTGGCCGGTGGCGAGGTCGAGGTCGTAGATCCCGTCCGGCTGCACCGGCGATGCGTACGAGAGCCGGAAGCGTGTGGTGTCGAACAGCGGGTTCGACGCGGGCGCCATGGTGTAGACCTCGTCCGGAAACTCGATCTCGCGAGGGTTGTCGTCCCGGTCGAGCACGCGTAGCCGATTCGTCAGCCCGCGCCGGTAGAACACGACCAGGTGATGGGCGAACGCGGTCACCCACAGGATGCGATCGTCGCTGCTGTCGATGAACGGCGTCCACGGCGCATCGTCGAACCCTCCGCAGGAAATCGCAAAGTTGGGAGCGTCACCGTTGTGCAGCACGGGGAAGCGGTCGTCACCGCCCGGTCGTGGCTGGTGCTCCACGTGGTAGTAGACGCCGGCACGTCGGCGCCGGAAGGGCCGGAACTCTCCTGTCGGGTTCGACGCGTCCAGCAACCACACCTCGCTGGTCACTGCGCTGGACGTGCGGAGGCAGAGGTACTGCTGGCTGTGGCTCGTACTGATCTGGACCCAGAAGCTCTCGTCCGGCTCGTCGAACAGCGCTACGTCGTCGTCGACGGGCGTGCCCATCCGATGCCGCATGAGCCGGTGCGGGCGCTGGGCAGCGTCGACGACGACGTAGAACAGGAAGTCGGCGGCCTGTGACCAGGCGCAGGTGTAGTAGGCGTTGCGGATCGGCTCATCGAGTTCCTCGCCGGTCACGAGGTCCTTGATATGCAGGACGAAGCGCTCGCTTCCCGCCATGTCGAGGGAGTAGGCGAGGAACCGTTCGTCGGGGCTCACCCGGAAGGCGCCGACGGCGAAGCTCCCGGATCGGCCCGCGAGCACGTTGCCGTCCAGCAGCACCTGTTCCCCGGGCAGCGCGCCGCCCGCCGACTGCGGGGCGGGAGGGACCTCGGTGCCATGCGGGTCGCGAGGAGCCCGGCAGTAGATCGGATGCTCGCGGCCCGCCTCACTGCGGGTGTAGTACCACCAACGCTGATTCGGCGTGGGCACCGTGATGTCGCTGTGCTGGGTCCGGGCGGAGATCTCGGCGAAGATCGTTTCCTGCAGGCCACTTAGCGGTTCGAGCAGTTGCTTGCTGTACCGGTTCTCCTCCTCGAGGTGAGCCCGCAGGTCATCCGGCTCGGCGGCCATCCACGCGTAGTGGTCGACCCGGGTTCTTCCGTGGATACTCTGACGCGTCGGCCGGCGTTCGGCGGTCGGCGGTTGCCTAATTCCGACTTCGGTGGCAGTCATGGATCCCTCCCCCGTCACATTCGGATCGCGGTGTCGACGCTGAGCCCGGTGTGGGCGGCGAGAAATGTGAGTTCGTCCCTCGCGAGTTGCGCCATGCAGTCGACCGATCGGGAACTGTGTCCGGTGTGCTCCTCACGTCTGAGCACGACCGGAGCCTCGCCCAAGCCGGCCGAGGTAGCGCCCTGCAACGTGGCGACGGCTTTGCGGGCGTGCAGCGGCGCCACGCGCGTGTCGCCGCCGAACACGGTTACGAGTGTTGCCGGATAACGGACGCCGTCGCGAACACCCTGGTAAGGCGACCACTCCAACAGGGCGCTCAGTTCGGCCGCCTCCGCGGTCGACCCATACTCCTGACGCCACAGCGCACCGAGTTCGGACTGTTCGTAGCGCAGCATGTCGAACAGTGGTGCGATGATCACGGCGGCCGAGAACAGGCTCGGTTGCTGTACGGCCATCGCTGCCGCGGTGAGACCTCCGTTGGACTCGCCGAACACTGCGAGCCGGTCGGTCGCGCTCCAGCCGTTGGCGACCAGGTAGCGCGCCGCCGCTATGCCGTCGTCGAAGGTACGTTGCTTGTTGATGCCGGAGCCCGCAGCATGCCATTGCCTGCCGAACTCGCCGCCGCCCCTCAGCGCGGGCACGGCCCACGCGCCGCCGAGCCTGACCCAGGCGAGAGCGGTCGGGGTGAACGTCGGGGTCATGCTGACGCCGAAGCCGCCGTAGACCCGGAGCACAGTGGGCAGCGGTCGGCGGGGCCGGCCTTTGGAGGTGAGGAGATCACGGCGGGCGAGCACCGACATCGGCACCACGGTGCCGTCGTCGCTGACGTACTCCACGATGGTGTGCACGACGTCATCGGACGGGACATCGGCGGCGCGGTGCCAGGTGTTCGCGCTGCCGGTCCGCACGTTCAGGCGAAGGATCTGAGGCGGTGTCACTTGATCGGTGTAGGTCAGCCACACGTCGCCGGGCGGCGATGCGGACGCACCGGAGATGGTCCCTTGCCGTGGAAGGTCGGTGACCGGGTAGCACATGCCGTCGCGCAGTGAGCGCAGTTCGATCTGCGAGGTCAACCCGTAGCGGGTCGAGCCCGTATCCAGCCGGCTGACCCACACGTCGCGCCCACCTGTCTCGGCGATCGCCGAGACAGCTAGCCATCGCCCGTCCGCGGAGTTCTCGACTCGCATGCCGACCCTGGGCGGCAGCGTTGGGTCCAGCACCGATCCGACCAGCTCGGTCCCCAGGCGTAGCTCCTGCACGGTGACCGCATCCGCTCGATCCGGTCGGGGCGCGACGTAGATCAGCGACGCGGTGACCCCGCTGTCGTCGCGCCACGCGATCGAGGTGTACCGAAGGCCGTCGACCGCCGGGACGACCAGGTGGCCTGAATCGAGGTCCGTCACCGTCAGAGTCGAGAAGTCGGACCCGTCGCGTGCCGTGGTGATGGCAAGGTAGCGGCCACGCGGACACAGCGACCAGCCGGTAAGGATCGTGCGACCGCTCGCATCGACGTCCATGGGGTCGAACACGGTCCGCTCCATCGGGGTTCCCGATGGGCTGACGTCCCGCACGACGAGGGATCGGACCCGCCCCCCCGGTCTGCGTCGCCCGAATGCCAGCCGCTGGCGGCCACCGTCGAGAGCGCGCACCTGTGGTGCCGTGCACGCACCGACGTCCAGCAGCTGCGTGACCAGGGCGCAGGCGTGGTCGGGCAGGCGCCACTGGCGCGACAGGTGCGCGTAGAGAGCGTCCTGCGCGTGCTCCCAGGAGATCGTGTCCTCCGCGTCATCGTCCTCGAGCCAGCGGTACGGATCACGGATCTGCCGGCCGCAGAGGACCTCGACGTGATCGGTGCGGATGGCCGACGGATATCGGATGGACGAGACGATCACGCCGTTCTCGCCTTCGCTCGCGCGGCGACCCAGAGCCCTGCTGCCGCGACGGCGAGCAGCAGACCGAACGACCAGCCGAGCGACACGGTCGGGTCCACGGACATCGAGCGCGCGACGGAGTACGTGCCGCCACCGACGAACGCGGCGATTGCGGTGCCGCTGGTTTCGGCGAACTCCACTGCGCTCACGACCGGGTAGAGCCGGTCGTGATCGAGATCGGCCACCGCACTGGACGAGATGCGCGGGTACGCGAATCCCATGCCAGTACCGGCCAGGAACCAGCCGGCGACCAGGACGCCGAGGGCGGTTGCCCCGGCCAGCACAAGATTGGCGACCAGGCCGCACGCCAGCCCGACGCCCACGAGCACGATGCCCCATCGCTCGGGCGAGTCGGTCCACCTGTTGAGCAGGCTCGGACGCAGCCCGGTGAGCGACCACCCGATGAGGCCTGCACCGACAGCGGCCGAGCCCGCAACCACGCCGTAGCCGAGCCCGTCGATGGCAGCCAGTGACTCGATACCGCCCCCGCCGAAGAAGGCGAGGCTGATCAGAAACATCAGGGCGGCCTGCCGACGGCGGGCCACATCAGGTCCAATCTGCCGATCGAGCAGGACGATGGTCACTGCTGCCGCGGCCGCGCATCCGAGGGCGAGCAGCGCGACTCCCGAACCTCCGCCGACCGGGCCGGCCGCGCCGGCGACCAGCAGGCCCGCGAGCAGCACCACAATGAGCACGGGAGAGGGTCGAACCGCCTGGCTGCGCGACCACGGCACGATGTTGATGTCGCGTCCGATCAGCAGCCGGCCCAGCAGGACCAGCGCGACCGGCCAGGCGAGGGCGGCGCGCCAGCCCCCCACAACCGTCACCGCAGCGTTCACAACCGGGCCGGCCAGGGACGGCAACAGCCACACCAGCGCGAACAGTCCGTAGACCCGTACCCGGGCTTCACCCTCGAAGAGTCCCCCGAGCGCGGACAGACCGAAGCCCGCAAACATGCCGCCGGCGAGTCCGCGGACGACGACGCCGAGCAGCACGACGACCATGGCGGGCGCGGCGACGCACATTCCCGCGCCCACCCCGTAGAGGACCGTGGCCCAGAGGAGCAGCTGGCGTGGCGAGAACCTGGCAAAGGGCGCCGGACCGATCGCGAGCACGAGGATGGTGGTGAACGTGCCTGCACCGAGGGTCGCGCCGAACAGTGCCGTCCCGTGCAGCTCGCGGGCGGTGATGGGCAGCACGGAGGAGTAGGCGGTGCTCTGCACCGCCGCACCGAACTCGGCGACGAGCAAGGCGATGAGCAAGCGCCCCCGGCGTCCGGCGAACAGCTCACGGAGCGTGACCTCGGTCGTGGCATCATCCAATCGCGTTTGTGTGGTCATGACTCGGCCGCTTGTGCTAGGACCGAGTACGTGGTCGCGACCTTTCGCCGGTCCGCGTCGCTCCACTGCGGGTAGGCAGCCCACTGGCCGTTGGCGCTGTCCGGGTACTCGCCGAACGCACCGATCCGCAGGTCCTGATCCAGCAGGGCCTGGATGACCGCGCTCGGAGGCCAGGGCCGCAACTTCTTCGGCAGCAGCTGCTCGCCGTCGGGCAGGTCGAGTTCGCCCATGTGGTGGGACGGCCACTCGCGATACGAGATCACGGGCGCGAAGTAGCTTACGCCGCTCGGCGCCATGGAGGCGCTGCCGCCGGCGAAGAGCCACATCATCGGGTGGAAGTCGTACAGCACGAGCCAACCGCCCGGACGGAGCAGTCGCCTGACAGTCCGAGCCCAACCGCGCAGATCGAACATCCAGTGGAGGGCACCCTTGCCGGTGAAGATGAGATCGGCCGTGCCCGCGAGTTCCTCCGGTGTGTCAAGAACGTCGCACACGACGAAGTCGGCGGCGGCAGCGTCGAGCCGAGCCGCCAACCCGCGCGCGATGTCGATCAGCTCGTCGGCGATGTCGATTCCCACGACCTCGTGGGCGCCGAGATTGAGCAGCGACAGGGTATCGAACCCGGCGGCGCACTGCAGGTGGACGGCCCGTTCGCACCATGCCTCGAGCGGGCCCAGCCGCGAAAGCAGCTTCAGCTCGATCGGTTGCAGCGTCACGTCGCCCTGCGCCAACACGTCGACCGTCTGGGTCAAATGCTCGCGGTACCAGTCGCCGGTCTGGTTCCACGCCTGGGCGTTCAGGCCATGGATGTCATGGCTGCCGGACATCGCCCTCATGTCACACCGCCATCCGCCGGCCGGCCCCGACCAAGGCATAGACGCGAGTCAGCAGGTCGTTGCGCGCGAGGACATCGCCGAGGCTTCCATCGGGGTCGAATTGCAGTTCGCTGAACTCCACGTGGTGCGGATCCACCCAGGCGCCGAGATTCTTCGCCGCGATCTCGAGCGTGCCGGTGGCACCACGCTGGAACGAGTACGAGCTCACGAGAGCGCCGCCGCCGACGGCCGCCACCGTGACCCGCTTGCCGTGCAGCGGCCCGACCAGCTCCCGCTTGCCGAGATGCAGGGTGTCGAGCAGGTTCTTCACCGCGCCCGAGGGCGTCCCACCGTAGATCGGAGTGGCGATCAGCAGCGTCTCGGCGAGCTCGACAGCGTCCAGCAGATGCCGCACTGCCGGATCGTCGGGTGTGACGACGTCCGGTTCGAACATCGGTAACGACAGCTCACGGACGGTCAGCACCTGCGCGCGCGCTCCGCACTGCTCTGCGAGATCGGCGGCGTGCCGCAGGATCGCGCTCGACAGCGACTCGGACCGCATCCCACCGCCAACTGCGAGGAACTTCGTCACGGGACACTCCTGGTCAGGCGTAGGGCATCGGGAAAGTGAACAGACCGTCCGGGGAAAGTCGACCCTCGACCAGACCGAGGCGGTCCGGCTCCTCCAGGACGCGGTCGCGGCCGAGCGGCGGGAACGCCGCCGGGAAGTTCGGAACCATTCCGGGCACGAGGACACGCACCGCGTACCAGCCCGCGATGCGAGCGTCGGGAGTGGTGAGGTCCACCGCGAACGGCTCGTACCCGGCGGCGGCGAGCCGGTCCAAATACTGCGAGACGCTCCGCTCCGGCAGATCCTCGGCCGCAGACGATTCGGTCGATCCGGTCCAGCGCGGGACCGTCCGGATCAGCGCTCGCTGATCGAGCTGGATCTGGAGCTGGCAGAACAGGTCGGTGACGTCCCTGAAGTCGGCGCGATAGCTGTCGAGATAGCGGCGATCGGCCCGCAGCGGTTTGACGGCCTGTGCGCCGATGCCCTGCGCCTCGTGCGTCGACCAGAAGCCGCCGTCCGGTCGCTGCAGATCGAGCGCTGATTCCAACAGCCCGAATGCTTCCAGCGCTGCCTTGTCGACGGAGCGGTCCGCCGAGTGGCGGCAGGCGAGCCCGAGTGTCGCGATTCGGTTGTCGTCGTCCTCGACGACAACGGCCGTCACCGGCAGTCGCGTGCTCGTAGGCAGCGCCAGCGCGTGCACGCGGACGCCACGGCCCAGCGGAATGCGTTGGCGAATCCGCTCAATCGCCGGTGAGTTCCGCAGCGGCGCGAGTGGCGCGCCGCTGAGCCACCACACCATCGAGGCATCCCGCTCGACCACCTCCTCAAGCGCGTTGCACAGCGCGAGCTCACGGTCCGGAGCGGCTGCGATCCCCGGGTAGTAGGCGGGGTTCGTCGGCGGGTCGAACAGCGACGGCCCGGTGTTCCAGTTCACGTACACCAGCGACGCCGGTGCGAGTACCTCGTTCCCGCTCACCAGCGAACGAGCCAGTGTCCACGAGACGACGAGGTCGGTGTCAAACGGCGCGAACGGGAACCCGGGCGCGCTGTACTGCGAGTCGGCGAACAGCACGAGCGAACGGGGGTCGATCGCCGGAACGCCGCGCCGACGCAGGTCATCGTAGCTGGCACGGACGAGTGACGAGTAGTCGATCACGTTGCCGCAGTAGCGCTCGATGGCCTCGCCAACTGCGCCTCGCTCGGCCTGCAGAGCGTCGTCCCAGGCGCTGCCCGCGTTGAAGATGTTCGACGCCCACGGCCCGAGCCTGCTCATGTCGGCCGTTTGGCTCTCGACGAAGTACAGCCCGTGCAGCATCGGAGTGCTGAAGCGAACGGGGCGCAGGCGCGTCACTATCCCGGTGCGCGGCGACAGCACCGCGTCGATCGGGTCGCGCGTCGACGCGACGGCTGTTCTCGACTCGCTCGGTTGCAGCGGGAGCGGGAGCACCGGATCGCGCTCGATCGCTAATGCGTGGGTGTCCAGCCGGACATGGTCGTGATCGGAGCCCGGTTCGCGAGCCCAGCGTGCAAGATCGGCTAGACACGTGGCAGCCGCCCAGATCGCGTCGCCCGCAGGAAGCACTCCGCGGTGCTCGAAGGCCGGTTTGCGAAGCATCGATCGGGCGATCGCGTCGTCCGTGGCCGTGGTGATCCAGCGCCCGAACAGGTCAGCGAGACGAACCGGCGTGTCAGGGCCGGTGATGGGGCCATAACACGCTCCTCCGGGTGTGAACCAGAGGGCGCAGAAGGCCGACCCTTGCGCGATGGCCTCCCGCTCGCGCTCCAGCGCCCACTCGGCAGACAGCCGACTGGAGACGGCCACGACGATCGACCTGTGCGCCCTGTCCGCCAGCGGTTCGGGCTCCGGAGCTTCGTCTGCGCCGAGTCCGAACCCGAGGGCAGCTAGCTGTTCGACGGTGTGGGCGAGCGACTCATCACCTGGCGCTGCCACGATCAACAGTGCACACGGCGCGTGCGCCTGCTTGAGCTCATCGGACGGATGAGTCGTCAACAACCGGCCGAGACTGGTGCACAGGTTGGCCGCCCGCTGCCGGCCGACCTCGTCGTCGCCGTCGCCTGGCTTCAACCGACCGTCATCGCCGGACAGCATCGCGAGCACAATGCCGACCTGCAGGGGAAGTTCGATTCGACGATCCCCCACCCTCAGCAGCGATCTGTTCCGCTTGTGCGGATGCACGGCGAGGTCGAGCGGCGCCGTCGTGGTCATGGGCAACCTCGATGGTGGGAACTCAGACGTTATCGCGAGTCCGGATGCCCGGAAGAACCGACATGGCCGCCGGCGCTCGAGTCGGGCCCCCGGCGGACTCGAGCGCGCCTTCCGGAGACAGCGCTGGTCGGGCCGCAGTCGCGGCGACGGCGGCCGACCAGCCGAAGGTTCAGTCCTTCTCAGGCGCCCATTCGAACTGCACTGGCGCCACCATGTTGTTGTTGCCCGGGATCGTCACACGACCCAGGTCGTCCTGCTCGAGATCCGGACCCCAGCTCTCGAGAAGCGTGTCCAGGTGCTCGCCGACGTCCCGCAGAGTGGGACTTGCCATTGCCCTACCTCCTGAGTGATGAACGGACTTCAAACGCACGAACCCCTCATCACCGCCTGGCCGGGACGATCGCAGCTCATCGGGGCGTGCCAATCGGAACCATACTACGGTTTTGGGGGCCCGCCTGAGCCTGTTGCACGAACCGGATGATCATCTTTGGTTCTGGTGCGACACGCGCCCGGGGTCCACGATCGTGCCGAGCTCGTCGCGCAGGTGCCGGAAGACGTCCTTGAGGTAGGCGTAGTCGGGCCGTTCGCCACGGAGATGTTTGGCGAGCTGCTGGGCCTTGCGTTTGGCCGGCGTACGTCGCGGCGCCGGGGCCAAGGGGTCGGCGGTCACCAGGGTTCCTCGGGGGCGGGGTCGTCGGGCTCGGCCGGACCGAGGTCGAGGTCGAGGTCAAAATCGATGCGGCGGTCCATGTCGAGCTGGATTCGGCCGTAGAGGGCCACGTTCGACCAGAACAGCGGGGTGATGCCGCGCTTGTCTGGTTCGGCCATCAGCGCTGCCCAGGCCGGTGCGGTCAGGACCCGGTCCAGAAGTCGGGTGTTGACCAGCACCAGGCAGGACTGGAGCAGGTGCAGGGCGAGCATCGAGGTCTCGATGTGTTCGCGGTCCTCACCGCCCAGTTCGCCGTCCTTGCCGTAGTGGAGCGCGCCGTTGGCGCTGTTCCACTGCTCCACCACGTTCAGGCCTTCGTGGATCTCCCGGCGCAACTCGGGGGAGGCCAGGTACTGGCAGATGAAGATGGTGCGGGCGACCCGACCGAGTTCCTCGATGGCCAGGTGGGTGGGGTGTTTGGGGCCTTTGCGGTCGAAGCGACGCAGGATCTGTTCGGCTTCGGCGGTGCCGGTCTGCAACGCCCGCGCGTATTTGATCATCTGGTCGTACTGCTGGGCGATCAGGTCCCACTTGATCGGGCGGGTCAGCACGGGCTCGAGCCCGGGGTAGGTGGTGGCGTCCCCGGGCCGATACAGCCGGGCCGCACCGATGTTCTTGAGTCGGGGCAGCAGCCGGTAACCGAGCAGGTAGCAGAACGCGAACCCGACGACGGAGGCCCCGTGGGTGTCGGTGTAGTTGGCCTCGATGTCGGAGTCGATGTCAGCGGCGTGCCGGATCAGGCCCTCCATCATGGCCGCGACCTCGGAGGAGGAACAGGTCTTGAGCTGGCTGTAGACGCAGACGCTCTTGCGTTCGACATGCCAGTAGATCATCACGCCGGGTCCGCCGTAGCGGTTGTGCCACTCAGTCATCAGGTTGGAGTCCCAGGACCCGAACTTCTTGGAGTCGCTCGCGCAGGCGGTGCCCGATCCCCACCAGATCGGGTCGCGGTCGGTCAGGGTCTTGTTCACGACCCGGGCGATGGCGCGGCGCAGGCTGTCGCGGTTGACATACAGGCGCCGCAGCCGGCGTAGCTGGGCCTCGGTGACGCCGTGGTCCCCGGCGGTGATCACCCGGCGGATGCCGATCGCGGTGTTGCAGCGGCTGACCATCGACGCCGTCACCTCTGCCGAGGTGCAGACGTGCCTGCGCGCGGTTCGCGACGGGTTCGCCGCCGAAGGCCTCGTCCTGACCTTGCCCAGCGATCCGGTGGTGGTCGCGGCTCTCGGCCCGCGCCTCACCCCGGAAGTCCTCGACCGGCTGCGCCGGCTCGCCTGCCCGACCAGCGCCGCCGCGCTGATGCT
>JBBSGM010000100.1:0-15209 GCA_038254065.1 Mycobacteriales bacterium | reverse complement strand
CGAGGGCGAGCAGACAGCGCTCGCAGGGCGGCGACAGCCTGACGATGAGGCCGCCAACGCGCCGACCCAGCCGTTCGCCGAACGCCCGTTCGTGTGCACCCGCGACTGCGTCTTCGTGTGCAAAACGAACGTCGGGCAACACTGGGGCACCAGGCGGTAGCCGAGCTGCGGTGACTGGAGGCCGGGGTTCGCGGGTAGGTTGAGAGACAGGCAGGGTGGCGAGCAGATTCGCGACATGACGATGAGTAGCCGCACCGGCGTAGGTCCGTGCGCTATGTCGGGTCAGGGCGCCGACTCCTACCCTGGCCCAGCGCTAGTCCGGAGGAGCCGATGCGCCTGGAGGTACGTGCCCTGCGCAACTCACACCCGCTGGTCAGAATGGTCGGGGCGGGCCTGGTGGCCGGGCTCGTACTGGCCGGCATCCTCGCGCCGGCAGCCGTAGGGCTGGGTCTGCTGTCGAACCAGGCGAACCGTTCCATGGACGGCGGTTCCACCCGATTCTCCGGTATCAGGTTCTCCGCAGACCAGCTGCCGCTGGTGACGACGGTGCTCGATCGCGACGGTGGGCGGATTGCCCAGCTGTTCGACCAGTACCGCTTGCCGGTGTCCTACCAGCAGATCTCCCCGAACGTGGTCGCCGCCATCATCGCGATCGAGGACCGGCGGTTCTTCCAGGACTCCGGTCTGGACCCGAGGGCCGTGCTGCGGGCCGTGCTCCACAACAGCTCGGGGGGCGGCCTGCAGGGCGCCTCGACCATCACCCAGCAGTACGTGAAGAACTACCTGATCAACGTCGTCGACCGGAACGACCCGGCCGCGCAACAGGCGGACCAGGCCGACACCCTCGGGCGCAAACTGCGGGAAGCGGAGCTGGCGCTGCAGGTCGGGAATGCCGTGCCGAAGACCGAGATCCTCACCGGATATCTCAATGTGGTCGAGTTCGCCGGCAATATCTACGGTGTCGGTGCAGCGGCGCAGGCGTACTTCAACACCACGCCAGACAAGTTGACCATCCCCGAAGCGGCGTTGCTGGCCGGCATGGTGAACAACCCGAACCTCTACAATCCTTACACCCATCCCCAACAGTCCCTGGATCGCCGCGACACGGTCATCGACGCGATGGTGGCGAGCCAGTCCCTGTCCGCCACGGACGGAGCCGCGGCGAAGGCCGCGCCGCTGGGCATCGCGGCGGGCGGGCCGGTGATCCCGGCCAGCACCTGCCTGGGCGCCGCACCGGACGCCGGCTTCTTCTGCGACTACGCGGTCAACTACCTGGAGCAGGCCGGGCTCACCTCTGCGCAGATCGCCACCGGCGGCTACACCATCACGACCACGATGGACCCCGCCGCCAGCCAGACGGTCAAGGATGCGGTGGACCGGAACGTACCCACCACCCAGGACGGCGTGGCCAACACGTTCGCCCTGATCCAGCCCGGACCACACTCCCACCAGGTACTCGCCATGGTCGCCAACCGCAACTTCGGCACCGATGCCGACCAGGGGGAGCGAGCAACGAACATCGTCTCCGCTGCGAGCAACGTGTTCGGGGCCGGGTCCACGTTCAAGATCTTCACGACGGCCGCCGGGCTGGAACGCGGCACGGTCGGCTTCGACTCCGAGCTGCCCAATCCGCCCGCCGGCTGCTTCACCCCGCCGAACGCCAACCAGTACACCAGCTGCTATCCCGTGCAGAACGACGGCACCAGCTACCCCGACCCGATCAGCCTCCAGGACGCGCTGGCCACCTCACCCAACGTCGCGTTCGTGAACCTGGAGACTCAGGTCGGCATGCCGGCGGTGCTGCAGATGGCACAGCGGCTCGGTCTGCGTCACACCTTGGAGACCAACGACGCCGGGGGCACCCCGATCACCGACCCGAACAACCCCCTGTCGAAGAACCCCCAGTACGGCGAACCGCAGTCGAAGTACTTCCAGAACCTGCTGTCGTTCACCCTCGGCGTCAGCCCGGTCAGCCCGCTGGAGATGGCCAACGTGTCGGCCACGATCCTCAGCGGGGGCGTGTGGTGTCCACCGAACCCGATCCTCTCGGTCACCGACCGCAACGGCCACCCGGTGCCGGTCGACCAGCAGCCCTGCGAGCAGGTCGTCGCAGCAGGGTTGGCGCACACCCTGGCGGCCGGCCTGAGTCGGGACACGACGGCCGGGACCTCGGCGGCAGCGGCCGGCGCAGCCGGCTGGAGCCACCCGGACATCGGCAAGACCGGCACCACCAATGAGAGTGAGTCGGTCGCGTTCGTCGGTGGGGTGGACAACTACGCGGCGGCATCGATGGTCTATGCCGACGGCTCCCACCCTCAGGAGCTGTGCCCAGGCCCCCCCGTACAGCTCGGGACCTGCGGAAACGGCGCGTTCGGTGGCACGGTCGCCGCGCCGCCGTATTTCCAGGCACTCAACCAGATCCTGGCCGGACAGCCGGACCAGCCCATACCAGGACCCGCTCCGGAGTACCTGGACGCCGGGGACCACGGCCAGATCGTGCCCTTCGTGGTCGGCCAACAGGGCTCCGCCGCGTCCCGGGCCCTGCAACAGGCCGGTTACCCCGTGACGGCGCAGCAGATCAGCTCGACAGCGCCGAACGGCCAGGTCATCGGACAGACACCGCAAGGCAATGTCTCGACGGGCACGCCCGTCACGCTGTACATCAGCACCAGAGCGCCCTAGCTAGGGCCTGGTGATTTCCGGGTCTCGGCGCGGCACGGGGGCGTACCCGAACGCAACCTCAAGTCCTCCTCAACAACCTGTTCGTCGCGTTCCTGGCACCGTACCGTTCGATTTGTTGGACCAGCTCATGCCAGCCAGGGATACCACGCACAGACCTGAACGGAAGCGGTGCGCATACGTCGGTCAATTGACGTTGAGGGGGAGTCATCATGGGAAACACCTTTTTGATCGTGATCGGCTTGGCGTTCTTGGTTATTCTCATCGTCGGCGTCGGAACCTCGCTGGACACCGAGCGCCAGCGCACCGCCCGCCGTGAGCTCGCCTCTCAGCGGCGCCTGCGTCACGAACAGCGGGTCGGCCAGCGGGTAGCGACGGGCCAGTGGGATGACGACGACTGGAATGACCACGACTGAACCGGCCACAACCGGTGCCATCCGCGAGTGAGCGCCGTCAGGACGGTCGTCATCGTCGCCACGCTGTTCACCACCCGGGTGCGCGCGGCGCTGGCGTGAGCGCGACGGCGAGCGAGACGTTGAGCCGGAGCAGCCGGCGCACGCCGAGTCCTGCGAGGCGATGACACCGCCACCGCGCCGCCGGCGATATCGAGGACCATGACCTCGTGCGCTTCGGTCATGGTCTACTTATCCCGTGGATCGAACAGAAAACATATTTCGCTACACAGGTGAATCTAGCCACATTCTGCATTCTTCCACTATTCCTGTACATCGCAACCCTTGGTAAACTTAATACGGCAATTGATGTTGCGCACCAAGAACCATCCGGGACTGGCATCGCGCCGCCGATGGTCTTGACCCGCAGCCGGGCCGATCACCATCGAACACCTGCTTTGACCGACGGCCCCCCTCCAGCCGAGGAGCTCTGCGCCGGGAGTGAACCGGCCTGGGTCGGCGCTGCGGGCGCGCCTAGCGTCAGGGGATATGGGCATCACCGAGCTGCGTCCCCATCTGTACCGGCTGGTGCTGGGGAGGTATCAGGCTTACCTCTGGCACGACCACGACTCGGTCACGCTCGTCGACAGCGGCGAGGCCGGCTCAGTGCCGGCCATCGTGGCCCAGCTCCGGCAGATCGGTCTCGTCCCCGGTGACGTCGACCGGCTGGTGCTCACCCACTTCCACGACGACCACACCGGCTCGGCGGCCGAGGTGAGCTCCTGGGGTGAGGTGCAGGTCATCGCGCACGCGGCAGACGTTCCCGTCATCCGCGGTGAGGTGGCGGGGCCACCGCCGAACTTCACCCCTTTCGAGCGTGAGCTGCATGCCCGGGTCGCCGCCGGGCTTGCCTGCGCACCTCCCGCCCGCGTCGACCGCGAGGTTCGCGACGGTGATGTGCTCGACTTCGCCGGTGGCGCCCACGTGGTTTCCACGCCCGGTCACACCGACGGCAGCATCGCCTTGTACTTACCCGGGCACAAGGTCCTGATCACCGGGGACATCGCCGCGGAGTACGAAGGCGAGGTGATGCTCGGCGTTTTCAACCTCGACCGAGCGGCGGCAATTGCCTCGTTCTGCCGGATCGCCGACCTCGACGTGGACACTGCGTGTTTCGGCCACGGCGAACCACTGACCGAGAACGCTGCATCCCGCTTGCGGCAGGTCGCAGCTGCTTTGATTGACCACCGAATCGCTCTCGGACCCCCGCTAGCGGATCGCTGGTGGCGCTTGCGTGGATCGGTTCGACAGCGCTTTCCCGAGCAGGGTTGCGGCGTGTTGGAGGGCGGGTCGGCGGCGGCGACGTCGGCGTCGCTGGTTCCCTCGGGCAGGCGCAGCCACAGGTGGACGCCTCCGCCGGGCTTGAGGTGGAGCTGTCAGCCGGGCAGGTGGGTGGCCAGGTGGCGGTGAGGGTGTCGCGGCGGAGCCGCAGTGCTCTGCGGAGCCCGGCGAGGTGCCGGGGCCAGCCCGGAGCGGTGAGCACATCCAGGGCGGTGTGCTGCAGGGCGGGCGCGACGAACAGGTCGTCGGTGACGCGTCCGCGGCAGAGCCTGGTCAGCGCGGGGCCCCGGGCCACCAGGGCGGCGACGCGCATGCCGGCGGCGACGGGTTTGGTCAGCGATCGGACGTAGATGACGTGCCCGTCCTCGTCGAGGCGCGGCACAGAACGTTCCCGGCATCGCCGTGCTCGACGCCAACGGCTACCGTCCCGAGCCGGGCCCGCTGCGGTGTTGGACGGGAGTCTTCAGCCTGGCCTGCGCCCCCTTCGGTGGGCACGCCGTCAACCTGGCGGCGATCACCGCCGCCCTCTGCGCCGGCGACGAGGCGGGGCCCGACCCCCGCACGCGGTACCGGGCGGCGGCCGTCGCCGGTGGCGTCTACGTCCTGCTCGGCTGGGCGCCGGCGCGGCGGTGGCCTTCGTGGACGCCGCGCCGCCCACCCTGATCGAGGCGGTGGCGGGCCTGGCGCTGCTGGGCGCGCTGGGCAACTCGCTCACGGGGGCGGTGGCCGACCCCGACGACCGCGAGGCGGCGGTCGTCACCCTGGTGGTGACGGTGTCGGGGTGGCGTTCTTCGGCATCAGCGGCGCCTTCTGGGGCTTGGCCGCCGGTGGGACGCTGCACGCCGTGCGGCGCCGGCGGGTGCGGCGGGAGGCGAGCGCCGTCTCGGGGCGCCGGGTCAGCGGCCGAGTTGGGCGAGGCAGGTGGTCAGGAAGTCGCGTTCGACGGCGTTCTCGGTGAGCAACAGCGCCTCCTGATAGGCCAGGTGTGCCTCAGCGGTGCGGCCGAGGCGGGCCAGGAAGTCCGCGCGGGCGGCCGGGAGATAGCCGTAACCGGCGAGCTGGGGTTCCGCGGCGAGGGCGTCAACGGCGTCGAGGCCGGCCGCGGGCCCGTCGGCGAAGCCGACCACCACCGCGCGGTTGAGCGCGACGACCGGGGACGGCCAGAGCGCCAGGAGCAGGTCGTAGAGTACGACGATCTCGCGCCAGTCGGTGTCGCCGAAGCTGGGTGACTCGTCGTGGACGGCGGCGATCGCGGCCATCAGCGCGAAGCGTCCCGGGGGTCGGCGGCGCAGCGCCTCGCGCACCAGCGCGACTCCTTCGCCGATCGCCGCGGCGTCCCACCGGTCCCGGTCCTGCTCGGCGAGCAGCACCAGCATCCCCCGGTGGTCGACGCGGGCGTCGCGACGGGCGTCGGTGAGCAGGATCAGCGCGAGCAGCCCGGCCACGTCGGCGTCGGCGGGCAACACGGTGCGCAGCATCCGGGCCAGATCCAGCGAGCGCTCGACCAGGTCGCGGCGTACCAGGTTGTCCCCGACCGGCGCGGCATGCCCGGTGCTGAACAGTAGATGCACCACTGTGAGGACCGCGTCGATGCGGGCGGGCAGCTCCTCGGGTGGCGGGACGCGATACGGGATGCGCGCCGCGGTGATCTTCTTCTTGGTCCGGGTGATCCGGGCGGCCATCGTCGACTCGCTGACCAGAAACGCTCGCGCCACCTCCGCGGTGGACAGTCCACACAACAGCCGCAGTGTCAGGGCCACCTGGCCGTCGGGGCGCAGACTCGGGTGGCAGCAGGTGAGGATGAGCCGGAGCCGATCGTCGGTGATCTCTGGTCGGGTGGTCTCGTCGGGTCCGGGCTCGAGCTGCTCGTCGAGCAACAAGGGCAGCGCCCGGCGCGCGGTCGCGCTGCGGCGCAGCAGGTCAAGCGCGCGCCGGCGAGCCGTCGTGGTCAGCCACGCGCCCCGGTTCACCGGGATCCCGGTGGTGTCCCACGCGGTCAGGGCTCGGGCGTAGGCGTCCTGCACGCATTCCTCGGCCAGGTCGAGGTCGCGCGTGACGCGCACCGTCGCGGCGAGCACGAAGGCCCACTCGCGGCGGTGCGCGTCGGCGACCGCGGCCGCAACCGACGGGTTCGCGGTCATGGCCGGATCCGTCAGTCGAAGGTGCGCACCGGGCGTACCTCGACCCCGCCGAACCGCGCCGGGACCTGCGTGGCCACCGCGATCGCCTCGTCGAGATCGGCGGCCTCGATGACGTAGTAGCCGCCGAGGGCTTCCTTGGTCTCGGCGAACGCCCCGTCGGTCACGGTGAACCCGCCGGAGGAGTCCCGGCGCACCGACGTGGCCGTGGAGGTCGGGTGCAGCGCGTTGCCGCCACGCAGGGCCGCGGCGTTGGCCTGCCCGAACACGGCATGCTCCTGGTGGATCTGCTCGGTCTGGTCGGGGCTGGCGTCGGCCCACGTCGTCTCGTCCTCGTAGATCAAAACCAGGTACTGCGACATGACATCGATCCTCTCCGATCCCGGCCCGCTTGTCAGGCCTCCTACTGCTACCGACGCGCACGCACCGCCCCGATCGACAACAGCTGCCTTCCCAGCCACCGAGCCCGCGGCCGGTTGCCGTCCGCCCACCCGCCGGGCGATCATGGACGTTACCTGCCGTCAACCACTGAGGCCGGCGAGTTGTGGTGTGCTGTGGTACCCGTGGCAGCCGGCGGGGGTCAGCAGAGCTGATCGACTCGGGGTGAGCGGCTATGCAGGCCGGCGGCCGTCATCGCCGTAGAGTCTGGAAGCGAACTCGCGGAGTAGGGGCACAGGCGCACCGCACTCTGCCGGCCCAGCCGTCTACACAGAAGTCCGGGGAGAGAAGGCCGATGCTCACCGACCACACGACGCTCACCCAGTTCCTGATCGAGGAGCGGCGCCGACACACGGGCGCAAGCGGGGAGCTCAACTCGCTCATCCTCAATATCGCGCTCGCCTGCAAGGCAATCGCCAGGCGGGTGGCCAACGGTGCCCTCGGCGGGGTGCTCGGCGCCGCCACGAGCACCAACGTCCACGGGGAGCGGCAACAGAACCTCGACCTGGTCGCGCACGACCTTTTCCGGCGCGCCAACGAGTGGGGCGGTCTCGTCAGCGGGATGGTGTCCGAGGAGCTGGAGGCGCCGTACTCCATCCCGAAGCCTTATCCGCGGGGCAAGTACCTGCTGGCCTTCGACCCGCTCGACGGCTCCTCGAACATCGACGTCAACGTCTCGGTCGGGAGCATCTTCTCGGTCATGCGGGCGCCGAGTCCGGGGGCGGACGTCACCGCTGCCGACTTCCTGCAGCCCGGGTCACGGCAGGTCTGTGCCGGATACGCGATCTACGGTCCCTCGACCATGATCGTCCTCACCGTTGGGACGGGTGTGCACGGCTTCACCCTCGAGCCGCAGCTCGGCGAGTTCTTCCTCACCCATCCGGCGATCCAGATCCCGCAGGGCGCGAGCGAGTTCGCGATCAACGCGTCGAACAGCCGCTTCTGGGAGCCGGCGGTGACGCGCTACGTCGACGAGTGCCTCGCCGGTAGTACGGGCCCGCGCGCCACGGACTTCAACATGCGCTGGGTGGCGTCACTCGTGGCCGAGACGCACCGCATCCTCATGCGCGGCGGCGTGTTCCTCTATCCACGCGACACGAAGGACCCGTCGAAGCCGGGCCGGCTGCGCCTGCTCTACGAGGCCGGTCCGGTGGCCATGCTCATCGAGCAGGCGGGCGGCCTGGCCAGCACCGGGCGCGCGCGGATCCTCGAGGTCGTGCCGGACGACCTGCACCAGCGGATAGCGTTCATCTTCGGCGATCGCCAGGAGGTCGAGCGCATCGAGCAGTACCACCGCGACCACAACGAGGTCGAGTACGACGCGCCCCTCTACGGCAAGCGCGGCCTGTTCCGCACGACCGGTTGAGCGAAAGGACACGAGGCCATGTCCGTCAAGAACCCGATCATCGCCATCACCGGCTCCTCGGGCGCCGGGACCACGTCGGTGATGCAGACCTTCCGGCAGATCTTCCGGCGTGAGAACGTCAACGCGGCATTCGTCGAGGGCGATAGCTTCCACCGCTACGACCGCGCCGAGATGAAGGTCAAGATGGCTGAGGCCATCGAGCAGCCCGATGACAATTTCAGCCACTTCGGCCCGGAGGCCAATCTCTTCGAGGAACTCGAGGAGCTGTTTCGTCAGTACTGCGAGAACGGCCGCGGCCGCGTTCGCCAGTACTTGCACGACGACGAGGAGGCCGCTCCTTATGGGCAGCCTTCGGGTACGTTCACCCCGTGGGAGGATCTTCCCCCGGACACGGATGTGCTTTTCTACGAAGGACTGCACGGAGCCGTCGCCACCGAGAAGGTGGATGTCGCCCAGTACCCGGACCTACTGATCGGCGTCGCACCAGTGATCAACCTCGAGTGGATCCAGAAGATCCAACGCGACAAGGTGCAGCGGGGGTACTCCACCGATGCGGTGACCCAGACCATCCTGCGCCGCATGCCCGACTACGTGAACTACGTGTGCCCCCAGTTCTCACGCACCCATGTCAACTTCCTGCGCGTACCGATCGTGGACACCTCCAACCCTTTCATCGCACGTACCATCCCGACCGCGGACGAGTCGATGCTCGTCATCCGCTTCGCCGACCCACGCGGTATCGACTTCTCCTATCTCATGGCGATGTTGCACGACTCGTTCATGTCACGCCCGAACACCATCGTCTGCCCTGGCGGTAAAATGGACCTTGCGATGCAGCTCATCTTCACGCCGATGATCTGGCGGCTGATGGAGCGTCGAAAGCAGGCGCTCGTGGAGTAACTCCAGCGGGCCGGCGCCGCACAGGCGTGCGCCTCGTGGTGGTGGCGCGCACGTTCCACCTCGTGTGTCGCGTCACATCACGCGCGCGGCGGAGCGGGAGGCGGTGAGTTTCTGACCGCAGATGTTAACCCGTACTTGACGAAGGTCACGTATCGATCAGCGGACGGCTCCGGCTATGTTTCGGCCACCGCTCACCGTCTCGCTCGCCGGGTTGTGCCGTCCGTGTGACCTGCCTTCGACGGTGTGCGGACCGGAGGTCGATGATGAAGCCGTTCGTGGTCAACAACCATGGTTGCCTGGTCTTCCCGGCGAACTTCCTCGTGGAGCTGGATTTCTCCGTCCTGGACACACTCGATCAGTTCGCCGCGGTGATCGGGCGGGATTTCGAGGCGAAGGCCCCGACCGGGACGGACATCCTGAACCGGGTGGAGTCCGGCGCCTACCCGAGCCGCTTCGAGTTGCTGCGTGACCTCGGGCAGAACATGTTCTGGGTCAACCGCTACTCGATGACGATGTTCGACAAGCGGCCGACCCGCTGGCGCGACGTCGCCCGCCACCGCGACGACGTCTTCCTCCCGGTGGTCACGCCTTGGGTCGACGGGGAGAAGAAGGTCGCCGCCGTCGAGCGCGCCTACCGGGAGCTGTCGGCCACCTGGGACCGGGAGACCGAGGACAAGGTCTTCGCGGTGCTGTTCGACCTGTTCCGCCACAAGCGGCACGGAGCCACCGGGCTTCCCCCGATCAAGCCGACGGTGGCGGAGTTCTGCGCCCGGCCCGACGCGCTCACGTTCGTGCTGCCCGACCACGATCCGGACTACCCGGTGTTCACCCAGAACGACATCCTCGACGCGCACGAGTCCGTGCCCGAGCTCGAGGCCCTCACCCGCTGGTCGATGGTGCTGCACAACCAGTACCCCTGGGACCGCTCGCGCACCGAGCTGTGTCCCGTCGCAGGGATCGGCGCCGACGACTTCGTCATCGCCTTCCACCCACGCAGCCGCGACGTCACCGCGTTCATCGACCGGGTCAAGAACCACCGTGGTCCGGTGTGCGGCAGCTCCCGGGCGCGGGTGCCGGCCCGCGAGCCGGTCCGCCCCTACCCGCCGGTACGAGTCCGCGACGCCTTCCGGGTGCAGCCCAGGCTTGAGGCGCTGGCGATCGTGCGCGGCGAGCATGTCTGCGACAACGACGACGTCGTGCGCAACGCCAGCTTCTCCTGGTCGCCGATGAGCGCCGCGGAGATCTCCGCCAAGACCGGCATCGACCAGCGCCGCTATACCAGCCGCGACCTGGAGCAACTGGCCCTGGACGCGGCCAGAGCGGCACTCGCGCACGCCGGCCGGGAGCCCGCGGAGATCGGTGCGGTGCTGGTGGCGACGTGCACCAGCAACCGGCTGATCCCGTCGGTGGCGTGCTGGCTGTCCGGCGAGCTGGGGATGGTGCAGACGCATGCATCGGTCGACCTGATCGCGGCCTGCGCGGGGCTGTCCTACGGGCTCGCCGAGGCCATCCGGCAGCTGCAGGAGGTGGATCGACCGGTCCTGCTGGTCTGCGTGGAGAAGTTCTCCGACAAGATCGGCAGTGTCCGAACCTCACGGATGATCTTCGGCGACGGTGCGGCCGCGCTCGTCGTCGGACCTGCGGCGCCCGGCGAGGCTGGCGACATCGACATCGTGCAGACCTACGCCGGCGGCCCGTGGAGCGAGGTCAACTCGATCATCTGGCCGAATCGCGAGTTCGACAACGACATCACCGTCTACGGGCCGGAGGTCAAGGCCCTGGTGGCCCGCTACCTCGCGCAGATGATCGACGAGCTCGGCGAGCTGCGCGACCCCGGCGACCCCGACCGTTCGCTGCTGGAGTCGATCGAGCTGATCGTGCCGCACCAGGCCAATAAGACCATGATCCTGCAGTTGGCGGGCAAGGCCGGGCTCTGCGCCGACCGGCTCTACTTCAACATCGAGACGATGGGCAACGTCTCCGCGGCGTCCATCCCGATCGCGATGTTCGACGCGGTGCGCGACAAGGTCATCACCGCTCCGACCCGGGTGTTCACGCCCGGCTTCGGGGCCGGCGCGGTGGGCGGCTACGCCGTGCTGACCGTCGACCCGTCGATCGTGGCGCCGGAGGTCGTGCTCGACGACTCCGCGGCGGTCGCGACGCTGCCGCTCGCCACCACGGGCGACGCGCGGCACTCGACCACGAGCGACGATGTCCGCGTCGCGTTCGGGGAGTGACCAGGATGCGACCCGGAAACTCTCAGCGCCCGGCCGGGAGTTCGACACCGCCCGCATCCGCACCCGAGGGTGACCAGCAGAGGAAGGGACTCGAGACCATGTCGGAGCAGACGAACGGCCAGCGGGTGGCGATCGTGACCGGCGGTGCGCGGGGAATCGGCGCCGGGATCACGACGGCACTCGCCCGGTCGGGGGTGCACGTGGCCGCCGGCTACAGCAGCAACGTGCGGGCGGCCGAGGACCTCGCCGACAAGCTGGCCGCCGAGGGCGGTTCGGTGTCGGTGCACCAGGGCAACGTCGGCGAGCCCGAGGACTGCAACCGGGTGGTCGCCGAGGTGCTGGCGGCCCGGGGCCGGGTCGACTACCTGGTCAACAACGCTGGCATCACCGTGGACAAGACGGTGCGCAAGATGAGCGTCGACGACTGGCAGGCGGTGCTGCGGGTCAACCTGTCCGGGGCGTTCTACATGTCCAAGGCCGTGCTCGACCACATGATCGGCACCGCGTTCGGCCGCGTCGTCAACATCAGCTCCATGATCGGGCAGACCGGCAGCATCGGGCAGGCCAACTACGCCGCGTCCAAGTCCGGGCTGTTCGGGCTGACGCAGAGCCTGGCGCGCGAGGTGGCCCGCAAGGGCATCACGGTCAACTGCGTGGCGCCAGGCTACATCGAGACCGAGATGGTGGCCGCGATGCCGGCGGAGGTGCTCACCAAGCTGCTGGCCGGGGTGCCGGTCGGCCGGCTCGGGCAGGCCAGCGAGATCGCCCGTGCGGTGCAGTTCCTCGTCGACGACGACGCCGGCTACATCACCGGCTCGGTGATCACCGTCAACGGCGGCATGGACATGTGAGCGGCTGCCCGGCCAGCGGGTTGCGCGGGGTCAGCGGACGTAGCTGAGCCACGGCTCAGCCCGTGTTGCGTAGGCCTGCCGCGATCCCGTTGACGGTCAGCAGCAGGGCGCGGTGCAGGTCCGAGTCCAGCTCCTCGACCTTCCGCCGCTGGGCCAACAGCTCCACCTGCAGGTGGTGCAGCGGTTCCAGGTAAGCCGCGCGGACGGCGAGTGTGTTGCGCAGCACCGGTTGGCGGGCCAGCAGGGCGGTCGACCCGGTCAGCCGTAGTACCTCGGCCAGTGTCGCGTCGTGCTCGGCGCGGATCGGGTCGAGGATCGGCTGCAGCGCCGGGTCGACCAGCTCCGCGACGTAGAACCCGGCGATCCGCAGGTCGGTCTTGGCCAGCGTCATCTCGACGTTGCCCAACAGGTTGCGGAAGAACGCCCACTCGCGCATCTCGTCGAGCACCGCGCCGTATCCGGCATCGCGCGCGGCGCGCAGGCCACTGCCCAGTCCGTACCAGCCGGGTACGACCATCCGGGTCTGCGTCCAGCCGAAGACCCACGGGATGGCGCGCAGGTCGTCGAGCGTAGGGGCGTGCCGGCCGGGACGCCGGGACGGGCGCGAGCCGACATTGAGCCGGCCGAGTTCGTCGACCGGCGTGGCTGCGGAGAAGAACTCCGGCAGCCCGGGCCGCTCGACCAGCGCCCGGTACGCGGTGCAGGCGGCCTCGCTGACGACTGTCATGACCTCGTCCCAGCGGTCGAGGACGTCGTCGGGCCAGTGGGAGGCCCGGTGCAGCAGCGTCGCGTCGAGCATCGCCGCGAGCATGATCTCCAGGTTGTCGTGGGCGAGCGTCGGCAGCGAGTACTTGTCGGAGACGACCTCGCCCTGCTCGGTGACCTTCATCGTCGCGTCGATGGTGCCGTACGGGGCGGATGCCACGGCTTCCGCCGACGGGCCGCCGCCCCGGCCGACCGAGCCGCCCCGGCCGTGGAACAGCCGCAGCCGCACCCCGTGCCGCACCCCGACGTCGCGGAGCTGGCGTTGGGCGCGGTGGATCTCCCACTGGGACGTGGTGATCCCGGCGCCCTTGTTGGAGTCGGAGTAGCCGAGCATGACCTCCTGCAGGTCACCCCGGCTGCGCACGTGCCGGCGGTAGTGCCGGTCGCAGAGCAGCTCGTCGAGCAGCGCGCCGGCGCGGGCGAGCTCCTTGACGGTCTCGAACAGCGGCACGAGGTCGACCGACGAACGTGCGCTGCCCTCTGTCAGGTCCACCATCCCCGCCTCGCGGGCCAACACGGCGACCGCGAGCAGGTCGTCGGCGCCCTGGCACATCGACACGACGTAGGTGCTCGCCGCCTCCTCGCCGAACAGGTGCTGGGCGTCGTGCAGCATGTCGAACGTCGCCACCACCCCGGCCGCGGCCTCCGGAAGCTCGCCGTGCCGGGCGGCCAGCGGCCGCGCAGCGCCCAGCTCCCGCGACAGCAGCGCCGTCCGCGCGGCCCTGCCCAGCTCGACGTAGGGCGTCTCGAGCTCGCCCAGCCGTTCGTACAGCGCAGCCAGGGCCGCGTGGTGCGCCCCGCTGTGCTCGCGGACGTCCAGTGCGGCCAGGTGCAACCCGAGCGCCCGGGCGCTGCGGACCGCCCGGACCAGCGTGCCGCGGGCGATCCGCTCGCCCAGGTGCCCGCGCAGCGACCGGTCCATCACCTCGAGGTCGCCCAGGTACCCGGCGGCTCCGCGGTAGTCGCGGCCTGCGGCCTGCGGGACTCCGTCTCGGAGCCGGGTCCGGGTGTTCTCCAAGCGGGCCAAGATATAGGAGCACTTGAGGCGGTACGGCTCATGCGCGTTGAGCCGGATGTAGCGGTCGTGCACCTCGGGCAGGACGCGGCGGTCGCGGGCGAGCGAGCCGCGCAGTTCCTCCGAGACCCCGACGACCCGGGTGGAGACGCTCAGCTCGGAGAGCAGCGCCTCGACGAGGTCGGTGTGGATGCGTAGCGCCCGGTCGGCGTAGAGGCGCATGACCTCCAGCGACACCTCGGGGGTGACGAGCGGGTTGCCGTCGCGGTCGCCGCCGACCCAGCAGCCCAGGACGAGCGGGCGGGCCCCGGCCGGGACCTCGATCCCGGCCGCGCGGGCCTCGGCCTCGAACTCGGCGACCAGGTCGGGCACCGCGTGGCGGCCGAGCTGCTCCAGGTACCAGCCGATGGCGCGGGCCTCGTCGGCGACGGTCGGCTTGCCCGGCCGGATCTCGTCGGTCTGCCACAGCAGGTCGACCAGGGCGCCCATCTCGTCGTCGGACACCCCGCGGTCGAGCCCGTCGGCGACCCGGCGCAGGACCGCCAGCACCGACTGCCGCGACGACTCGGTGGGGTGCGCAGTGAACACCGGCCGCAGCTCGGCACGCCCCAGGACGTCCTGCACCGCCCGGCGGTCGGGGTATCCGGACAACCGTTGCATGAGGCGGCGCAGCGGGCCACCGCCCGCCGGTCGCTCGGCCCGCAGCTCGCGCGAGCGGTGCAGCTGCTCGGCGATGTTGGCCAGCTGGAAGTACTGCGAGAACGCCCGGCTCAGCGCCACGGCAGTGCCCGCGTCCAGCCCGCGGAGCAGCGTCGTGATCTCCGCGCCGCCGCTCTGCGGCGTCTGTCGGGAGAGCCTGCGGACTTCTTCGACCAGCTCGAGCAGCTCGGCACCGCCGTGATGGGCCAGCGTCGCGCCGAGCATCGTCGAGAGCCGTCGAATGTCGGTCCGCAGCGCCTCGTGCTCGGACTCGGAGACGACGCCGACGTGGGCGGCGATGGAGTCGGGGGCGAGCAGCTCAGGTCCGGCGGTGGGCACGGGGACCTCCGGTCGGCGATGGGGGACCGCTCGCGCCGGCGGGAACGGG
>JBBSGM010000099.1:0-15352 GCA_038254065.1 Mycobacteriales bacterium | reverse complement strand
TGTACAAGCTCGCCACGCTTTAGGTCATAGACAATTACAAGATCCAACACCAGTCGACACGCCGAGAAACCGCAGCTCAGCACCTCGACCGCGTCATCGTTCCAGACTCAAGATCCAACTAACCGGGAAACTCGGGCTAGCGCGCGGCCGCGTCCAACCCGACGTGGAAGGTGTTCAGGTAAGTATCCAGAGAGAAGTCGTCGAGGAACTCCCGCGCCGCTGTACGGCCGTTGGTGAGCAGCATCTGCTGCCGCTCCGCGCTGAGGTTGAACTCCGTCGTGGCGACGTCGGCAGCATCGACGGCGACGGTGCGCACACACGTCGAGTGCGAGACGAAGCGGGTGTCCCAGGCGTCCTGCGCGGTGTGGAAGATGTCGAACGCGAAGCGCAGCGGCCAGGGGGTGGCCTTCTCCAGCAGCGCCGGATGCGCCCCGAAGCCGCGGCCGCCCTTGAGGGTGAAGCCGAAGGTCGGGCGGACCGGCGTCCGACCGGCCCGTGCCGGGTCGACATCGAAGAGCCACACCGGAAAGTTCGACAGCGTCCCACCGTCGATGATCACGCAGTCGGTACCGTCCTGGTGGACGAGCGCGACCGGCTCGAAGAAGTAGGGGATGGACATGCTCATCCGCGCCGCCCGCGAGATCGGGAAGGCCGGCGGATCGATCAGCCCGCCGCCCGTGGGCAGCCGGTAGTCCTTGAGATCTTCCGGCAGCACCAGCAGTCGCCGCTTCGTGACGTCGACCGCGATCAGCTTGAGACGCCAATCACGATCCGGACCACCCTCCGGAGTCTTGCTGACCGTGGCGAACGTCGCGTGGTCCAACTGCTCGTCGAACCAGTGCTCGAACACGTCACCGCGGGCATACCCGTGGTGGGTGAGCATGTTCGCCGCTCCGCCCAGGCGCCCGCCCGGCGGGTCCTCGAAGTCGCCGAACCGGGTACGCGACATCAGGTCGACCATCTCCTGGCCGGTGTGCCCACATGCCAGGTAGCAGGCGATGATCGCCCCCGCGCTCGCCCCCGCGACGTTGACCCACCGCTTCACCGGCTTGTCCGGATGCTCGGCGAACCCGGCCAACGCGCCCGCGAGCGCGATACCCTTCACGCCCCCGCCGCGGAACACCCCGTCTGCCTCCTCGACCCATTCCACCACTGCCCCCCAGCGTCGATCGGTCGGTGAACCTGGCAATCCTCCCGCCTCCGGTCGACCGGCGTCCACGCGATTTCCTCGGCACCCCGGCGGCGGCGACGACACCTGGTCCGCCGCCGGTCGGGCTGCGTCGACCAGGCACAACCAGCTCGGGAGGTGATCGCCGTGCATCCGGTGGTCGAGACCAAGCGCGCCGAGATCCAGGCGCTGTGTCGAGAGTTGGGGGTGCTGCGGCTCGACGTCTTCGGGTCTGCGGTGGCGGACGACTTCGATGTATGCGGCGTGATCCGCGCACCTATCTGCCCGACTCAGCGCCGGGCGCGCAGGTAGTCCGCCACCACCTCGGCGCCCAGCCCGTCCAGCGTCGGAACCACCACCCGACCACCGCAGCGGCGCGCCACGTCGTCCACGAACGCCGCGAGCCGGGGGTCGTCACCGAGGATGAAGAAGCTGAACGCGGCCCGGAGCCCGGTCAACCGGTCCAGCTCCCCGATGGTGGCCCGCAGCGTCGCCGGATGGGTCGGGTAGTCGAAGTACGCCTCCCCATCCGGCTCCAGGTGCGCCGTCGGCTCCCCGTCGGTGACGACGAGGACCACCGGCATCGCGTCGGGGTTCCGGCGCAGGTGCCGCCCGGCCAGCAGCAGGGCGTGATGCAGGTTGGTGCCCTGCGCGTACGCGCCCTCCAGCCCGACGAGCTCGCCGAGCCCGACGGTCTGCGCATGCCGACCGAAGGTGATCAGCGCCAGGTCGTCGCCGCGGAACCGGGTGGAGATGAGCTGGTGCAGCGCCAGCGCGGTGCGCTTCATCGGCACCCAGCGCCCGTCCTGCACCATCGACCAGGACGTGTCCACGCACAGCGCGACCGCCGCCCTGGTGCGCTGCTCGGTCTCGACGATCTCGACGTCGCTGACGTCGAGGGCGCGGTCATCGCCGCCGGCGCGGCGCAGCTGCGCGTTGAGCAGGGTGCGGGGCACGTTCCAGGCCTCGGTGTCGCCGAAGGCCCACGGTCGGGTCGCCCCGGTGACCTCTCCCGCCGCGCCGGACCGGCGGGTCTCCCGCTCGCCGCGGCGCCCGCCGATCCGGTCGGCGACGTCGCGCAGCGCCGACTCCCCCAGCCGCCGCAGCGCCTTCGGGGACAGCTGCAACGAGCCATCGGGGGCGCGTTCGAACAGGCCCTGACGTTGCAGTTCGCGCTCCAGCTCGGCCAGCCTGCGGGCGTCCACGCCGGCCTGCTCGCCGAGGGTGGCGTCGAGGGCGTCCAGATCGATGTCCTCCAGCCGGGCCCCCGGGTAGCTCTGCGCAAGCTGCTCGGCCAGCGCGTCGAGCTGCCCGAGCTCCTCCATCGCCCTGGTGGCCTCGCCCATGCCCAGCGGGTTGGCACCGCGGAACCGGCCCGAACCCGCCCAGTCCTCGCCGGGGCGCAGGCCCTGTAGCTGGGCGTCGAGCTGGGCGAGGGACTGCGCGAGACGCGGGTCGCCGAACGCGTGGCGGGCCAGCTCGGCGAGCTCGGCGCGCTGCTGGGCCGACATCGAGCTGAGCATCCGCTGCGCGGCGGCGGCCCGGGCGGCGAGCAGGTCGATGAGCTCCTCGGTGTTCCGCGGGTTCTCCGGGAAGTGCGCGCCGTGCGTGGCCATGAACTCGGCGAACTGCGGCTGCGTGTCCTGCCCGGCGGCATGTGCGGCGAGCAGGGAGCTGAGGTCGGCGAGCAGCTCCCTGATGCGCTCGACGTCCGCCGGGGTGGCGTCCTGCATCGCCTGCTTCATCCCGGCGAAGCGCTGGTCGAGCATTTCCCGGCCGAGCAGGTCGCGGATCTCCTGGTAGGCCTCGCGGGCGTCGGACGACCGCCAGTCGTAGGAGTCGAGCTCGCGGACCGCTCCACCGGTGTCCGACGGCAGCGCGTCGAGTGCCATCTCGCGGAACCGGGCGTCGTCGGAGCCGTCCCGGGCCAGACTGTCGCGCTCCGCGTCGAGAGCACGTTGCAGCAGCTCGCGGACCTGGGCCAAGGTGCCGTCGAGGCGGTTGTCACGCTGCAGGTCGCGGCGGCGCTGCCAGACCTGGCGGGTGAGGTCGTCGAGGCCGCGTTGGCCGGCCATGCCGCGACGCAGCAGCTCAGCCAACGCCTGGCGCGGCGAGCTGCCCGCCATGACGTCGCGGCCGATCTCGTCCATCGCCGAGCGGATGTCGAAGGGCGGGGCCAGCGGGTCGGGCCCGTCGGTGTACGGGCCGTAGGCGTAGCGGTGGGTCCGCCGTCGAGGATCAGCCATAGCTCACCGTGTCGTCGTCGGTCTCGTCCTTGGCCAGCTTGCGGGTGAGGAACAGGTACTCGCACGCCAGCTCCGCGGCCGAGGCCATCGGACCCGGGTCCTCGGTGCCACCGGCGTCGAGCCGTCGCGCCACCTCGGTCAGCACCCCGACGGCGGGCAACGCGGCCACCACCTCGGCCGCGGGCACCCGCTCGCCGGTGCGCACCGGCGCTGCCGCGACGGCGTCGGCCAGCCCGGACAGGTCGACCCCGCGCAGCCGGAACCGGGCGGTGTCGGCGACGGCCCGGCGCAGCAGGTGCTCGAGCACCTCGTCCTCCCGACCCTCCTCGCCGGAGGCGAACTCCAGCTTGCCGCGCAGCACCACAGGCACCGACTCCAGGTCGATCGGTCGGGCGAACGCGCGCGGCTCGCGGGTGAGCGCGGCCCGGCGCAGCGCGGCCGCGGCGACCGTCTCGGCCGCGGCCACGGCAAACCGCGCCGAGACGCCCGAACCCTGATCGATGGCGGAGGACTCCCGGAGATGGCGGGTGAACCTCGCGAGGACCTCGATCAGATGCCCTGGCACGTCGGCGACCAGCTCGGCCTCCTGCTCGACCAACGCCACCTCGTCGGCCAGCTCGAGCGGGTAGTGGGTGCGCACCTCGGCCCCGAACCGGTCCTTGAGCGGGGTGATGATCCGCCCGCGGTTCGTGTAGTCCTCCGGGTTGGCGCTCGCGACGAGCAACACGTCCAGCGGCAGCCGCAGCGTGTAGCCGCGGACCTGGATGTCGCGCTCCTCCATCACGTTGAGCAGCGCGACCTGGATGCGCTCGGCCAGGTCGGGCAGCTCGTTGATCGCGACGACGCCGCGGTGGGCCCGCGGAACCAGGCCGTAGTGGATCGTCTCGGGGTCGCCGAGCGAGCGGCCCTGCGCGACCTTGACCGGGTCGACGTCGCCGATCAGGTCGGCCACCGCGGTGTCGGGGGTGGCGAGCTTCTCGGTGTAGCGCTCGGCGCGGTGACGCCACTCGACCGGAAGCTCGTCGCCCAGCTCGGCGGCGCGCCGCCGGGAGGCCGGGGTGATCGGCTCGTAGGGGTGCTCCCCCAGCTCGGCGCCCGCGATGACCGGAGTCCACTCGTCGAGCAGGCCGACCAGCGAGCGCAGCAGCCGGGTCTTGCCCTGGCCGCGCTCACCGAGCAGCACCACGTCGTGACCGGCGAGCAGCGCTCGCTCGAGCTGCGGCAGCACCGTCGTCTCGAAGCCGACGATGCCGGGCCACGGGTCGCGCCCGGCGCGCAGCGCGCCGAGCAGGTTCTCCCGGATCTCGATCTTGACCCCCAGCAGCTCGTGGCCCGACGCACGCAGCGCGCCGAGGGTCCGGGGAAGATCAGCAGGTGGGGTCACGGGCACGTCCGCCACGCTACGCCCGGTGACCGACACCGGCGCGCCGCGCGAGGTTCGCGCACGCCGGTGTACGGGGCCAGTCCCGCGCATTCTCGCCGTGATCAGCGGTGCGGAGGCACGGGCCGCGGTGAGCGCGGTTGCGGCTGTCGCAATGCCGATCACCGGCGGGGCGATCGCCGGCTGCTCCGGCGAGAACCTCGTCCAGCACGCCGTGCTTGACGTCGGCGACCAGCACCTCCAGCCGCTCCAGGCTCATCCGATCTGCTGGCCGAAGTCGTCGATGATGACCACTCTCCACCCAGTCCCACCCGACCAGTCCGCGACGTGATCAGCGAGCAACCGCTCGGAGGTGCCGCAGGTGGCGGCCGACCCGCGACCCCCGCGACCGCCACTTTCGGGGCTTCGCCACAATCCTCCGATGGGGATGCGGATGCGGTTCGGTCCAGACGACGAGGACGCCTACTTCGCGCGGCGCGACGAGCTGGGCGAGCAGTTCGCGCAGTGGTTGACCGCGCAGCGGGTGACCGGCGAGCCCAGCGACGCCGACCTGCTGATGGACTGGAAATGGGGCTACGCCGACGGGGCACTGGACCGGTGGACGGTCGCCGACGTGCACGCGTTCCTGTTCGAGTGGTGTCCGCGCAAGCTGTCGGCCGAGCCGTCGGACTGCACGGAGATCCCGGTGTCGGTGGCCGCGTTCGTCGAGTTCCTGGCGCACACCGGGATGCTCGGGCGGGGCAGCGACCCGCCCTCGGCGATCCGGCGGCACTGCGAGCGCAAGACCGCCGCGTTCATCCGGGAGATGGGCGACCCGGCCAACTTCGGGATGGCCAAGAGCCTGCTCGGATCCGTGGGCGGGCTGGATCTTGGCACCGACCGGTCGCCGGAAGGGATCGCGGCGCTGCTGAACCAGCTGGCGGGCCTGCCCGGCGCGAACCCGCTGCGGCAGCTCCCCGCGGCCGTCGGCGAGCTGCCCCCGATCGGCCCGGTCCGGCTCCCCGCCGAGGCCGACCGGCTCGCCGCCGCGAGCGCCGCTCCGGTGCTGCGGCAGCTGCGGGCCCTCGCCGAGTTCTGCGCACCGCCAGGGCGAGCACTGACCACCAAGGGGAACCTGCGGTTGGCCGACGCCCGCCACCTCGTCGACGCGCTCGACACCGGCGACGACCCGACGATGGGCGGCGGACGCACCCTGCAGTCGGCCGAGGATCTGCCCCACCTGAGCCGGCTCGTCGACGTCGCGGTCCGGGCCGGGGCGCTGTGCCGGCAGCGCGGCAGACTGCTCGAGGTGGCCCGCTTCACCGGGCTGGACGACGCGGCGGCGCACGAGAAGGTGGTGCTGGCCGCCGTCGACTCGGGTCTGCGCGGCCCGCACAACCCCTTCCTCGCCCCCGCCCTCGCCCAGCTCAACACATTCGTCGACGAGTGCGCGCTCGCGTTGCTCGCTGACCTGCTGGAACACAGCGACGCGGGGGTCGAGGTCGACACGCTCGCCGAGATCATGGTCAAGCTGGTGGCGGTGACGTTCCCCGGGCTGGCCGGGTTGCCCGACATCCCGATCTCTCGCTGGGCGCGGGAGCACTTGGAACGGCTCGCGGACCTCGGGGTCCTCACGGTCAGCGACGTCGAGGTGACCGCCTGTGGCGACTGCGGCCTACCGCATCACCGGGGCGGGCACGCGACCCTCACCGCAGCCGGGGTAGCGGTCGCGGTCGAGCTGGTGCGGCAGGCCGGCATCGAGGTGCTCGTCCGGCCCGAGCCCGCCACCGCCGACGCCGCCGCGATCATCGACCTGATCGTCGACCTCGACGAGCAGGAATGGACTCGCGATGTGGCGGACTGGTTCGCCGCCCAGCCCGACCCGTCCGCGGCGACCGCCGCGCTGGCCGCCGAGATCACCGCCGGGCACCGCGACCCCCTCATCGTGGTGGCCGGAATCGGGATGCTCGACGACCTGGCCCACGACCACGTCGTCGACGCGCTCCGCCCGCACCTGGGCGGCCCGCACGACGGGCTGGTGCTGCAATGGCTGATCGGTAAGGAGGCGGTCGACCCGGCCACGGTGGACCCGGTGCGGATCATCGCCGGTCTGGTCGACGTCCTCGTCGCGGCCCTGGACGCCGCCGGTCCATCGGAGGTCGCCGCCTGTTTCAGCAGTCAGATCCACGACCGGCACCTCGAGTTCCTGGACACCATCTGGCGGCTCGACCACCCGCGGCTACCCGACTTGCTCGACGCGCTCGGCGCCCACCACCCGACCAAGTCCGTCGCGAAGGCGGCCCGCAAGGCGCTGGTGCGACACCGCAGCCGGCTGGCCACCGCGTCGCGCTGAGCGGCTGATCCGCGCTGTGCCGCGCGCCGGCCGGTAGGCTGGTGGCAGCTGCTCGCGCCGTGGCTCCGTCTTCCTCAGGCGGTTCACCCGTTTGATCCGTTCGCGAGCACGAGGATGAGGGAGGCAGTCGATGACCGTCGCCACTGAGACGAACCTACCAAGATTTCCCGAGCACTGGGAGCCGCCCTTGCCAAGTTCTCGGGGACCCATTACCGAAAGACTTTTCCAGGCACTGGCGAAGCGTCCGGGAACGCTCGCCGAATTTCCTCTCCTGGCCGGCGACCCGCTCTCGGATGACGATCTGCATCTTGCTCTGTACGTCTGCTACGAGCTTCACTACCGGGGCTTTTCCGGTGTCGATGCCCGATGGGAATGGAACCCTGCATTACTCGGCCTGCGCCGGCAGCTCGAGATGGCGTTCGAGTCGGCCCTCGTCGAGAACTTCAGCGTCGCCCAGGTGCATAACCCCTCAGACGTCACGTCGAAGCTCAACCAGATCGCCAACCGAGCTGGGCCGCCGTTGTCCAGGTACCTCCGGGACAATGCCTCGCTCGCCGAGTTCACGGACTACATCATTCAGCGATCCGCCTACCAGTTGAAGGAGGCGGATCCTCATTCCTGGATGATCGCGCGCTTGGAAGGTAAAGCCAAGGCCGCCCTGGTGGAGATAGAGTTCGACGAGTACGGGTGCGGGAGACCCGAGCGGATCCACGCCGTCCTGTTCCGGGACACCATGGATGCCATGGGTCTCGACAGTCGATACGGGGCATACCTGGACCTGATCCCGGGAGTAGCACTCGCCACGGTAAACTTTATGTCGATGTTCGGCCTCCACCGCCGCCTGCGGGGAGGCGCCGTCGGCCATCTGGCCATCGCGGAGATGACGTCCTCCCTCTCGAACAAGTTCGTGGGCGACGGTCTACGTCGGCTCGGGTACGGCGCCGACGTCACCGGTTTCTTCGATGAGCATGTGATTGCAGACTCCATTCATGACATGGTCGCCTTGCATGATCTCGCGGGTGGGCTGCTCGAGCAGGACGCCTCGTTGGCCGGAGACATCCTGTTCGGAGCCTCGGCGTGGGCGGGGATCGACGCCGCGTTCGCTCAGTACCTGCTCGACTGTTGGTCACGCAAGGCGCCTTCCCTGCACGCGCCTGCCGGGGATCGACCACCTCGCTGAGGAATGTGCGAAATCTGGTCGAATGGAGATTTGGTGCTCAGCGAGGACCCGGCTGACCGTCTGGCGAGCCTTTCTTGCGAGGTGACGCAGGACGCGCGGTCGTGGTTGGGTCCCTGAGGTTGGCGTACTTGTGGGAGCTGTCGCACCAGGGTTTCTGGCTTGACCGGCCACAACGGCACAGGGCCACCGTCCGGCGGGTCAGTTCGATTTCATGTCCGTCCGTGTCGACTATTTTGTACGCTCCTCTGACAAGATAGGGACCATCCGGGTATACGGTGATCACGACGTCGGGCTCCTGGCTCATCCTGGGCCTCCTGACCGGCTGATAGTTCCCTTGGCTGTTCAACTCGTCCGAGTAAGCTGTGGCGCAGCCGTCTCACGCACCAGGAGGTCGACCACATCCACCAGGCGATTGGATTCGGAAAAAGCCCCCCGCTGCCGCTGCGCGGAAGTACCGACCCGTTTTATCCGCTCGACGAGCCTAGTTATCTCGTCCCAGTCCCCGACCTCCTCCAGGGGAGTGCGCACGTACTCCAACAGCCGTTCCACAAGTGAGTGAGCCGCCACCAGTTCGACCGAGACCGGATCAAGGAGCCGGTCAGTGAGGCCGAACCGGGCCGAGCGCCATTTGGCCGCGCGCAGCAGCTCGGGGCGGATATCGGGGAGCGGATCTCCGCGCTCGAGCTCATTCAGATGTTTCCGCACGAGCGCGCGAGACAGCGCGGCTTGGATGATCGTCTCGTCGATGGTGGCGCACGAGTCGGCGATGCGGAACTCGATGGTGTCATACCGGGTACCCGGACGGACGTCCCAGAAGATCTGGCCGGCGTCGGCGCTGGTTCCAGTGCCGATGAGTAGCTCGACACTGTTCTTGTAGTGGTCGAACGATCGAAACGTAGGTGGTATACCCGCCATCGGCCAACGTTCCCAGACCATACTGCGGTAGCTGGCGTAGCCGGTGTCGTCACCCATCCAGAAGGGGGAGCTGGCAGACAGCGCGGAGAGGACGGGCAGCCAGGGGCGGACGCGGTTCATCACCTGAATGGCCGTTTCGCGATCCTCGACTCCGACGTGAACGTGGCAGGCACAGATGACGTGTTCACCGGCCAACTGCGCATAGGTTCTCGCGACGTGCTCGAACCGTGGTTTCGGGACGAAGCCCTGGCTCCGCCAGTCGGCCAGTGGAAAGGCACCGGCCGCAGCGATCCAGCTGCCAGTTTCGCCGGCGGCCCGGACCAGCCCACGGCGGAGGCCGCGGATCTCGGTACGTACCTGGCTCAGACTCTGACAGATGCCCGTCCGGCTCTCGATCATGCACGGTCGTAGCTCCTCGCTGTAGCTCGGGTTCGCGTGATCAGCCTGGTGGGCGTGCGCAGACTCGAGGAGTGGTCGCGTGTCGGCCAGTAGACCGTGGGTAGCCGGGTCAACCGCAAAAAACTCTTCCTCGACACCGATGGTCAGTGGTCGACTCATCGTTGCGGCCCGCCTTTCCGTCCCTTTCGGAGCTAGCAGTGGTGGCGTCGAGGTTCATCCGGGAGCACCAGTATCCGGATGGGGACCGGCCAGGTGACCGAACTGGTGTCGAACGCTTCCAAAGCCGGCGTCCGGGACGTGCACGCCAAGCGGAGAAGTACCAGCAACTCCTCGGGCGGCAGCACCGGGTTCGAGCCGCCTGTCGGGTCGGAGATCCGCCGACACGACAGCCCGACGACGAGGTAGTACACAGTTCCGTCCGCCGTACGGAGCAGCGGACCGGCACCCCCGCCCTCCAGCTCGAGTACTTTCTCCAGGTTCTTCAGCGTGTAATCCCCAAGCCGCAGCGCGCTCAAGGTCACGCTGGAGACTCCATAGCCGGATCCGCGCAGAAGCGCTGCCGCGACACCTGGCGAAGAATAGCTGCCGATGGTGATGGCGAGGTCGGCTCCCAGCTCCGCCGCGTGCCGCACGATCAGCCGAACCAGTTCAAGGCCGTCAGGCCCACCGTCGATCGACACTTTCTTGGGAGCGTCCGGTGGCGGCACCGGAACGTACGGCGGATTGCTGGTGACCACGGCGGGTGGGGAACCGAACGGGCAGCTGTCGACCAGCTGGCCCGGGGAGAGCAGGGTGTAGTCGGCAAGTCCGAAGGTCACTCGGGTGTCCTCGGCCGCTAGGGCGTAGTGCTCGGATGCCCACCGGACACTGTCCTCGGAGATGTCGAGACCATGGACGTGCGCAGCACCCGCCCTCGCCACCGCTGCCGCAGCGGCACCGCTACCCGAGCCCAGGTCGAGGACGGTGCATCCCGGGGTGAGGAGATCGACCGTGGCCCACACTCCCACCTCCGTGTCCGCCGGGTCGAAGAAGACGTGTGGTCTTTGCGGCGGATGCAGGTCCACCGGCAGGAGATGGCAGTACTCAAAGATCCGGGCGCCGCTACTCACTGCGCCGCTGCTCACTGCACCACCCGGCCGGTTGCCTCGGTGGCGAGCGGGAGAGCCCGGCGCGGCATGCACCACTCCAGGACCGCCATGGCACTGGTCAGCTTCATCGCTGCCTGGGTCCAGGCGATCGAGCGGTTGCCGTCCAACACGGTGCCGGACACCTCGTCACCCCGGTGGGCGGGAAGGTCGTGCATGAAAAGGGCCGTCGGCCATCGAGTCATCAACTTCTCGTCGATGTGGAACGGGCGGAACACCTCCCGCCAGTCGGCGTCAGCCTTCGCAGTGCCGGTGGTCTGCCACCGGGTGGTGTAGACGATGTCGACGTCGGAGGGCAGGGCGTCCAGCGACGACACCGCGATGGTCTGCGCGTCGACGCGGTTTCCGGCCGCCCTGGCGGCGCACAGCTCACCCTCGGCGATGCCGTAGCCAGGCGGGGTGGCGAGGGTGAGTGTGCTCCCGCTGACTTTGGCCAGACCTTGGGCCAGGGCCACCGCCGTGTTGTTCCCCTCGCCGATGTAGAGGACCTTCACCCCGGTCAGCTCACCCAGGTACACCCGCATCGTGGCCAGATCACAGATGCCCTGGGTGGGGTGTTCCTCGGTCGCCATGGCGTTCACCACCGGGACGCCGCCATGGCGGGACAGCTCGCGGAGCTCGTCGAGCGGCCCCCCCGTCCGCGCCACCAGCCCGTCGAGCATGGCCCCGAGAATCCGACCGGTGTCGCGCAGCGACTCGCCCGTGTTCAGCTGCAGGTCCCCCGGGCCGTAGCCGATGACCGAGCCCCCCAGGCGACGTGCACCGACGGAGAAGGCGGTACGGGTTCGGGTGGAGGTCTTCGTGAACAGCACGCCGATGTCCGTACCCGCCAGCGGGTGGCCATGCGCATCGGGGTCGCGGAACAGTTCGGCGGACCGTCCCACGAGACGGTGGATCTCGGTGTGTTCGAGGTCGCCGAGCGAGAACAGCCCGGTCTCGGACACCGGCCGCGGGGCGCCGACCATCGGTTCCATCGGGTTCTCCTCAGTACAGTTCCAGGATCTGACCCAGGCCCAGGATGCGGGCCTGCTGCTGGACCGCGGCGATCAACCCGACGTCGAGGATCGACATGCCGAAGGGGTTGCTCACGACGTGACCCGCGGACGGCCGCACAGCCGGACAGGCGCCCGTCACCACCATGCCCAGCGTCCCGGTGATCATCGTCGGATCCGGTGCACCTGCGCCCGGGGAAGGCTCAGAAGATCCGGTCGGCACGTCGGCGGTCGGACCGGACACGGACCCCTCGTGCAGAAGTCTACCCAGGATGCGCCGAGGATTGTCCCGTACCAGGTCCACGTCGTCGACGTAGAGGGCCTCGGCCGAAGCGAAGACGTCCGGCTGCAGGTCGTCCAGGGACACGTGCGCGACGAAGCTTCCCGGCTCGATCCACCCGGCGGGAATGTAGGGCACACTGCTCGTCGTCACCGTGATGATGACCGGGGCCGAGCACACGGCGTCCCGAGCCGTCCCGGCGACGGCGACGTGTAGACCTGGGTGCTCCGCGGTGACCGTTCTCGCGAACTCCGCCGCCCGCCGACGGTCGAGATCGAACACGTGAAGCTCCTGGAAGCCGGGGAAGCCCCGCACCAGCAGGTCGACGTGCACCCTGGCCTGAGTGCCGCATCCGATGATGGCCGCGGTATCCCAGCCGAGCGGTCCGAGGTGCTCGATGCTCAGCAGGCTGTAACCGGCGGTGCGGACTGCGCTGAGATAACCGGCCTCGGCCATCGTTGTCGGCCGCGCCGTTTCCGGGTCGAACAGGAAGCTGAAACCTCCGGCGCGCTCGAGACCATGCGCGGGATTGCTCACCGACGCGTTGATCACCTTGAGCCCGTAGATCGCCCCGGAGCTGCGCTCGAGACCACCGAGCATGGCGATGGACCGGCAGTAGGCTCCGCTGCCGTTCGTCCAGGCGAGGTAGCCCTCTTCCGGGATGACCACCTGTCGAGCGGCATGGTCACGCAGAACGTCCGCGATGACCGCGGACACGTCGAGTGCCGCCACACATTGCAGGACGGCAGGCCTGTTCAGAAACAGGACGCTCTCCGTCATCATCCCCTCACCTGGCGGCGCTCGTTTGCCGGTATTCGTGGTCCACCTGGAGGATCTGGGCATCCGGTAGTGGACCTCGGAAAGTGATGTTCTGCTCTCGCCACCCGGCGGAGTACACGGTACCCAGACAGCGGTCGGCGCCGTCGGGACACACCAGGACGATATCTGTCTCATAGCGGTTCACCGAGAAGCGTCGAAGCGCAGCGGCCACCAGCGCCCCGGAGCTGCCGCCCAGACCGATACCCGTCGCCTCCAGGATCCACAGGCATGCCGCCACGGCGTCACCAGCCGAGACGATGACCATCGGGGTGACACCGGGCCGGACGAAAGCTGACTGCTGGCTGGAACCGATCCCGGCCAGGACTCGTCTGCCCGGGGTCGCGTCCGCCAGCGCCAGCGAACCTTCGACGTCCACTCCGATGACCGTCCAGGGGACGTGCTGCCGTCGGACGAACTGCTGGAAGCCCGCCAGCGTGCCACCGGTGGACACCGCCAGCAACACGGTGGCCGGGCGCTGGATCTGGTCCCACAACTCCGGGGCGGTGTGCTCGCGATGCGCCCGCGGATTCGCCTCGTTCTCATACTGGTTGGTCCAGACCAGCTCAGGTCGCAACCGAACCTGCTCGCGGACGTATGCCAGCCGGTTGAGCAGATAACCACCGACAGCGTCCGGACGGTCGATCATGACCACCCGCGCGCCGAATCTGCGCATCGTGTCGACCGAGGCCGGTCCGGTGCGTGGTTCCACGACCGCGGTGAACGGTACTCCGTGCTCCGCGCATCGAGCCGCCAACGCGATGCCCAAATTGCCGGACGTGGACTCGATAACACCTTCCACCGGATGCACACGATTCCGAACGGATTCCCACAGGGTCTGCGCCGTGCGGTCTTTGAGGGAACCGTGGGGGTTGTGGCTTTCCAGCTTCAGCCAGATCCGCCGTGGAATTCCGGCCACGTCCAGGTCGAGCGCGACGACAGGGGTGCGGCCGGGAAAGACCCGCTGGGACGGGAGAAGAGGCGGAATCGGCATTGCGCTCCTTTGCTAGGCTGGCAGCGGGGCGTGGTGTCAGGTTCCATCGACTTGCCTTCTGAGCCGACGCCAGCGTTCCAGCCCACGGCTCTCACCGCCGCGGTCCACGCGAACGGAGGGCGCAGGGCAGCACCGGTGCGCAGCTCAGGCAGCACTCGGCTCAGCGAGGACTCCGTTCGGGGCTTCTCGCCCTGTCCGGGTGCGACCGGGCTCAGTGGGTCGCCGGGCTCGGGGCTCAGGCCCTGCGCGCGCACGCGCTGCCAACTCCTGGCGACCAGCCGCGGATCGGGCGTCGTGCGGTCGCCCGACGGCAACTCGTCGGGTACGCGCGCACGCAGCCGAGCACACCGACCGAGGCGCGCACCCAGCCGGACCGCGCAGACGCCTTTGTCCACTGTCACCCTTCCGGAGTCAGCCCGCGCCGACTTTAGGCGCTGGCTGCAGCCCGCGCCACGGGTCGGCGTACCGAAGCTGCCCCCTTCGGCTCAGCGACAGGTCGCCGACGCTCCTCCGGGCGCGCGCGACGGCAGGCTTCGGTGCTCCAAGGCTTCCGGCCGGTGTATCACGGCTGGGGCTGTCCGACTCTCCCTGACGCGCACGTTGTAGCCGAGGTGCGCCCAGGAGAGGATGAGACATGGTCCCCGTCATTTCCCGGACGCGCTACCGGCGCGGCGACGCGAGCGCCGACGAGCTGTGGGGGGTCGTCGACGAGGTCCTCCGCGAACTGTCGCAGCCGGACAGCGAGGCGGCCCGTACCGCGCGGTCCGCCGGCCTCCGACCCGACGAACTGTCGGACGTGCGCGTGGAGATCAGCGAGGGCGAGCAGGGCGCGGAGCCGATCCTCACCACGATCATCGTGGGTATCGCGGTGAAGGCGGGCTCGGCGATCGCGGAGACGCTCTGGAAGGAGGTGATCTGGCCACGGCTGCGTCGACGTCTCGGTGCGCGCGCACTGGGCGCCCCTACGCAGGGCTCCGACGCCGACAAGGCACCCGACGACAAGGCACCCGACGACAAGGGCCCCGCCGACAAGGCACCCGCGGACAAGGACCAGGCGCCCGCCGACAAGGTGTCCGCCGACAGGGAGGGGTGACGTGCCCACCATCGCGCCCTACCTCGACCCGCCCTTCATCGACCTCGAGCCGCCGATGTGGCGCAGCCTGCTCGCCCGCGCGGCCGTTTTCCATGCGACCCGGACGAAGCTCTCCATCCTTTCCGACCTGGTCCGCCACGGCGGTGCGGTGCAGGGGGCACTGCGTGACCTGGAGATGCAGGCCCACGAGTGTTCCGCACACGACCTCGACGACGAGGCGGCGGTGACGCGCGTCGTCGAGGCCTGGGACGCGGCACTCACCCGCACCCTGACCCTGACCCACCTCGACGAGCAGGCGCACCAGCTACTGGCCGAGCTGCAGATCCTGATGCGCTGTGCCCGCGGCGCGGATCCCTTCCGGCGGATCTTCGTGGGCATCAGCTCGATGGCCAGCGCCCTTTACGGGTCCGC
>JBBSGM010000098.1:0-15390 GCA_038254065.1 Mycobacteriales bacterium | reverse complement strand
TTACCACCCGCCCGCGTGAAGCATCCCTTCCCGAACGTGCGCTTCGACGCCAGAACCCAAGGCAGGAGCCCAGTGCGTTAGCAGCGCACGCTGGGATCTGCGCGGGGGGCCGCCCGCAAGGGCGGTCCCTACCGCGAACCTGGAAAGCTCGGGCGGTCGACGCGATTCTGGGGAGTCTGCATACCGGCTGTGGCCTCTGCTTCTGGGGCTGCCGACCCTGAGATGGCAGGGGCGGTGCGGAAACCGGTGGAGCCACCCGGCAGCAAGAGCGCGGCTGCGACAACTTCCGTCATCGCTTGCGGGCGTTGGGCCGGGTCCTTTGCCGCCATCCGGGTCAACAGTCGGACCATTGGCTCGGGTACATCGGGCACCGTTGGTTCGGGTAGCGCTTCGAGGAGGATCCGGTGTATCACCGCCGCCGTGGAAGTCTCTCCGTTCGGCCGAAACGGGGGCCGGCCGCACAGAAGCTCCCACACCGTCGTACCCAAGGAGTAGATGTCGGAGGCGACCGTGGGTCGGTGATTCTCAAGCAGCTCTGGCGCGACGTGGTCGAGGCTGTACCCGCCGGCGGCCGTGGCGGTGTTGACGTTCACCGTAACCCGGGCAACGCCGAAGTCGCCCAGCGCTGGTCCGCCGAAGTCCCCGATCATGATGTTGGCCGGCTTGACGTCGCAATGGAGAACCTGCTGCTCGTGCGCTGTGGCCAGCGCCCGCCCGATCGCGATCAGGACGTGGACGGCCTCATCGGCGCTCAGCGGCCCGCTGCGCACGACCCGTTCGGCGAACGAGCCCCGCGAGCACAGCTGCAAGGCCAACCAGGGACGACCCTGATGAATTCCGGCGTCATATAGCGTGACGATGTTGGGATGGTTCGACAGGGTGCTCATGGCCTGTCGCTCCCGTTCCAACCGACGCCTGGCTTCCTGGTCCGCCATGTCGACGTCCAGGATCTTCAAGGCGACGGCCCGGCCCGTGGAAAACTGGGTGGCCCTCCACACCACACTCGACGCGCCGCGGCCGATCACACTGTGGAGTTCAAATCCCACCGGGCAAGACCCGTTGTCTCCCCGCTGCCCACGGTCTTCCCTCCAGCGCTGTGGTACCTGCTGGCCAGAGCGTAGCCGGTTGCACCGCGCGTGCCACGAGGTCCACGGCGCGGATCTCGTCCTAGATCGCTCGGTGCCGCCGCGCGCTTTGCGCCCCGGTGCGCCCGCCCAGCACGGCCGCGCCCGCCCAGCAACCATGGGCCGCTCGTTCGCCAGGAACGCCGGCCAGATGAGGGGGTCAGCTGGATCACCGCTCGCTGGTCGAACCCCTCATGTGCCGGACGCTCTCAGTCTTGGTGATGCCCAGGTCGGTACCAGGCCGGGGAACGCGAACCCGGGTTCGTAGGCCACGAACGAGACGATGATTCCGACCGGGATGAGCCGCGCTCACCGTGCGGTTCCGACGCGTGCCCCGTCGCTCGCGAGGGCCAGCGGCCATCACGGCATGTTCCTCGGGAGCACCGCGCGTTCGGCGCGGCTGAGCGGATGGGTCGCGGCCCGCGCCCGCAGCGCCCCCAGCCGTCGCTCGGCATCGGCCGCGGACCACTCGCGGGCGAAGCGGCCGGAGAGGATGTCGTCGCGCAGCACGGCCGTGAAGCGGGCGGTGAGCTCGGCGGTGTCCAGCCGGTCGAGCCCGCGCAGCTGGCCGTACTGGCTGGTCTGCGAGTGCAGCGTGAGCTGGCCGAGCAACCCCTGGCGGGCGACGTGGGCGAACACCTCGGCCGGTTCGCCGGACAGGTACATCTCGTAGAGCACGGCCTCGTCGGAGAATCCCGCCTCGTGCAGCACCTCGTAGGAGGTGCGCAGCACCGACAGGATCGCCGGCCAGATCGCCTGCTCGGAGAACAGGTCCAACGCCGACTCCTCCCGGGCCGAGGACGCGATCGCCCCGGCGCGGGTGCCACCGATCGCGTGCGCGACCCCGAGGGCCGTGCCCAGCGCGTGCCCGCTCGCGTCGCGCTCGACCGAGACGAAGCACGGGAAGCCCCTGCCCTCGACGAACCGTGAGCGCACCGCGGCGCCGATCATCCGGGGGGCGACCATCACGATGTCCACCTCGGACGGAACGTCGAGCAGCCCGAAGGCGACGTTGTAGCCGGAGGCGACGACGAGGGTGTCGCCGCTGGCGAGCCCGGGTGCCACCTGCTCGGCGAAGACCTGGGGCTGGGCCTCGTCGGGGATCAGCAGCAGCACGACGTCCCCCGCCGCCGCGGCGTCGGCGAGCGGGTGGACCGCGAACCCGTCCTCCTGTGCGCACGGCAGGTAATCGTCGTCGCGGTTGCCGACGAGCAGGCCCGCGACGCCGCTGTCGCGCATGTTCTGCGCCTGCGCCGCGCCCTGGTTGCCGTAGCCCAGCACGGCGACGGTACGCCCGTCGAGCGCGGCCGGGTCGGCGTCGTCCTCGGTGTAGACCCGCACCCTCATCGCATTCCCTCCCTGACGCTCCGGTCGGCCCGATGCTCGACGTCCCAGGGCGAGGCGCGGTGCCCACGATGTACCGACTCGAACCTCCACCTTGCCGGCCATGGTGCGCCGATTCCACCGGCTCTGCCCGTTGCGGCGGTCAGATCGTCGGCGTTACCCCCAGCGTCGCGGCGGTCCGGCAGATCGCGGCCCGGATGTCGGGCGCCAGCGGCACGCCCTCGGCCAGCCGGGTCGCGCGCCTGATTGCCTCGGGGTCGCCTGGGGCGAGTACCGCGCCGGTCGGGTCGATCGGTCGAGTGCTGAGCACCCAGTCCACGTAGGCCCGTCCGACGTCCTCGAACTCCGCCTGCGTGCCGAAGTGCGCCGGCGACAGGTAGATCGACAGCATCCCGTTCGCGATGCGGCCGCGCTCCTCGGCGAGCGGACCCGAGCAACCACCACCGGTGAGGGCACCCGCGAGCAGCTCGCAGATCAGGGCGAGACCGGAGCCCTTGTGCTCGCCGAAGGCGCGCAGCGCGCCGGATCCCCGGTCGGGCGTGCGCACATCGGCGGGTCCGTAGGCGCCGTAGAGAGTGTGCGGATCACCGGAGAGCCGTCCGTCCGGCTCGATCATCGCGTCGCAGGACAGCGCCGTGCCGCCGTAGGACGCCACCGCAACCTTGCCCTCGGCCACCACCGAGGTCGCGAAATCCAGGACGATCGGCCGGCCCGGCAGCGGGACGCCGACCGCGAACGGTGCGGTGGAGAACCGCCGCTCCACCCCGCCGAACGGCGCCACCAGCACCGATCCGGCGACGTTGACGAAGTGGATCGAGATCAGTCCGGCGGCGATGGCCGTTTCGGCGTAGGCCCCGATGCGACCGATGTGGCCGGCGTTGCGCAGCGCGACGATGCAGGTGCCGGTCCGTCGAGCCCGCTCGACGCCCAGCGCGACGGCCTGCGCCGCGACGGTCTGGCCGAAACCGAACCCGCCGTCCAGCACCGCGAACCCGCCGCCGTCCGTCACCACCTCAGCGGTCTGTCCGGCCAGTACGTGACCCGCCTGCATCCACTCGACGTACAGCGGCACCCGGATGACCCCGTGACTGTCGTGGCCGGCCAGGTTGGCCGCGACGAGCTCGCGCGCGATGCGACCGGCCTCGTCAACCTCGCAGCCTGCGGCGGCGAAGATGTCGCGAACCGTGTTTTCCAGCGCGATCGCCGCGACGAGCACCGCCGTCTCTTGGTCCATGAGTCGCTCCACGATGAGGGGTCAGGGTCGCCGGCGTCCTTCGCTCGGCACCGACGGCCAGGCCGCGCTCGACGCCGCCCGGGAGCTCTTCGCCTCGCTCGCCGACCGGAGCGGCGCGGGAGACCGTGCCGACGGATGGGGCCGGGGGGCCGCCCCCACCGTGGGCCAGTGATCGCCGTTCGGGACGCGGGAGCCGCGAGTTTCGCGGTCCGTGGCTCCCAAACGTCGATCAAGGAGGCGGGGGCTTGCCTGCCGACGACGAGCGGTCAGTGTCCGTGCCCGCCGCGGTGGTCGTGCCCGGTCGGCCGGGCGGCGAGCTCGCGGGCTCGGGTGGCCACCTCGTCGGCGAACACGGTGCCGTCGGCCGCGAGCACGTCCTCCAGGGCGCCGAGCCAGTGCTCGTAGTAGCTCCAGCACTCGCGCGCGGGGTGCCCGGCCTCCCACGCCGCGATCCGGGCGATCAGCGCGGCCTGGAACTGCGACCACTCGAACGCGCCCGCGTCGGACAGGCTCACGGCCATCCCGAAGGCCCGGCTCTCCCACGGCGCGGCGAACACCAGCTCGCCGTTGGACCGTGGGGGAGCCGCCGGGCCGTCGATCGAGAGCGGTGCGGTCACGATGGCGCCTGCGCGGGACGAAGCACGTCGGCGGTCACGCCGGAGCCTGTACCTTCCCCACCCCCACCAGCGCGTCGCGGGTGATCAGCGGGACCAGCTCCTCCTCGGACAGGTCCTCGGTGCCGGCGGGGCGCTGCGGCAGCACGAGCCAGCGCACCTCACTGCTGGAGTCGCGCACGGTGATCTCGACGTCGTCTGCCAGGTCGAGGCCCATCTCGCGCAGCACCGTGCGGGGCTCCCGGACCATCCGGGCCCGGTAGGCCGGGTCCTTGTACCAGGACGGCGGCAGGCCCAGCACCGGCCACGGGTAGCACGAGCACAGCGTGCAGACGACGACGTTGTGCGTGGTCGCCGTGTTCTCGACGACGACGATGTGCTCACCCTGCGAGCCGCCCCCCCAGGCCACCTCCTTGATCGTGGCGGTACCGTCGGCCAGCAGGCGATGCTTGTACTCGGGGTCGGTCCAGGCCCGCGCGACGACCTTGGCGCCGTTCAGCGGCCCGACGTTCGTCTCGTAGTTGGCGATGAACTTGTCGACCACCGAGGGGTCGACCAGGCCGCGCGCGACCAACAGTTGCTCGAGTGCCTCGGTGCGCAGGGATGCGGGTATCCGCGCATCCGGTTCGGTGGTGCTCATGGCTTCTCCAAGTAACTCTCGAACAGCTCGATGTTGAGCTGGAACGACTCGGCGTCGGCCCCCCACAGCTCGCGGGAGTCGAACCGCACCGAGTACACGTGCTGGGGATTCTCGCCCTCGAAGTGGGCGTGGGTGTCGGGGAGCAGGTGGGCGGGCTGGATCAGCTCGACCACGCCGGTGTGTCCGCGCACGTAACGCGGAAGCTTGGTGTGTCCGGTGGGCGACACGTCCCTGGCCCGCACGGTCTCACCGACCGCGAACCGGGGCTGCTCCTCGACGGTGCGCAGTGACCCGGCGGCGGTGGGCGCGTAGTCGGGCTTGTTCGGCTCGGGGAAAGGCGGTTCCTCGACGTCCTCGCCGAGCAGCCTGCGGGCCCGGGCGTCGATGGCACCGGGAGCGAGGATGGCCGAGTCGGTGAGCATCAGCTCGGCGGCGTTGAGCCAGCGGCCGTAGTAGCTGTCGTCCAGGTACTTCGTCCGGTCGAGCCGCGAGAGCGCATGCCGGAACGCATCGAGGTTCTGGCCGGAGATCCGGCCCATCGTGAAGGCCGTGAGCGCGAACGCCCGGCCCTCCCACGGCTGCGCGAATACCGGCTCGTCGGGATCCGGGGCACGCACGGGACCCCAGTTCTCGCTGCCGCCCATATCAGCGATCGTGTCCATCACACCACCTCTTCTCAACGGTTCGTGAGCCTGCGGTCCAGATCGTGCAGCGCCGCGGTGAAGCATTCCAGGGGTGCGGCCGCGACGCCCGCACCGACCTGTCCGGACCCGTCGTGGGCGTGCAGGATGCCGGTGGTCACCTTCGGGGTGATCCCCAGCTCGACGACCTTGCGCACGTCCACCCCCAGTGGAGTGCCGACGAAGCCCATCGGGGGCAACGTGAACCGGCTCGACGTCCCGGCGCAGATCAGCCGGAAGCCCTCGGTCGCGGCCGCGGCGTGGGCAAGAGTGCCACCGAGGAACGCCGCCACCGCCGCCGAGCCGCCCGCGGCGGGGCCGCCCATCCCGGTCAGCTCCAGCACCGCGGAGTCACCGATGTCGCGGGCGCCGGTCTCGGGTCCCTGGCCCGAGTAGTACATGGCCTCGCCGACGGGCGGGGCCTGCGCGAGGTGCCAGCCCGGCGTGCCGGCGAGCTTGATCCCGAATGTGGTGCCGTTGCGCGACATGGTCGTGACGATGCTGGCGCCGGTGACCTGCTCGGCCCAGAGCTGCAGGGACTTGGCCGCGGCCATGGCCAGGTTGAGGAAGAACAGGTGGTTGCCCGCGAGGTACTGCGCGAACGGGGTGCGCACGGCGTCGGGCAGCGTCGCGATGTGCGGCAGCCAGGTGCGGGTGAGCAGGTTGGTGGCGGCCTGGGTGCGCAGGTGCAGGTCGTCGCCCATCGTGATGCCCTGGGCGGCGACCGCGAGGACGTCCAGCGGCCCGGCGGCGTCCAGGATGGCAGCGAGCGCGGGGCCGCCGGTCTCGGCGAGGAAACGCAGCCGGGCGATCGCGGCGTCGGTCTCGCGGCCGAACCAGGCGACCTCGCCCGGGCCCTGGTTGACCGACGAGTACGCGGTGGTCGCACCCTCGCGGTCGGTCACGACGAGCGCGGGCTGCGACGGACCGACCGCGCTGGCCATCGGGACCACGGCGTCGTGGTGGTTGGCGGCGTCGAGCGCGACCTCGCCGCGTGCCAGCAACCCGTGGGCCGCCGTCACATCGCAGGCCCAGCCCTCGGCGACCACGGCCGCCCGCATCGAGCGCTGCAGCGGGTCGCAGTGCTCGGGGTAGGGCAGCGGCGGCCCGCAGTGCAGCAGCAGCCGGCCCTCGACGCCGGGCACCGCCGCGCCGAAGGTGGAGACCCCGACCAGCTGCGGCACGCCCTCGTCGAGCCTGCGCACCACCTCGGTGTTGGCCTCGTCGACCGAACCGGCGTGCTCGCCGTAGAGCCGGGTCAGCGCGGCCACCGCGGCGAGGTCCCCGCCGGCCGGGATGCGCCAGTCCACCTGCTGGACCGGACGTCCCTGCTCACGTATCGCGTCGGCGAACATGGACAGCCCGACGTTCACCACCTCGACCTCGTCGGGCAGCACCAGCTGGGCCATCGTCGTCGTTCTCCTCGGTCGGTCGGATGATCAGGCGGGTCGGCGGCCGATCTGCAGCACCGGGGCGGCGGCCTGCTGCACCAGGTTCAGCGAGGAGCAGGCCTGGCAGCGGGCGCAGCCGGCGACCGCGGTGTCGGCGCCCAGCCCGCGCTCGGCGAGGAAACCGGCGACCTTGCGGTAGATGGGTTCGGTGTACTCGCGCGACGGCGCGGGCACGTCCGCCATCAACGAACCTGCGACGGGACGCAGCGGGACGACGAAGGGATAGACTCCGATGTCGACGGCGCGCTTGCAGGCGGCGACGGTGAGGTCCGGGTCCTCGCCCATGCCGAGGATGACGTAGGTGGACACCCGGCCCTCGCCGAACAGCTCGACGGCGCGTTCCCAGGTCCGGAAGTACGTCTCGATGCCGGTACGGTACTTGCCGGGGGCGACGCGGGCGAGCACCGCGGGGTCGAAGGACTCGATGTGGATGCCCAGCGCGTCGATGCCCATGTCGTGGACCTCGTCGAGGACGCTCAGGTCACGGGGCGGTTCGAACTGCACCTCGACGGGCAGCCCGGCGGCCTCCTTCACGGCCCGGCCGCACCGGGCGACGTAGCGGGCGCCGCGGTCGGGGGCGACCGAGGAGCCGGTGGTCAGGGTGGCGTCGACCGCGCCGTCGAGGTCACGGGCGGCGACGGCCACCTCGGCGAGCAGCTCGGGGGTCTTCCTCGCGATGGTGGAGCCCGCGGCCAGCGAAAGACCGATGCCGCAGAAGCCGCACTGGTCGGAGTTGCCCCAGTAGTTGCAGGCCTGGACGACGGTGGAGGCCAGCGAGTCCAGATGCAGCAGGGCGATGTGGTGGTAAGGGATGCCCTGCGCGGTGGTGAGGTCGTAGAAGCGGGGCCGGGCGGTGCCGGAGACAGTGGCGAGCTTGACCCCGTCACGGTAGATGGCCTGGCCGTCGTCCTCGGCGCGCAGGCTGTAGGGCGAGCGTTGCGCGGCGTCGGTGTGGGTGGGCACCGTGACCGGGACGCCTTCGACCCACAGCATTCCCGAGTCCGAGGGCCCGGCGCCGCCGGTGCGGGTGGTGGCCAGGTCCGTCTCGACGCGGAGCCCGACCGACTGCAGCTCCATGATCAGCGCGGCCACCGCCGCGGGGTTCGCCACCGGGCCATCGTCGGTCACGGTCATCGTCCATCCACCCCTGGCATCCACTTCAGTAATCGGGCGTCTCCTATAGGAGACCCGCGGTGAGCCGATGTCAACCGGCGCGCCGCGACGATCGGCCGGCCGCCTCGGTCAGTCGGCCAGCAGCCGGGCCCGTCGCGCTGCGACCACGGGTCGGCGCGGGTCACCCGTCCCCAGCAGCCCGACGAGCCGGTCGTGGGCCTCGAGGTCGGCCACCCCGAGTGGATGGCAGACGAAGGTGTGCAGCAGCTCGGCGTCGTCGGCGTCGAGCACGGCGCGGCGCAAATCGACCACCAGCTCGTCGCGCAGCTCGCGGATCTCCGGGGCGTCCGAGCGCGGCAACAGCGGACCACCGCACGCCTTGAGTGCCACCTCCACCCGGCCCGCCGTCAGGGCCCGGCGCGTCGCGTCGAAGTCGCTGTCCACAGTGGCCGCGAGCCGGTAGGGCCGGGTCTGCAGCACGTCCGCGCCGATCAGTGCGCGCAGCCGGTGGATCTCCCCGCGCACGGTGGTCTGGTTTCCGTCGTCGCCGTAGAGCAGCAGCGCCAACCGCTCCCCGGTCAGGCCCTCCTGGTGCAGCGCCAGCGCGGTGAGGATCTCCGCGGGCCGCAGCGTGACCGGGATCGACCTGCCGTTGAGCAGGACCCGCGGCGCGGCGTGGCCGGTGAAGCGCAACGACAGGGCGTTGTCCGGCCGTGCGGCCTGCATGCGCGACCCGGGCGCGCGCAGCAGGTACCCCTCGGCGAGCGGTTCGACGAGCATCTCCGCGCCGCCGGCGAGCACCACCCGGTCGGCACCGTCGTCGAGGTCGACCCGCTCGGGCCAGTAGCCGTGCGGCTCGGCCGCCACGATCCGCCCGGTGGGGGTGACCAGTGCGCCCGCCGCGCCGCGCAGGCTCGTCAGATGCGGCATGTTGCGGGTGCGCAGCCGCTCATCGGCGATGGCCATGCGCACCCGCAGCTGGTTCTCCGCGAGCTGTGCCGTGGCCGCCACGAGCTGCACCAGCGCGGGGTGCGCGGTGTGCAGCGGGCCACTGATGTCGATCGCGCCGACGATCTTGCCCGTGTCCGGGTCGTGCACCGGGGCCGCGACGCAGGTCCACGTGTGGTAGGTGCGGACGAGGTGCTCGGCCGAGTGGATCTGCACCGGAGCGTCCACGGCCAGCGTGGTGCCCATCGCGTTCGTGCCGATTGCGTCCTCGCTCCAGTGGGTGCCGGGGAACAGCCCCACCCCGTCGGCGTCGACGAGCAGCTTGACGGCCCCGTCACGCCACAGGATGTGTCCCTGGGCGTCGGTCACCAGCACCACGTGCATCGCCTCGTCGGCGATGCTCACCAGCGTGCTGCGCAGCAGCGGCATGACCTCGTTGAGCGGGTGCACCTCGCGGATACCGGGCAGGTCGTCCGGCGCGAAGACGACCGGCGGCGTGCGGCGCTCCGGGTCGACGTGTGCGGCGAGACTGCGCTGCCAGGACTCGGAGACGACCGCACGTGGGGCAGGGGCGCCCCCGTGGTGGCCCAGCACCGCGTCGAAGACCTGCGAGAGCAGCTTGGCGTGCGCGGCGTAGTCGGAGTACACACCTCACCCCCGAGCATCGCCGCCGGTCGGCCACGGTTCGGACCCTGTCCGCATCATCGTCCACCTTTGACGATCAGGGCAAGGCGAAGGACCACCTCACCTGGTGGACAGTGCAACGAACGCGCAACGTGGCGCGGCTTACGGTCGGTACGCACTGACCGTCCACCCGCGCGGGGAGGCCCGAGATGACCGTCGACGTCGTGCCCGCCCGTGGTCGGACACCGGTGGCCGGGGATCCCGACCCGGCGCGGCGGCCCGGACGGCTGCTGCTCGTCGACGGCGAGGCGATCGTCCGGTTCGGGCTGCGTCAGCTGCTCGCCGCCGAGCCCGAGCTCACCGTGGTCGGCGAGGCGGGCACCGCCCGGGACGCGTTGCTCCTCGCCGACCGTTGTGTTCCCGACGTCGTCGTCCTCGACATCGACCTCGACGGTCGTGGCGACGCCGTCGGGGTCGACGTCGCTCGCACGCTGCTGGAGCGTCACCGCGGGGTCCGGGTGCTGGTGCTGACGAGCTGCCGTGACCGCGCGGTCATGCTGCGCACCATCCGGCTCGGCGTGCACGGCTACCTGCGCAAGGGTGCGGAGACCGTCGACATCGTGCGTGCGGTGCGATCGCTGCTGCGCGGCGAGAGCGTGTTCGACTCCCGGACAACCGCCGTGGTGATGGGGATGCAGCGCGACGACGAGAGCGGCGCGCGACCGCGCGGGCAGGCGCTCACCGAGCGGGAGAACCAGGTGCTCAAGCTGCTCGCGGTCGGGATGAGCAACCGGGAGATCGGCAGCAGGCTGGTGATCTCGGAGGCGACCGTGAAGTTCCACGTCCGCAACCTGCGCGACAAGCTCGACGTGCGCCGCCGCACGGAGATCGTCTACACCGCCACCCGGCAGGGCATGGTCTAGCCGGGCGCTGACCACGGTGGGCGCTGCGGAGCGCCTACGATGGGTGATCGCCGTCCATGATGCTCACCGGGACGGCGAGGAGGTGGACCAGTGGCGGTGCCGGACGCCGCGGCTTCGTCGCGGCGGAAACCAGCGGCCTGGGAGCCGATCGTCGGTGCGATCGGGCCGAAGGTCCGGGCGGCGCGCCAGCAACTCGGCCTGTCGCTCCAGCAGCTCGCGGGCCGCGCCGAGGTGTCCGCGGCCGCCATCCACAAGGTGGAGCGCGGTGACATGGTCCCGACGGTCACCACGTTGCTCAAGCTCGCCGGTGCGCTCGGACACCCGATCACCCACTTCGTCGACGACGCCGGCATCGTGGCGCCGGTCGCGGTGCACGTGCGGGCGGCCGGCCGGCCGGCCGCACCGCAGGACTGGGCGTCCGGGACCCGCGGCGTCGACGCGGCGGGGCTCACGGCAGCCGGCGGCCGGCTGCGCGGGCATGCCGTGCTCGGCGTCGTCGAGCCCGACGGCTGCAGCGGGCAGATCCGGCCACCGCGTCCGGGCGAGGAGCTGCTGCTCGTCCTGGAGGGGGCGCTTGTGGTCGACGTCGCCGGTGAGCGGCACCGCGTCGAGGCCGGCGACACCCTGCACTACCCGACCGACCGGCCCCGCGAGTGGCGCAACCCGGGACCGGGGCCGGCGCGGGTGATCTGGTGGATGCTGCATGGCTGACTGCGGGGCCCCGGACGGCGCGGTGTCGCTCGCGGAGCTCGTCGCCTCCGTGCTCGCCAACCCCGCGCTGGCGGCCAAGGCCGAGATCGGGCTCGTCGGCGAGGTACTCGGCGGCACCGACTGGCTCACCGGCCCCGGTGACGACGGCGCCGTCCTCCAGATGGGGGGGACCGGTGTCGTCGCCTGCGGGGAGGCGCTCTTCCCGCCGTTCGTCGCGGTCGACCCGCGCGGTGCCGGGTTCGCCGCCGTGCTCACCAACGTCAACGACCTCGCCGCGATGGGTGCTGAGCCGCTCGGCATCGTCGACACCCTGGTGGCCACTGAGGCCGTCGCGCGGGAGGCGTTGCTCGGGATGCGTGCGGCGTCGCGGCTGTTCGACGTGCCGATCATCGGCGGCCATCTGACCATCCACGACGGTCCGCCCGCGCTGTCGGCGTTCGGCATCGGCTCGACGTCGGCGGCCTTGTCGGTGACGCGTGCACGGGCCGGGCAGTCCCTCGTCGCCGCCGCCGCGCTCGACGGCGAGATGCGCCCGGACTTCCCGTACTTCCCGGCGCTGCGCTCCCGCGGCACCCGCTGCGCCGGCGACGTGCGGCTGCTGCCGGCGCTGGCCCGCGACGGAACCGTGGTGGCGGCCAAGGACATCAGCATGGCGGGCCTGGTCGGCTCGCTGGCGATGTTGCTGGAGCAGCGCGGCCTCGGCGTCACCGTCGACGTCGACGCGGTGCCGGCACCCGCCGGGGTGCCGCTCGTCCGATGGCTCAACTGCTTCCCGAGCTATGGCTTCCTGCTCTGTGTCCCGCCAGGGCGGGAGGTCGGCTGCCTGGCTGCGTTCGCCGCCCGCGACCTGGCCGCCGCCGTCGTCGGCACCCTCGACGGCAGCGGGGAGATCGCGCTGCGCCGTGGCACCGAGCGCGCGACGGTGCTGCGGCGCGATGAGCTCCGGGTGACCGGCCTGCCGCGCTGAGCACCCCGAGCGCCGAGATGCCCGACCACCACATCGGGCATCTCGGCCGGCCCGAGGGTCAGTTGTTCGCCAGCGGATCCTTGACGGCTCGTCGGATCAGGTCGACGATGCCGAACTGCCCGTCCCCGAGCGCTCCGAACTGGCCGGCCTTGGGCTCGAAACCGGGCTGGGCGACGAGGTAGGACTGCGCGTCGCCGAGCAGGAGGCCGATGAAGACCTCGGCCACGATCCGGCCCCCCACCGGACCCAGCAGCTGACCCTGCTGGATCAGCTCGGCTTCTTTGAGGATGTAGTACCAGAGCGGGGTGTGGTCCGCGAAGGCCGCGGTCAGGCGAGCTCGGACGGCATCGTCGACGATCGGGACGCTCGGATCGTCGGTCCCGTCGAGGAGCTTGTAGTCGGTGCCGATCGAGAAGGGAAACTCGGTGTTGGAGCTGCTGATGATCAGCTCTTCGGGAATCCCCATGGCCCGGGCCACGTCCTGGCCGGTGGGCAGGCCGAGAGCCTTGCCGCGTCTGAGGTTGCGCTCGGCCAGGGACTTCGGGCCGGTCGGTGCGGCACCCACCGACGGTGGCAGCCCGCCGAGCCCGGCCGAGATCTGGGTGTCGATCGCCCGCCCGGGTTGCAGCTTGCCCCGCAGGCCCGGCTCGGTGACCTCGGGGAAGTCGAAGAAGCGGAACCACGCCACGCGGTGCTCGGCGTCGAACGGCCGGCCACCCCGAAGGTCACGGCCGGTGGCGAGGTCGAAGATCGGGAGCTCTTTGGCTTTCGGCGGCCCGGGTGTGTCGGCACCGTCGCTGAGCCTGTTGAGGCTGTAGTTGAAACGCACCATGCTGTGGCCGAAGCGGTAGGCCGCCACGGAGAACTCGACGGGCATGAAGGGCCGGTTCCGCGGGTGGAAGAACCTGAGGTTGCCGTCCCACCGCACGACCGTTCCCGTCCGGGGATGCCGGACGGGAACCAGGATCTCGTCGACCAGGTCCTTGCCCACCAGTTTGGTGAGGAAGTCGTGGACGACCAGCCACTGGTAGTGGAACCGGACGATCCGGCTCGCGGTGTCGAAGTCGCCGGTGGCACCGAGCTCGTCCACCACGGAGTTGTGATACTTGATGAACGCCAGCTGCAGGTTCGAGACGATGGAGTTCTCATCGTTGCGCGGGTCACCGATGATGGCGGTGCCCTCCGCGTTGCGCTGGAGGTCGTTGTTCGGTTCGTCGAACAGCAGGTGCTTGCGGTCCTGCTCGTTGTAGAGGAACACCTGGTCGTTCGGCCCGGCGCCGTAGACGTTGTCCAGGTCGAAGCGCGGGGTGCGGAAGTCGCGCAGGGCGTCCGGGTCGTTGAGGCGGTCGAGCTGGGAGACCGGGTCGAAGGTGAGGTCGTGGTCGATGAACTGGCCCAGGTAGGTGAACCCGGACGACATGCCCTGGTGGATGTTCGACGCCTCGTCCGCCTCCTCCACGTCGTTCGGCAGCTCGATCGTCGTCAGCGCCAGATCCGCCAGGTCGGCATCGTCGGGCACGAATGCCGGGAGGTGGCGGAACAGGCGGCCGAATCGGCCCTCGTGGAGCTGGGACCTGGACGGTGCCATGAGTCCGCGGGGCACCATGCCGTGGTTGACGGGCATCTGCACTTTCCCTTCGCGCTGCGACACCTGTGGGATGTCGGCTCGGTGTTCGGATGGCAGTAGCGGGTGTGCACCCCCGCACAGCGCACGTGGCTTTCTGGGCCACGCCTCTCAGAGCCGGTGGCCGGCTGGTCTGATACGCCGGACCGGGCCACTCGATCGGGTGAACGATTGGATGAACACGGCCCCGCGCTCTGCGTGCATGATCGCCGTTTCGGAGCCGAGCGCCGCGGTCAGCGCGGATACCGGCTCCGAAACGTCGATCACCTGCTGGGGTCGTCCCGTTGCGTGGAGTGCGTGGAGTCCACCGCCTCGCCTACCGCAGTGGCGCGTTCCCGGCCGGCCGCCTTGCGGCGGACGGCGGTGGCGATGACGAGGACAGCGGCCAGCACGACGATGTCCTTGAGGACGTACTGGCCTTCGAGAGTGGGAGCGTGGTCCGGGCCGCTGAACAGCCGCCCGGGGAGCAGCACCAGCGGGGACAGGACGCCCAGGACCCACAGGGCGGTGAGGTAGATGCTCACCCGCAGCCCCCGGCCGGTGATCAGGGACAGCCCGATGCCGCACTCCACGGTGGCCAGCAGCACCAACGCGACACCGTCGGGCACCAGCCCGAAGGTCAGCACATGGGTGACGGTCAGGACCAGGTTCTGGGCCGGGCTCATATCCGGGAAGTACTTCAGGATGCCGAACCCGAAGAGCATCGCTCCCATACTGATCTGCAGCAGGGGCAGGCTGTGGCGCCCCAGCCAGCGATCGAGCGCGAGGTCGAGCTGCGTGAGCGTGCCCCACCACTGACGGGGCGGTCGTGGGCCGGCGAGCTGGTCGCGGGCGGACTCAGGCGGCGCCTGCTGGATGGTCGTGTCGGTCATGGTTGCTCCCCCCGGAGCGGCGACGAAAATCTCCATGCTCACTCAGAGCGGTGAGGCGAGCGGCGGATACGTCGGTGCCGGCTCGATGGTCGTGGCCCGCGACACACCCGGCGCGCCTACCTTCCTGCTACCTGGCCGGGCGGGCACCGAACCGCTGCGCTGAGCTCGCCTCAGCGACGTCGCGGTGGGGGGATCGGCGTGTCCGGGGATACATCGGACCCCGGCGGCGGGGTGCGGACCTCGCAGGGCGCGTCCGCTGCGGCCAACCGCCGGTCCGTCGTCACCAGCGGGCAGCCCAGCTCGTCGGCGAGTACGACGTACAGCCCGTCGACCACCCGGATCCGCTCGCGTAGCACAAAGGCGCGCCGGACATGGGCGGCGGTGGGCGGCACTAGGGCGTGTCTGGTGGATCTTCCTTGGTTGGGGTGCGGAGCCAGATCTTGATCGAGGCGACGTCGACGGTGCCGCGGAAGACGAACTCGCGCTTGTCGGTGCGCATGGCCACCGCACGGAAGCCTTTG
>JBBSGM010000097.1:0-15650 GCA_038254065.1 Mycobacteriales bacterium | reverse complement strand
TCCGCAGCTACCTCGCCACCGCCGAGAAACACGGAATCAACTTCTTCGACGCCCTGGTCACCCTCGCCCAGGGCCGCGCCTGGATGCCCGCAGCATCCTGAACCGCGGCTCCGCGACCTCGACGACCTGACCAGTTACCGCGAATCTACGCTGAGATCCTCGGTTACGGACTCAATTGCGACGCCAACCACATGGTCGCCCCGGACCGCTCCAGCATCGCGCGGTGCATGACCCTCGCGCACGGCAACTCGGGGGTGGACGCGGACGACATCGACTTCGTCTCCGCCCACGGCACCGGCACGAAAGCCAACGACGTGACCGAGGCCGGCGCGATCCGCGAGGTCTTCACGGGATCGCCGCCACCGACCATTTCGATCAAGTCGATGATCGGTCACACGATGGGGGCGGCCAGTGCACTTTCGGCAATAGCCTGTGCCGTTGCGATCGACCGGCAGTTCATCCCGCCCACGATCAATCACCGCGAGACGGATCTGGAATGCGGCCTGGATTGTGTGCCGAACGTGGCCCGTCCGGCCGAGATTCGCATCGTGCAGAACAATGCACTCGCATTCGGTGGCAACAACGCGGTCGTGATCTTCGGTGCCGTGTCCGCGGAGGAATCGGAGGGGGCAACGGCATGAGCTGGGCAATAACCGGGACCGGGATGGTCACCAGCGTTGGCTCTGACGTCGCGCGGTCTTTTGCGTCGTTCGTAATGGGCCGGTCCGGAAACGCACCGCTGCGAGGATTCGATGGCAGACTCTTCCGGACGGAGCGAGCCTACGAGATCGCCGACCGCCATCGCGGGCGAGATCGTGTCGGACGGGCCACGGCGTGGCTGCTCGCGGCGGTCGAGGAAGCACTGCGCGGGGCAGAGCTTCCCGCCGATGGGAAGCGCATCGCCGTCTTGATCGGCACCGGGCTGCGGGAGCTGCGGTCCGTCGAGCTATGGTGGACCGGTGGCGACAGGTTCCGCTTGGATCGCCTGCATTTCGCCGGGGCGGTGGAGCGGGGTACAGGCGCGCGCACCGCGGGAACTCTTCCCCGGCCGATCACCCTGTGCAACGCATGTTCGGCGTCGTTGTTCGCGCTCGGTCTGGGAAGCGACCTGCTCGCCCTCGGCGAGGCAGACGCCGTCGTTGTGGGCGGCGTCGATGCTCTCACCGAGAGCATGTACGGATTGCTGGACCGGGTAAGCTTCTCCCCGCCCGACGCCGTCCGCCCCTTTGACCGGCAGCGCAGCGGCGTGCTGCTCGGAGAGGGTGCCGCCGCCGTCGTGCTCGAGCCCGCAACTGCGGCTCATACCCGCGGGGCAACGGTGTTGGCCACGCTGCGTGGAGTAGGCCTGAACTGCGACGCCTACCACCCGACAGCGCCGGACCCGGCCGGAATGGCGGCGGCGATGCGCAACGCCCACCGCCGAGCAGGCGTGGACCCGGGCGAGATCGACCTGCTGGTCGTACACGGCACGGGCACGGTGCTCAATGACAACGCGGAGGCGCACGCGATCGGTGAGGTGTTCGGAAGCGCCGGACCGGACGCCTTCGTCACTGCGCTGAAGTCGATGACCGGGCATACCTCCGGAGCCTCCGGACTGGTGGGCTTGGTGACCGCCGTCGAATGCCTCGCCCGCGGAATCGTCCCTCCGACACCTGGGCTGCGGGAGCCCGAGCCCGTGGCCGAGACGTTCCGCTTCGTCACGGACGTCGCTAAGTCCGCTGCCCTGCAGATGGCCCAGGTCAACGCATTCGGGTTCGGCGGGGTCAACGCCGTCGCCGTCGTGGAGGCGGCCTGATGAGCGGCACCGATGTCGTGATCACCGGCTACGGCATCGAGCTCCCCGCGCTTCCGGCAGCCGCCGCGGAATTGGCGGACCGCCTGGGCGTCGACGACCTGCGGGTCCGGCACACCGTGCAGAACGGCGCGTTCGCCCCGGCCCTCGTGCTGGGTCGCCAGGGGCTCAAGTACAAGGACCGAGCCACCAAGCTCAGCCTGTGCGTCGCGTCCCATGCGCTCAACGACGCCGGGTTGCCCACCGCAGCGGCTGAACTGGCCGCTGCCGTGGACCCGTTCACGGTCGGAGTCGTCGGCTCGTCGAACTTCGGAAACCTGGACACCGTTTGCCGTGTCGCGGACGAGATCCATGCCGGCGGCACAAGCGAGATCAGTCCCATGGATCTACCGAACGCCTCGAGCAACGTGCCGGCCGCAACGGTGGCCACCTGGTTCGGCCTCCGGGCGGTGAACCTGATGCTGTGCAGCGGCGCTACATCGGGACTCGACGCCATGTACATGGCCTCAACGGCCATCCGGTCGGGCCGCGCCGACATCATGGTCGTGGTCGGGGTGGAGGTTCCCAGCGGGCCCGCAGACCGCCTGATCGCCGAGTTCGCCGCAGGAACCCCCGACGTGCCGGCAATCACCGACGGGGCCGCTTCGGTGATCGTGGAGTCGGTGGTGTCGGCCCGCAGCCGTCGCGCGCCGATCCGCGCCCGGCTCGGAAGCTACGGCTCGGGCTCCTCGCTCACCGAGGGACTGACCGGTCTCGACGACCTCACGAGAGAGCGGCCGACCCTGTGGCTCACGCCGGCCGTTCGCGGGGCCGCCGACGCGGAGGCCGTGCGCGCTGCAGCTGCGACCTTTCCCGCGGGAACTCCGGCCGTGGACGTCTCGGCGTTGCTCGGCGAATGGTACGGGGCACTGGGCGTCGCCCAATGCGGCCTCGCCGCGGCGACGCTAGCCGCGGGCCGGGCCGGGACCGCCGTAGTGTCCTGCGGCCCGGCGTGGGGTGACGGATCGGCCAGCCTCGTCCTCTCGGCCGAGCTGGCACGGGATCGGCTGCCGGCATGAGCGCCCCGTCAGCATCCGCGCCCCCCGTCGTCGGCACCGGGCGACCGACGGCGGTGCGGGTGGGTCTCGTGCATGGTCTCGCGGAGTCGCCCGCGGTATGGGCACCGCTGTTGCCGTTGCTGCCACCCGACGTCGAGGTGGTCGCGCCGGCGATGCCCTGGAGCCTGGGAGACCCGCAGGCGTGGTCGCAGGCGCGCCACGACGGCCGGCCCGACCCGTTCGACGGTGCTGCGCCCGACGTTCTCGTCGCCCACTCCCTCGGCGCCAACATCACACTTCGGCGGCTCACCAGCTCCGGGCCCAGCCCGCGGCCAGCGGCCGTGGTGCTCGTGTCGCCGTTCTACCGGCCGAGCGCCGACGACTTCGACTGGTCGACGATCGAGGAACTCGCCGGTGACTTCCGGAGGCTGTTCCACGAACGTATCCGACTGCGCCGGGGCGCCGACCGTTATGGGCTGAGTCACGACATGTCCCGCAGGGTGTGCGAGCGGGTCGGCCCGTACGGCGCGTTGCGTTTCCTGGAGATTCTCCTCGGAACGCCTGACCTTCCGCTCCATCGGCTCGGGGAACCGTGTGTGGTGCTCACCGGTGAACACGACCGAGCGGCCCGGCCCGGCGACGCTCGCTCGCTCGCGGCCGCACTGCCCGACGCTGAGTTCCGGCTTGTGGCGGGCTGCGGGCACTTTCCGATGCTCGAAAGGCCCACCGAGGTGCACAGGGCCATCACCGACCTGCTGCTGCGTATCACCCCCACGCGGGGCACTCCCCCTGCGTCGTCCCGAAAGGCGAGGCTTTGATGATCGAGGTACTCAGTCGTCCCGCGGAGGTACAGGCCCGGCCGCGCTTCGAGGGCTCCAACATCTGCTCATGGATCGGCTTCAAACACGTCTGTTACCTGCTCGAGGAGGCGGTACTCGAGCAGTTCCGTCTCGCCGGTCTGACCCCGCGCCAGCTGTTCGAGGAACAGGGTCTGTGCATCGACATCGTCGACACCGACGCCCGCATCTTGCACGCGCTACACATGGACGACCTCGTCCGCATAGAGATCCGTCCCGCCACCCATGACGCGCAGGGCGAGCTCGCGTTCGCCCTCGCCGCGTTCGTGCCGCGCGACGGTCATGAGGTGAAAGCGGTGGTTGCGAAGCTGCGGGTGGTGCTGCGGCGCGACCACTGGCATAGCCGGACTGTCGACATCGCCCCGGAGCTGGTGCCCTACACGGTCGACCGCATCGACCGTGCCGGGTCGGCACTCGACGCCGGTGGGACCCCTTTGCTCGGCCGGGGCGAACTCGATCCAGACGACGACGACATTGCGAAGCAACTGGTCGACGGCCGTAACGCGGTCGTCTGGAAGTGGCGGATCCCGTACTTCTACTGCCACTTCACCGACCGCATCCAGCAGTCCGGATACCTGCGGCTGATGGAAGAGGTCGTCGACCTCTTCCTGGCCGACAGGGGTATCTCGATCCAGCGGATGCTCCGGACGAAGAAGTGGATCCCGGTCGTACCGCAAGCGCGTGTACGCATCTTGCGCGAAGCGTTGATGGAGGAGGAGATCTACACTGTGTACACCGTTGACTCGATCTTCAAGGACGTCATCTACACGGCGACCATGGACTGCTATATACTCCGGGACGGCGCATTGGTACACACCGCGACGGGGAGCATCACCCACGGATACGCGGTGATCGAGAACCGCAAGGACTGGACACTCGTCGACTTCGACGACTCGACGGTGGCGGCGTTCCGTGGTGACCATCGCTGATTCCGAAGGCATAGGACGTAGCGTCGTGATCACCCGCCTTGGTGCCGTGTCGACCTTCGGCGGGACACCCGGCGAGCCCTGGGAAGGGCTCTCGGCCTTGACCGCGCCAGGTCCTCGGTACCTGCTCATCGAGAGCCGAAGCCCGATGGAGTCCCCCGACGTCGGCGCCTTCGCTGATCTCGCCGCGGGCTTGGCTGACCGCGGTCACCCGGTCGATGTGGTCCTCGTTCAGAACGCGGTGCTGATGGCGCGGGCCGGAGCGGCAGGGCCACTCCCGGCGCTCGTCGAGCGCACCGGAGTGACGGTGCACGCCGACGATCACTCGCTCGTGACGAGGGGCGCGGACTGCGCCGATCTCATCGCGGACGTCCGGCTGTGCAACGCAGCCGGACTCGTGGAGCTGTTGTTGACCTCTGGCTGCACCCCGATCTGGCACTGAACCGGCCCGAACCGAGAGGAGCCGAGAATGGAACTCATCACCGGGGCGCCCGACCGAACTCTGCTGCTCGTGCTCATGGCGACGCCACACGAGGCGGACACCGCGACCACGATGTTCCGACTGGCCGATGCGGCACTACGCGCCGGTCACCGCGTGACGGTCTGGACATGTGGCTGGGCGACCGGGCTCACCCTGCGCAGCCTCGGTGGGGCCAAGCCGCGGAACCTCGCCTCGTGGAGCATCGACTATCCGAGCACGGCCAGACTTGCCGACGATCTGATCGCGGCATGGCCAGACCGGCTCACCTGGGTGGTCTGCAGATTTTGCATGTACGACCGCGGTACTACCGACCAGCCCGACAACGTCACGCTCGCCCCTTCGCGCAGGTTCGGCCGGTATCTCGCCGACGCCGATCAGTCGCTCATGATGGGGGTGATGTGACGGTGGGCGGGACCGGGGACCCACGGTATCGGGCTCTTGCCATCATCGAGCGAGCCCACCGGGGCGCCGTGGAAGCGCAGTTCACCGGGCCGCTCTATCTTGCCCGCGGACTGGGCGCGCAGCTCGACGGACCGATCGCCGTCGTGCTGCGCGGTGTGGCGGTCACGCTGGCCGTCGCGGGGGGACACGCGTCCGCCCTTCATCTCGGGGATCGGTCGTTCGACACACTTCCCGACCCCGCCTCCGACATTCGCGCTCTGCTCGACAGGGACGGCCAGGTGTATGTGATCACCCAGGACTGCGCCCTGCTGGCCGTCCCGATCGACCGAATGGTCGACGGGGTCGTGCCCATCGACGCCGGCCTGCTGCCCGACCTGGTCGAATGCTCGGCCCTCGTCTGGTTCCTGTGACCCACCTGCTGACAAGGAGCACTCCCATGCCGCACGGGCCATGCATCACCGGTTGGTCGGTGATCTCGTCGATCGGGATCGGCCGCAAGGAGTTCATCGAAGGACGCGCTCAGGGACGGTCGGGCCTGCGCCCGATCACAGGAGCACCTGTGCGCCGTGCCGGAGTCGTTCCCGACTTCACGGTCCAGGGGTTTCTCGGGAAGAAGAACACCCGCTCGATGGACCGGCTGACCGGACTCGCCGTGGCGACGGCCGGGAAGGTGCTCGATGACGCCGGACTCGGCTCCGGCGGCTCGGGTATCGGTGCCGACGCGGTCGGTGTGGTGTTGGGCACGACCACCGGCAGCGTCGCCTCCATCAGCGACTTCACCCGCGAGACCGTCGTCCAGTCCAAACCGTTCTACGTCAACCCGGCCCTCTTCCCGAACACCGTGATGAACTGCGCTGCCGGTCAGACGGCCATCCGATTCGGTCTCGTCGGCCCCAACACCACCATTTCCGGTGGGTACCTCAGCGGGCTGCTGGCGCTGCGCTACGCGGCGCGCATCATGCGGGCCGGCTACTCCACAACGATGCTTGCCGGGAGTGCCGAAGAGTACTGTGTCCACCGGGCGTGGGGGGACCGGCACCTGCGCTCCCGAGTCCAGCGCGCTATGCGCCCCCTCGGCGAGGGCTGCGCGATGTTCGTGCTCAAGGCGCCCACGGCGGCAGCGGTGCCTGAGAGCGACGCGCTCGCCGAGTTGGTCGGCTTCCAGTTCGGCGTCCATCACTCCGGCCTGGATGCTTCCGCAGGAGACCGCGCCGACCCCGAGCCAGACCAGGACGCGGTAGCCCGGGTGCTGGCGCGCTGTCTGCGCCGGCTCCTCGCCGGTGCCGGAGTGGCCCCGGCAGACGTCTGGGCGGTGAGTCTCGGCGCCGACCCGGTCACCGCTGCGGCCGAGCGTGCCGCTGTCGATGAGGTGCTCGGAGCCGCAGGCCCCGAGCACCTCATCGAGGTGGCGGCCGCGGTTGGCGACACATACAGCGCGGGCGGTGCGCTCCAACTCGCCGCGCTGCTGGCCACAGCAGAGCTTGTCGGTGGTCCTCGAACCCGTCCCTGCCTGATCACGAGCGTCGCCGCCGACGGCGGCGTGGGCGCGGCACTCGTGCGCGCCTGACCAAATCCTGAGTACCACCCACGACAAAAGGAGCCCACCCCGTGTCCGTTGACACCGCATCGAACGCCGCACTCGACAAGGAACAGGTCCGCCACCTGGTCGCCGACATCCTCGACCTCGATCCCGAGCGGGTCACCGATCGCGCGCACTTCACTCGCGACCTCCAGGTGGACTCACTGATGGGGCTCGAGGTCGTCGTCGCGATGGAGAAGCGCTACCGCATCCGTATCAGCGAGCAGGAGCTCAAGACGATCACCTGCCTCGACGACGCCTACCGGATCCTCGTAGAGAAGCTCCGATGAGCCTGACATGGCCGAATCCCGTTCCGGTGGCGACTACGCTCATGGCCACCTCAGAGGTCATGGCCTGCGACGCCACCTCGATCGTCACGAACACATCTGTGACCGGTGACGAGGGCTTCTTCGCAGGTCATTACCCGAGTTTCCCGATCTTCCCTGGCGTCTTCCTCGTTGAGGCGGCCCATCGGGCGGCGCAGGAGCATTCGGCCCGGCTCGGGCGACACCACGAACTGGCCGCCGTCCCCTCAGCACGGTTTCGCGCACCCGTCCTGCCTGGCGACACCATTACCACCGCGTGCGTACTGGCCTGCCCCACATCCGGTGACGGTATCGAGGTGCGGGCACGTTGCTCGACCCACCGGGGCCACGTCGCCGACCTCGTGCTGCACTACGGCCATCGGCCCCGCTCCTCGCGAGACGCACACCCGGTACCGCTCGGGAGCCCGCCCCCGGTACTTGACCGAGCCGGGATCGAGGCGGTGCTGCCCCACCGGGATCCGATGCTGCTGGTCGACCGAGTCCTGGAGCTCGATCCCGCGACGTCCCTCGTAGCGGAGACCGACCTGCCTCCGGCCGATCCCCACCAACCGGGCGGTACGGCCCACCCGGTGTCGCTACTGGCCGAGTCGCTGTGCCAATCCGGAGGCATCCTTCTCAACCTCGTTACCGGGCTCCGCGACAGGGTCATGCTCTTCGGTGCGCTGTCCGGGCTGAGCGTGCACGACGACGTCGTCGGCGCCGCGCGTGTGCGCCACCACGTGCGGATGAACCGGCTGCTCGCCGACGCGGCCGTCTTCAGCGGTCATTGCACCGCCGCAGGGCGCACCGTGGTGGAGATCGAACGGGTCGTGGTCGCGCTGCGTCCGCCGACCGCGCTGCGTCCGCCGACCGAGCAGGGACCGTCGGTGACACCGAGCCGGACGAGGGCCGCATCGTGAACGTGCCAGTACCGGCGGTCGGGACGGCTCTCGTCAGCGGCGGTTCCCGGGGGATCGGCGCCGCAGTCGTCCGGCGGCTCGCCGCCGACGGCTATGACATCGCGTTCTGCTTCCAGCGGGAGAGCGGATTGGCCTCGGTGGTCGAACGCGACGTCAAGGAGTGTGGCCGAAGGGTGCTCGCTGCACAGTGCGACGTGAGCGACCTCGCCGCCGTGCAGGGCTTCGTCAGCAGGGCCGAGGGCGAGCTCGGCCCGCTCGACGTCGTCGTCAACTCCGCCGGGATCGTCCGCGACTCGGCGCTGGTTCTGATGGAGGCGACGGCCTGGACCGACGTTCTCCGAACAAACCTCGACGGCGTGTTCAACGTCTGCCGCACGGTCGGATTCTCCTTCATGAAGCGGCGCACGGGCAGCATCGTGAATGTCTCCTCAGCCGCTGGTGTGTACGGCAACGCCACCCAGAGCAACTATGCTGCGTCGAAGGCCGGGATCATCGGCTTCACCCGGTCAGTGGCCAAGGAACTAGGGTGCTACGGAATTCGGGCGAACACGGTCGCCCCGGGTTACATCGCCACCGACATGACCGACGGGCTGTCCGACAAGGTGCGCCGCGACGCGCTCGCCCGGATCCCGCTCGGCCATTTCGGCAAGCCCACCGACGTCGCGAACCTGGTGTCGTTCCTGGCCTCGACGCAGGCCCGGTACATCACCGGCCAGGTCATCCAGGTCGACGGTGGGATCGTCCTGTGAGTCCGGCCCGGCGCAAGGTCTTCTACTTCTCCTTCCGCAGCCCGTACTCATGGATGGCGCACCGGCTCGCCGAGCAGATACCGGACCTGGACATCGAGTACCGTCCGTTCTTCGAGCCGGACCTTGTCACCGAGGCGCTGCTCGCCGAGCGCGGAGGCTCGGTGATCTACACGCCGATGTCTCGTGAAAAGCACCTGTACATGCTCCAGGACGTCCGTCGGCTCGCCGGCAGGCTCGGATTCCCGCTCACCTGGCCGGTGGACCGCGAGCCGTGGTGTGGGAACCCTCCCATCTCGGCTACCTGCTGGCCGACCGGAACGGAGCCGGCCCCGACTTCCGGCGCGCAGTCTACCGGGCACGATGGGAGGAGGGTCGCGACATCGGTCGCGCCGACGTGATCGGGGAGATCGCAGCCGATCTGGGGCTTGACGCCGCGGCCGCGGCTGCGGCCCCCGCCGACCCCGACCTGCGCGCTGCCGGGGCCCACGCGTTGCTGCAGTGCCACCGCGACGGAGTCTTCGGGGTCCCCTTCCTCGTCGGGCGAGAGAAGTTCTGGGGCGTCGACCGATTCACCGACTTCGTCGGCGCACTCAATGCCGACCCCACCGGTGCCGACGTGACCCCGCGGTACGCCTCGGTCGAGGCCCAGCGGCTCGCCGGCACGGGGGCGCGCACCACCGACATCGGCCACGCAGGCGGCTGCGGGTGACCCGCCGCCGGTACATCACGCGGTGGCGGCACCCGCCACCGCCCCCACAAGGAGGAGGTCGGACAGCGTGACCCTGATCGAACAGGCCAAGTACTGGAACGTCACATCGGCGGAGAAGACAGAGCACTACCCTTGTGATGATGAGCTGGCCGGGCATCCTGATGTCGAGGGCTGGCTGCGGGCCGTCGATGTCGACGCTCCGGTGGCGATCACCTTCCGCTGGCTGTGCCAGTTCAAGATCGCGCCCTACAGCTACGACTGGATCGACAACATCGGGCGGCGTAGCCCCCGCCGGCTCACCGTCGGTATCGAGGACCTCGCGGTGGACCAGCGGTTCCTGGTGTTCCGGATCAGCGGGTTCGCCGCCGACGATCACATCACGGGCCGCATCACGCCGGGGTTCGCCCGGATGTACGGGGATCTCGCGGTCACGTACCGCGTGCGTTCTCGCGGAGCAGGCCGATCGCGGGTGGTCGTCAAACTGACCGCCGGAGCCGACACCGCGGCTGCGCGACTCCGACGGAGGCTGCTGTCACTCGGCGACATGATCATGATGCGCCGGCAGCTGCTGAACCTGCGCGACCTCGCCGAGTCCACTGCAGGACAGTCGCCGCAACAGGAGACATCGTCATGAACGACCTCGCCGGGATAGCCGACCGCCCCCGCCAGCTGCCTGCGCGGGTGCCACTGACCACCGAGCAGCAGAAGCTCTACCTCTACCACCGGCTCTACCCGGGTGACCCCGCGTTCAACGTCGTCTTCCCCTACCGGATCACCGGCGACGTCGACCCCGAGCAGCTGCGAACCGCGGTGCAGCTGGTGGTGCAAGCGAGCGTGGGCCTCAACACCACCTTCCACGACGGCCCCGGCGGCCCGGTGGGCCGCGACGAGCGCCACCGCCGCTACGTGGTCGACCTTGTCGACGCCACTGAAGAGGGAGCGATCCTTGAGCACCTGACGCGGACCGTCGACAGCCCCATGGATCCGGCTGGCTGGCCGCTCTACGAGTTCCGGGTATGGCGTGGCCCTGTCGCGACCTACCTGACGATCGTGCTTTCGCATCTGATCGGCGACGCGTTCGCGCTCTGGGCACTCCTCGACCGGATCACGGTGGCATACCGAGATCCGGTGGCCTTCGACGCCTGCGCGTCGGAGCTCGGTGACCTGCCGGCCGACTTCGCCGAACCACCGGACGAACAGGCGACGGCGGAAGCAGTGGGCTTCTTCCACACCGCGCTCGGCGGACTCGCCTCCCTCGGCCACGACGCACTGCTGGCAGAGCGCAACGACGACGGCGCGCTGCCCGGCACACCCGTCGCGCTGCCCCTCGGCGAGCAGACCAGCGCCCGCGTGCGTCAGCTCTGCGACGAGCAGGAGATCTCTCCGTTCGCCTTCTTCTTGGCCGGCTACCTCAGCCTGCTCGCCGCCCTCGTCGGCCGCACGCGGGTGACGACCGGGATCCCGCTCGCCAACCGGCGGGGCCGCCGGCATCGACGGGTGATCGGCTACTGCATTAACACGCTACCCGTCTCGTTCGACCTCGCAGAGTACCGATCCTTCGCCGAACTGGTTCGCGCAGTGGAGCAGACGACGCTGCGACTGCTGCGCCATCAGGACTTCGACCTCACTGCTCACGCCACGGAGGTCTTCGGCAGGACTACTGATCGGCTGCTCGCCGTCGACAACGCGTTCACCTACTACAGGCAGGCACTCGGCTTCAGTATCGAGGGGGCTGAGGTGGTGCGGCTCGACGTGCCGCGGCGCTTCCTCAAGTACCCGATCACCGTCAACATCGAGAACAATCCCGACGGTTTCGTCCTCGTCGCCGACTACCTGCCGAGACTGGCGGCGGCCCGCCCGCTCGAGTGCCTGCGCCACGTGCTGGACCGCGCCGCCGCCGACATCGACGTCGCGCTCGACGAGCTGACCGTCCTCGACGCCGTCCGTGCCGCAGAGCTCGACGCGATGATCAACGATCACCGAACGTTCACCACACTGGAGTCGTTGCCGGACTGGTTCGACGCCGTGGTCGCCGAACACCCGGACGCCGTCGCTGTCGCGGACGGCGCCGTGACGCTGACCTATCGCGAGCTCGCCGACAAGGCCGGGCGTGTCGCCGCATGGCTCAGCGCGCACACCGCCTCCGGTTTCGTCGGGGTGGCCATGGCGCGCAGCGCCGATCTGATCGCCGTTCTGTTGGGGGTGTTGCGCGCAGGCCGCGCCTATGTGCCGCTCGACCCCGGCTCGCCGATCGGGCGCGCCCTGCAGATCGTGGAGCAGTTCGACGACCTTCCGGTGATCGCGGACCCCGGCGCCCTGCCCGATGTGCCGCTGCGCACCAGGGTCACCCCCGAGGAGGTCCTGCACAGCACCACCGCGGGGAGCGCCGAACGGATCGGGCTGCCCGTCGGGCCGGACGATCCGGCCTACGTCATCTTCACGTCGGGTTCCTCCGGCGTCCCGAAGGGCGTCACCGTCACTCACCACAACGTCATGCGATTGTTCGCAGCGACCCGCGAACGGTTCGACCTCTCCGCGGTCGACACCTGGTGCATGTTCCACTCCTACGCTTTCGACTTCTCCGTGTGGGAGGTCTTCGGAGCGTTGCTCCACGGTGGGCGGCTGACCATCGTCCCGGACGTGATCGCCCGATCACCGGCGGACTTCGCCGAACACCTTGCCGAATACGAGGTCACGGTGCTCAACCAGACGCCCTCGGCCTTCGGTCAGCTACTCAAGGTGCTCACCCCTGAACTCGCCGACCGACTCGCCGTCCGGCTGGTGATCTTCGGTGGAGAGGCGCTGCATTTCGCCGCGCTCGCGCCGTGGTTCGAGCTCGTCGGCGATCGAGCCCGGGTGGTGAACATGTACGGCATCACGGAGACCACTGTGCACGTCACCGCCCACGAGATCACTGCCGCCGATGTGGGCGAACAGGCCAGCATCATCGGCCGTCCGCTCGGTGACCTGGCGGTCACCGTCGTCGACCCGCTGCTACGTCCGGTGCCATTGGGGGTCACCGGCGAACTGCTGGTGAGCGGCGCGGGGGTGGCACGAGGTTATCGCAACCAGCCCGAACGCACTACGGAATGCTTCCTGCTGCTGCGCGAGGGCGTGCGCGCCTACCGCTCCGGCGACCTCGGCCACCTGCGGGCCGACGGCACGCTGGTCTACCAAGGACGCCGCGACAAGCAGGTGCAGCTGCGCGGCTACCGGATCGAGCTCGGCGAGGTCGAAGCCGCGCTGCTCGGTGTGCCGGGAGTCCGCGAGGCGGCCGTGCGTCTCGACACCCGCGAGGACGTCGAACCCCGGCTCGTCGGCTACCTCGTCGAGTCCGGAGCGATGTCCGACGTGGACATCCGGAAGGCACTGCGACCGCTGCTGCCGCCGCACATGATGCCCTCCTTCCTGATACGGCTCACGGCGCTGCCCCTGACCGTCAACGGCAAGGTCGACGACGACGCGCTGCCCGCACCCACTCGGGCCGAGCAGTCCCCGGACCGGCCACGCGAAGCGGGCGAGGACCCGGTCGAGGCCGGCGTCCGCCAGATCTGGCAACAGGCGGTGCAGGCGGCCAACATCGGCTTGGACGACAACTTCTTCGAGGTCGGGGGCACCTCGATGCACGTCGCCGAGGTGCACCGGGCACTCGTCGAGGCCTTCGGTATTTGCGGTCTCACCATGATCGACTTGTTCCGGCTGATCACTGTACGCCAGCTCAGCGCGCATCTTCGGTCGAGGTCCGACCCGGCGGGAGTACCGGATCCAACCCGGCGCAGCGCTGTCCGCGGCCCCCGCACCGTCGTGCAACGTCACGGGAGAGCGTCATGAACAACGAGATGTCTCAGCAAGCCGCCGTCGGGTCCGCCGCGGACCCGAACACGGGCCATGAGGTTGCCATTGTCGGTATGGCCGGGCGGTTCCCCGGGGCACCCGACCTCGACGGATTCTGGGCAGCCCTGCTCGGCGGACGCCGCGCCGGTCGCGCGTTCACGCCCGCCGAGCTGCGGGCCGCCGGAATCCGCGACGACCAGGCTGCCCACCAGTACTGGGTGGCCCACGGCATCGAGCTGGAGGGCGTCGAGGAGTTCGACGCCGAGTTCTTCCACATCACCGGGGCCGAGGCCCGCTTGATGGACCCGCAGCACCGCCTCTTTCTCGAGTGCGCGTGGGCCGCGCTCGAGGACGCCGGGACGCCTCCGACCGAGCACGGCGGGCGCATCGGGGTGTTCGGCAGCACCACCTTCAGCAGCTACCTGACGGAGCACGTCCTGCGTAGCCCGGACCACCGCGACGATCTCTTCGCGCATCCGGTCATCGTGGGAAACGATAAAGACTTCCTCTGCTCCCGCGTCTCCTACAAACTGGACCTTCGAGGGCCCAGCCTGACCGTGCAGAGTGCCTGCTCGAGCTCGCTGACCGCCCTTCATCTGGCCGCCACGTCGCTGCTCGGCCGCGAGTGCGACGTGGCCCTCGCAGGCGGCGTCAGCATCACCCTTCCGCAGACCGGCGGCTACCTCTACCGGGAGGGCGGCATCCTGTCCCGCGACGGTGTGTGCCGGCCCTTCGACGCCGGAGCGACCGGAACGGTCAAGGGCAACGGCTGTGGCATGATCGTCCTCAAGCGCCTGAGCACAGCGCTGGCCGACCGCGACCACATCTACGCGGTCGTCCGCGGCACGGCAGTGAACAACGACGGGGCGGCGAAGGTCGGGTACACCGCCCCGAGCGCCGACGGCCAGGCCGAGGTGGTACTCGACGCACTCGCGTTCTCCGGCGTGGACGCTGACGATATCGACTATGTGGAGACCCACGGCACGGGAACCTACCTTGGCGATCCGATCGAGGTACGGGCGCTCGCCGCAGCGTACTCTGCGCGGAACACCGACATGCCGTGCCGCCTGGGTAGTCTGAAGGCAAACTTCGGTCACCTCGACGCTGCGGCCGGTGTCGCCGGCGTGATCAAGGCCGCGCTGGTGCTCGATCGGCAGATCGTACCGCCCCAGATCAACGTGGAGCAGCTGAACCCGCAGCTCCAGCTGGGGACCACGCCGTTCACCGTGTACAGGGGGGCGCCGCTTCCGGCCCGGCTCCGCGCTGCGGCCGTCAGCTCTTTCGGAATCGGTGGTTCGAACGCGCACTGCGTGCTCTCCGCGGCGGCGCCCGACGACCGACCCGTACCACCGCGAGGTGAGTACCTCGTCGTGATCTCCGCCCGGGACCACCCCGCACTGACCGAGCTGGAGTTCCGCCTGGCCGACCGGCTGGTCCGGGCCCCCGCTCCACGCCTCGACGACGTCGCCTACACCCTTCTGTCCGGGCGGGTGCAGGCGTCGGTGCGCCGAGCGTTCCGGGTCCACACGATCGGCGAGCTGGCCGAGGCGCTGCGGACCGACGCCTCCGGAACCGCCCATCCGGCCGTGACGGACGACTCCACCGAGGCAAGTGCCGGTGCCGCCGTCCTGCGCCATGCGCGGCGCACGTCGCTGCCCGGCCACCCCCTGCGTCGAACCCGGCACTGGGTCGACCGGGTCGCCGGCCCCACGCAGAACGAGAACAGGACCGCTGCGGTCCCCGCGCCATCCGCGACCGCGGATCGGTTCGTCCCCATAGACGCCGAAGAGGTGCTTGCCGTGATGGCCGCCGCCATCGGCACGCCGGATATGGGACTGGACGACGACCACTCCACGTCGGGTGGCGACTCGCTGGCTGCCGTCGAGATCGTGAGCGCGCTGCGCGACCGGACCGGCGTCGTACTAGGGCGTGTCTGCGGGATCTTGATGTTCGGGTGCGGTAGATCTTGCTCATGCATGCTCGTCATGATCTGACTGATGTTGAGTGGGCGCGTCTGGAGCCGTTGTTGCCGGATCGCACGCCGTGTCGGGGTGGGCGG